>JANQJG010000093.1 GCA_028281785.1 Rhodospirillales bacterium
ATTTAATCGCGTGAATCTGATCTAACTCATTGAAGTAGAGCGGATTCACGCGATCAACTGGAAACATGCGGTGTTTCCGATTGATCGCGATCCGCTCTAGTGTGATGGTTCCGAAGTCGGGCACATTATGTGTGCCCGACTTCGGAATCTGAATCACACGAGAAGCAACAAGTTAGTGTGCCGATTCACGCGAGATTCAATGTAGCGAATCTCGCGATCGGGACACTAGATCTACCCAGACATTTCTGCTTCACTCATCGTTTGCGGCGGCGGGAATCCTCCCGCCGCCACTTTTGTGCCGGGCGAGATAGTGGATGGCCTCGTCGTTACGCGATAGGCTTAAGAGGAGACGTCTCCGGCCAGTCGGGAAGGTCATGTTCCAACACGTCGATCTCCGATGAGCCGGAGGCGCGAATGGCGGCGATGAATCGCTGCTTGCTCTTTGTCACATGCTCTTCCGAGAGTCTACCGGCCGTCTCGCTGTCCCCCGCGACAAGGGCGGTCAGGATTTTTCGGTGGTCGGCGTTGCGGTCGTCGAAATGGCCCTCGGCATAGAGTGCGTGCCGTCGGAACAGACGGGCCTGGGTAAACAGATCGCGCTGGAGTTCCAGCAAGGGACGATTGCCGCCGATCTCCGAAATCCGCTCGTGAAACGCGGCGTTGAGCCGCATATAAGCGTCTGTGTCGGCGGCAGATCCCGCCTCCTCCATGCCATCGATCAAGGCCTGGAGATAGGTGGCGTGGCGTTTCGTTAGATTCTCGGCGGCGTTCCGAGCGGCCAGTCGGGCCAGCGTGCCTCGGATGTCGAAGAGATGAAGTACGTTGCGCAGGCTCACCCGCCGAACGAAGACGCCCCGGTTGCTGACGACGTCGACCAATCCCGCTCGCTCAAGCACACGCAACGCCTCGCGGATCGGCGCGCGGCTCACGCCGAAACGTTCCGCCAGCGCCTGCTCCTTGATGTGGTCGCCCGGGCCGAGTTCGCCGCTCAAGATAAGATGCTCGATACGGGCGAGCGCGATATCCGAGAGTTTGCCGCGGCCTTCTGGGGCGGAAGTATCCATATCGGTTCTCAATTCCAATCAACCTGTCGCCAATAGTTGACAACTGTCGACAAAGTTATAGGATTGCATCCAAGTATTGGTTCTTGGCGACACAATGTCAATTCACGTCGGCGGGACGGTCGGTTCGTTGCCTGCAACGGCGAACAAGTAAGGTTGGGAGGTTTTCGGTGGAAGGAAACCGGTTCCGCGTCGCCATGACCCGGGATTTCGTGGACTCCGAGGGGCGGCCCTATTTCGACCAGGATGCCTGGCGCAGCCTTCAGGACGAGCCGCGGATCGACCTCGAGGTGCTGGAAGCGCCGGAGATGGGCGGTGACATCCCGGCGGAGGTCGTCCGGGCTTTTGACGCCGTGATCATGAAGCGGTCACCGCTTTCGGCCACCGCGCTTGAGGGGGATGATGTCCGGCTCCTCCTGGTCGCGCGCAACGGCGTCGGATTCGAGCATCTGGACGTTGCCGCCTCTACCCGAGCCGGTGTGATGATTACGATCACACCCGAGGCCGTGCGGCGGCCGGTCGCCTCCGCGATCATGACCTTCATTCTGGCATTGGCGCACAGGCTACCCCTGCGCGACCGGCTGACCCGGGCGGGACGCTGGTCCGATCGCAACCTTCATCCGGGCATCGGGTTGACCGGGCGGGTGCTCGGCGTGATCGGGGTCGGCAATATCGGTGCGGAGGTTTTTCGATTGGCTGCGCCCTGGGAGATGGTCCATCTCGGCTGCGATCCGTCGCGACCTGCGGAGGAGCTTGGCGCCATGGGCGTCCGTGCCGTCGATCTGGACACCCTTCTCGGGGAATCCGATTTCGTCTGCCTCTGCTGTCCTCTGAGCAAGCGCACGCGTCATATGATCGGGGCGCGTGAGTTCGGGCTGATGAAACCGGCGGCCTATCTCATCAACACAGCGCGCGGCGGCCTCGTCGACGAGGCCGCTCTGATCGCCGCGCTGGCCGAGGGACGGATCGCGGGAGCCGGGCTGGATGTCTTGGAGCGGGAGCCGCCGTCTCCTGATAACCCGCTGCTCGGCATGGAGAACGTGATCCTCTCCTCGCACAATCTGAACTTTAACGACGAGGGCAATCGCCTTGGTAACCAATCCGCGGCCGCGGCAGTGCTGGCGACCGTCCGGGGGGAGATTCCGGACAACCTGGTCAATCCGGACGTGCTGGGGCATCCCAGGCTCCAAGGCTTGGTCGTTCAGTCGGGAGAACCCCGACAGCCACGGGAGGTCTGAGGTACCAAACGAAGAACCAGGCACCCGGAAGATGCCGGTCTCGGTTGCCATGCTGGGGCTCTCCCTGTATCGGGAATGGCGTAGTGCCCAGCGCACGAAGATCGCGGCGACGAACGGGACAAAGGTGGCGGACTGAGGGGAGCCCATGAACACCAGCGCAGCGAATATCGTGAAGGTCGACCCCGTCGTGGTGTCGGTGACGGACAAGACCCAGTGGACGTTCGTGGAAATCACGACCGCGGATGGATTGAAGGGGGTCGGCGAAGCGACCCTCGGCGGCGTGGAACCGCAGCTGGTCGCGGCCGCCCGCCAAATCGGTGACGGCATGATGGGTCGGGATGCCGCCACGATCAACGCGTTCGGGCCGCTGTTCAACGCGTCGCGCGGCGGACAGGCGGAGCGCGCCGTCGCCAGCGCCTGTGAGCAGGCATTGTGGGATTTGATGGGGCAGCGCACGGACCTTCCCGTTCACGCCCTGCTTGGCGGGGCCGTGCGCGACCGCGTCCCAGTCTATGCCAATGTGAACCGGCGCACGCGTGACCGCTCGCCGGAAGGATGCGCCGCCAGCGCCCGAGATGCCGTCGATCGCGGCTTCGGCTTCATCAAGATTGCGCCCTTCGATGGCGTCGGCGAGGGTGAGCCGGCTCTGGCTGGGAATTTATTCGCCACCGGTCTCGAGCGCATCAGGGCGGTTCGCCGGTCCGTGGGGCCGAAGACCGAGGTCATGGTCGATTGCCATTGGCGGCTGGACGAGGCGCAGGCCTCGCGTTTGCTGGAGTTCGCGGCCGATCTGCGCCTTTACTGGGTGGAATGCCCACTGCCCGAGACGGTGGATCGCCTGCCGGCCCTCCGCCGCGTGCGTCAGGCGGCCACCCGAAACGGCGTGCGGCTGGCGGGCCTGGAGATGGGCACCCATCTGGAGGATTTTCTTCCCTACCTGCGCGACGGCATCTATGACGTCATCATGCCCGACGTGAAATACTGTGGCGGCCTCGCGGAGATGCGGCATCTGGCGGCCGTGGCCGCGGCCCATGGCGTGCTGGTATCGCCGCACAACCCCTCCGGCCCGGTCTGCCACATGGCGAGCCTGCACGCCGCGGCGGTGATCTCCAACTTCTTCATGCTGGAGATGCAGTTCGACGAGAGCCCGCTGTTCGACGAACTGGTCGGCGGCGCCCTCCCGTCCATCGAAAAGGGCTGGGCGCCCCTGCCGCAAGGGCCCGGGCTCGGCTGCCGCCTGGGGCCGGCCGTGCGGGAGAAGATCGAGGTCACGCCGTGAGCGCGGCGCCGACCTTTCGCGGATATCCGCGGCCCGACGGGGCGGCCGGCGTTCGGAACGATCTCCTCGTGCTCTCGATCACCGGACTGACCGGGCCGACGGCGCGCCGCATCGGCCAGGCGATCCGGGGCGCCAAGGTGGTGACCATGCCCTTTGGCAGCGGCCTCGTCGGCGAGGATCGGGCGGTTCACTACCGCGCGCTCGCCGGCATGGGGCGCCATCCCAATGTCGGCGCCGCGCTGGTCATCGGCGGCGACGGACCCAAGGTCGAGGACATCGGCGCGCGGATCGCCGAGACCGGCAAGCCGGTCGAAACTCTGGTGCTGGACGATTGCGGCCATGACTGCCTGACCCTGACCGATCGCGGCCTCCGAATCGCCGCCCGGCTCGCCCGCGACGTCTCGCGCCAGCGGCGGGAGGAGCTGCCGCTCTCCAAGCTGTTTCTGGCCGCCGAATGCGGCCGTTCCGATCCGAGCTCGGGCCTGGTTTCGAACCCACTGGTCGGGCGGATTCTGGACCGGGTCGTGGATGCCGGTGGCCGCGCGGTCTTCGGCGAGACCACGGAATGGCTGGGGGCCGAGCATCTGCTGGAGAAACGCGCGGCCGAGCCGGCGGTGGCGGAGGCGGTGATCGCCGCGGCGCACCGCCGCGAGCAGCTGGCCATCGACGGCGGGGTCGACCTCACCGGCAACAATCCCGGCCCGACCAACATCGAGGCCGGGCTCTCCTCCATCGAGGAGAAGTCGCTGGGCGCGATCATGAAGGGCGGAAACCGCCCGATCCGGGGCGTTCTCGGCATCGCGGAACCGCCGCCCGGGCCGGGGCTCTACGTCATGGACGCGCCGGCCTATGCCCCGGAATCCCTGACCGGCATGGTGACGGCGGGCGCCCAGATGGTGCTGTTCACCACGGGGCCGGGCAACAGCTTCGTCAGCGCGCTGGCGCCGACCCTCAAGATCTCCGCCAATCCGGAGACGGCCGCCCGGGTCAACGAGCAGATCGACTTCGACGCGAGCGCGGTCTTCCAGGGCGCCCGGACGCTGGACGACGCGGCCGAGGAGCTGTTCGAGCGGGTGCTGGAGGTGGCCTCCGGCGGCGCGACCTGGGGCGAGATCCTGATGGAGGGGGAGGAAGTGGTGAGCCGCCTGGGACCCGCGCTATGAGCCAGCCTGCGACCGATTCGACCGATGCGATCGACGCCATCGTCCTCCATGAAGACGATGATGTCGCTACCGCGCTCCGCCCCCTGGCGGCGGGCGCGGAGGTGGCGGTTCGCGGGCCGGACGGCGTATCGAGGGTTCGAATCTCGGAGGATATCCCGTTGTGCCACAAGTTCGCCCTTAGGACTTTGGTCCCAAGAACAACGGTCCGCAAATATGGCGAGGTGATCGGCGAGATGACCGCGGAAGCGGCGGCCGGCGCCCATGTCCATGTACACAACCTGACGAGCCTGCGCGCCCGGCGACCCTCCCCGGCGTAGACCTGCGCGCGACAATCGGTCAACATCGGGTCGACATCATGTTGACATCCCGTTGACATCAGGCCGACCCATGACCACGTCCCGCGCCGCGCGCCCGACCCTCCTCGTTCTCCCCTTCGCCAGCCTCGGCGGCGGCCCCGAACAAGCGAGTTCCAACCCAGCCGGCTCCGACCAGGCCGTGCTCGCCGACGGCATGACCGAGGACCTGATCGGCACCCTCTCGCGGACCGGCGGCTTCCTGGTCATCGCCCGCAGCACCGCCTTCGCGCTCAAGGACCGCGGCGACGAACTCCCCGGCCTGCTCCGCGAGATGGGCGTGCGCCACGTCCTCGAAGGGAGCGTGCGCCGCGCCGGCAACCGCATCCGGATCACCGCGCGGCTGGAGGACCGGGAGACCGGCCACCAGATCTGGGCCGAGCGCTACGACCGCGAGCTCGACGATCTGTTCGCGCTCCAGGACGAAATCACGGCGACCGTCGCCGCCTCCATCGAGCCGGCGCTGAGCACGGCCCTGCGCCAGCGGACGCGCGGGCAGGCGCCGGAGGACTTCACGGTCTGGGAGCTCCATCAGCAGGGGATCTGGCACCTCCACCGCTTCACGGCGGCGGACCATGCCGAGGCCGAGGGCTATCTGCGCCGGGCGGCCGAGCGCGACCCTGGCTTCGCGCGGGCGGTGAGCGGCCTCGCCTATGCCCGGATCCTGGATTTCGTGATGGGCTACGGCGGCTATGGCGCCGACAGCGAGGGCAGCCTGGCCCGCGCCATCGAGACCGCGCAGCTGGCCGTCGCCCTCGACGCGGAGGACGCGCTCGCCCATTTCGTGCTCGGCCACGCCCATAGCTGGCAGGGCGAGCACGAGGCGGCGCTCGCCGATTTGGAGCGGGCGCTCGCCATCAACCCCAACCTGCCGATGGCGCGGAACATCCTGGCCTGGGAGCTGATCATGTCCGGCCGGCCGGCGGAGGCGGGGCCGCAATCCGACATGGCCATCCGCTTGAGCCCCTATGACCCGCTGATGTGGGTGTTCCTGCAGGTGAAGGCGTTCGGCCTGGCCATGGCCGGGGAGGCGGCCGAAGCCGTGGAGTGGGGGCGGCGGGCGGTGGCCGCGCCGAACGCGCAGATCTGGGCCTATGTGAGCCTCGCCTGCGCGCTCGCCATGAATGGCGAGCCGGCCGAGGCCGGGCGGGTCATCGAGCGGATGCTGGCGATGCGGCCGGATTTCTCGCGCGCGCTGCTGCTCCGCAACTACCAGTTCAGGTACGACGCCGACCGCGACCGATTCCTCGACAGCCTCGGCCGCGCCGGCCTCTGGAACCGCCTGGGCGAGCAGGACGGCGGGGATTGAGGGGTTTTAAAGAATCACCACAGAGAACACAGAGAACACGGAGGTTTCACAGAGGCCTCGCTGCCGCGAGGCGAAGAGAACGCGCATGCTTGTGCTCTGGTCCATCTCTGTGCGCTCTGTGTTCTCTGTGGTTCAGAATTCACGTGTGATGCGGCGTGGTGGGGATTGGTCGGGGGTCGTCTTGCCACCGCGTTCCCTCTCCGCCCTCAGGGGCGGAGAGGGTCAGGGAGAGGTGGGGGATGGGGCTGACTCGGGAAAGGCCCACCTCGCCCGGCTCGTACATTCATCGTCATGGCCGGCCATCCACGACTTCACAAGCACAAAGACGTGGATGCCCGTAACAAGTACGGGCATGACGTTTTGGGGAGGGGGCTGGGAGGGTCCCGACCCGTCAGGGTCGGGAGGGTGAGGGTTCTTCGGCAGCTAAGGCTTCACCACGGAGAACACCGAGAACACAGAGGTTTCACAGAGGCCTCGCTGGCGCGAGGCGAAGACGAGACGCGCGCAGCGCATTCCCCTTCTCTGTGTCTCTGTGCCTCGGTGGTGAATAAAGCCCTCACCCGACCCGCTCAGGCCATCGAACAGCTCCACTTTTTGTCCAGCGCGAATCCAAGTTATGAGGACATAAGGGAGCACACAGTCGAGCGGCCATGTATAGTCAGCCCAACGGAGCTGCGAACACGCAAACAGAAAATACGCCATTTCCTGCGCCGGAGGTCGGGGCTGACCAAGTGACACAGTCGGCAGAGCTACATTTGGCAGAACTTGAAGAAACGGACGAGGCGTCGGCGAGCAGGGTTACTCACGTTCGAGTATCGCGGCGTGGTAGCAAGTATGAAGGTGCTTGATGGATGAGTGATGACGCACAACACCTCGCCACCTCAGCCGCCCGCTATATTGCGGAGACGCGCCGATTAGCAGATCTGGGTACCACCACGGAAGAGACATACTATCCGGCAATTCGCGAGCTGCTTACCTCGATTTTGCGTGCACAGAACCTGCCTTTCGAGGTCCGTACCGGAACCTCGGAAGCGAAGCAGGCCGGCACAGACCGCCCGGACTTTGTTCTGGCGGACTCCGGTTTGTTCGTCGGCGTATTCGGTGAAGTCAAGAAGCCGGATGAGACGCTCGAAGACATTGCCGTTTCTGTTGACCAGGACGACCAGATTGGCCGGTATCTCAGCCGTACCGGCGTAGTGCTGGTCAACAACGTGCGCGGCTTTGGCCTTCTGGCCTGCGCGCCGGGCTATGTGCGCGAGGAGGGTACACCGGTTCCGCCCAATCAACGCGAGCTGATCGCCACCGTGGACCTATGGAGCAGTGCGTCCGGCAAGGGCGCAAAGCTCCGTGTTGACGCTCAGGCGCGCGCCGATCTTGTCGCGCTTGTCACTCGTTCGGTGACTGATTTTGCGCCAATCGCTGCCCCGGCCGACCTGGCCAAGGTTCTGGCCCGGCAAGCCCGCGACGCGAAAGAGGCCCTGCCGGTTGATCTGAAACCTGTTGCCGCGCTCCTGGATGACTATCGCAACGCGCTCGGCCTTTCCTTCGACATCGAGGACGAAAAGGGCGACCGGTTCTTCCGCTCCAGCCTCATTCAAACGGCCTTCTACAGCCTATTTGCAGCCTGGATACTCTGGAATCGTACCGAGGATGCCGAGCCCTTCGACCTGGAAAAGGCGCAGGCGCACCTGCGCATCCCGTTCCTGGAGCAGCTTTTCCACGACATTCGACACCCACACTATCTGAAAAAGCTTGATCTCGCGCGCCATCTTGAGCGTGCCGTTGCCACGCTGGGCCGGGTTGATCGCCCACTTTTCCGCTCCCGGATGAGTTTTCCGACCGTGGGTGACGAAAACCCTGCGATGGCCGCCATTACTTATTTTTACGAACCGTTCCTTGAAGCCTTTGATCCGCAGCTCAGGGAGGAACTGGGCGTTTGGTACACGCCGCCTGAAATCGTCCGCTATCAGGTCCGTCGAATCCACCACATCCTGAAAACCGACCTTAACAGACCGCGCGGCCTTGCCGATCCGAATGTCGTCGTGCTTGATCCATGCTGCGGAACAGGAGCCTATCTGCTTGAAGTCGCCCGCTGCATTGCAGAGGACCTGCGACGCGCAGGCGATCACGATGTTCTCGGGCTGGAGCTGCTGAGAGCTTTTGAAAGTCGGGTGATCGGTTTCGAGATTTTGACTGCGCCCTTCGCAATTGCCCAGCTTCAACTCTATATCCTGCTTGCCGATCTGGGCGTGGAGCCGCCCACCGGCCACAGGTTGTCCATTTTCCTGACAAACGCCTTGTCCGGCTGGCACGACCACGGCGATTTCAAACTCAATTTCCCGGAAATGCGCGAGGAATTTGACGCCTCTCAGGCCGTCAAGCACACCGCCAAGATCATCGTTGTGCTCGGCAATCCACCCTACGACCGCTTTGCCGGCGCGGCCCAGGCCGAAGAAGCCGAGCTTGTAGCGCACTACAAAGGCATAGAGCTTGTCGAGCAAACCGGCAAAGACGGTCAAGTCAAGAGAGACGAGTTTGGCCGGCCAAAGAAGAAGCAGCGCGGGCAGAGCCAACTCTACAAGGAATTCGGCGTCCGCAAGCAGCTTCTCGACGAGCTCTATGTCCGTTTCCTGAGGCTTGCCGAAGAGCGGATCGGAGAGGCCGCCGATAACGGAATCGTTTCATACATTTCGAATTCGTCCTATCTGACCGGTCGTTCGCACCCGCTGATGCGCCGCTCACTCTTGAGTAGCTTTCACCGGGTCTGGATCGACAACCTGAACGGCGACAAGTTCAAGACGGGCAAGATCATCCCCAAGGGCTTGCCCGGCGAGGGAACAGCCGATCAGAGCATCTTTACGACGGACGCCGACTCCCGCGGCATTCAACCGGGCACCGCCATTGTCACCTTGCTAAAAAAGGCCGCGCCGCATACACCACCTGACAAGACCGTAGTTGCCTATCGCGAATTCTGGGGACTTGCGAAGTGGAAGCGGAGCGCGCTTCTTGCCAGCTTGCCAACTGGCGCGCCTAAGAAGGAGAGCGCGCTTCCCGCGTATATCGACATCACCCCTTCTGCGGAAAACCGCTGGCGCCTGTCTCCGCACGAACAGGAACCCGGCTACGAGAGCTGGCCGGGCCTCGATGAGTTGTTCCCGGTTGCAATCCAGGGCGTGAATCATAATCGCGGCCTTGAAGATACGGTGATCGACACTGACACGCACGTGTTGAGAAAGCGTATGTCCGGCTACATCGGTGCCGGGTCTTTCGACGAAGCGACAAGATATGCTCCGGCAATGGCTGGCAAGTTTGCTGGTTACAAACCCAAGGACGTATGGGATGACCTGCACAAAGAGGGGTTTTCCGAGGAGAAGATCAAACCCTTCCTGACTTTTCCTTTCGATAGGCGTTGGATTTACTACCAGGTCGAAGGGAAGCTGCTAAACCGGAGCCGTCCGGAGTTTGCTTGGAATCTCCAGGACAACGAGTTCGTGATCACGGTACCCGAACCCCGCAAGGTTTCGGAGACACGCCCGCTCTATGCAACAACGCTGGTCAATCTTCACGTTCATGAGCGCGGGTCTGTTGTCATCCCGCGTGAAACCCGCGCCGATGGTCTGCTGACCGACCGCGATGCCAATCTCCCGGAACCGGCATGGCGCGTCCTGCGCGATCATTTTGGCCTTACCGGGCACCGCCGCGACGACGATGCCCGAATCTTCGCCGGCAAATTGCTCCGTGCCACCCTCGCGATTCTGCATGCGCCGGCCTATCAGTCTGATCATCGCAGCGCCCTGTCAGCCGACTGGGCGCACCTTCCGGTGCCCAAGGACGCGGCTTTACTGGAACGTCTGGCAGAGTCGGGTGAGGTGGTCGCGCGTCTTCTCAATGCCGACTACGATGCTCGTGATGACGTGTTCGCTGTTCTGGGCGAAGAGCGCGCGGCGCAGCTAGCACCGCTTCACAAAAAGGATGGAAGCGCCATTCGTCCGGAAGACCTGCTCGTCACTGTCAATTACTGGGGGGGTGCCAAGGGTCGCTGGATACCAAGATCGTTTCCCGGTGATCAAGAACCGCTTGCCGAATGGGGTGAGCGCACAGGTGATTTGTCGATATCGGATGAAGTATTCTTCACGAATGTGCCGGAAGGGGTCTGGAAATACGAACTTGGCGGCTATCCGGTTCTCAAGAAATGGCTCGGTTACCGACAGGCCAACAGGCGCGACAGCAAGCCGTTGAGTCCAGAGGAACGAAGTTGGTTCAGAGCCGTCGTGCAACGGATCGCGGCCCTGCTTGCGATGAGATCCGACCTTGATGATCTTTATTCTGCCGCGGCGGAAGACGCATTCACGGCAGCCGAACTCGGCTTAGAGCGCTAGGAGGCCGCCAGTCGTATTCAAATTGCTTGGTAAGGATTGAAAACTTCCGGCCTTGATCAACAACACGGGCAGGATGACGAGCCCGCCCTCGACGCGGCCGATCCGGGCGTGAGAGTTGGGGCGCGACCACGCCACCCTCACCCTCCCACCGTCGCTGAAGCGACTGCGGGCCCCACCCTCTCCCGCAAGCGGGCGAGGGGCTGTATTCGCGGAGTTGCCGCTGCGTTCCCTCTCTGCCCCTGGGGGCGGAGAGGGTCAGGGAGAGGTGGGAGAGCTTGGGCTGACTCGGGAAAGGCCCACCTCACTACGCTCTTACATTCATCGTCATGGCCGTCCCCGGACTTGATCCGGGGGTCAGACCCGGCCATCCACGACTTCACGAGCACAAAGACGTGGATGCCCGTGACACGTACGGGCATGACGCGTTGGGGACGGGGCGGAGAGGGGCCGTATGTGCGGAATCGGCGGGGCGTGAGGCGCCGATTGGAGCCCAGCGTGTATCAACGTTATCCCAAAAGAAGGGGCCGGCATTCGCCGGCCCCGGGTGGTGATGATCTCGGAGACGATCATCCATTCTTTGGAGGATCGAAGACTTTCACGTCCGGAACGGGGCCCGTGTATTTTTCCGCCTGGGCGATGATGGTGTGGCCGCAATTGCCCTGGGCCAGCTCCGAGGTTCCCTTGTCGTACGAGAGAACGTTGACGTCGCCATAGGCGTCCAGCGTGCCCAGCTTGCCACCCTCGACAGGATCGTACCAGCCGCCCTCGCAGACCCGCACGGCGCCTTCCATGATGTCGTCGGTGACCTTGGCGCCGACGAGGATCTGGCCCCGGTCGTTGAAGAGGCGGACGATATCGCCGTCGCTGATGCCGCGCGCCGCCGCGTCCTTCGGATTGATGAGCATCGGTTCGCGGCCTTTGATGGCGTAGTACTTCTCACGCAGGACCGACCCCGCCAATTGCGAGTGCAGACGGTATTTCGGATGCGAGGTGACGACGGCCAGGGGATAGGTCTTTGCCTTTTCCGAGCCCACCCATTCGAACGGCTCGATCCATGTGGCGTGCGGCGGGCATTCCTTGTAGCCGAAGCCCTCGATGGTCTTGGAGTAGATCTCGATCATGCCGGACGGCGTGCCGAGCGGCTCAAGCAACGGATCCTCGCGGAAGTCCGCGTGACGAACGAAGTTCATGGCCTCTTCCGTCGGCTTGAACTCGATCAGCGAGCGGCCGTTCCAGAACTCGTCGAAGTTCGGCATCGGGATCTTCTTGGCCTTGGCCTGTTCGAGCGCCTCGTTGTAGAAGCCCTCGATCCATTGCAGTTCGGTCTTGCCGTCGGTGTAGCCCTTCTCGTTGCCCATCTTGGCGGCGAGAAGGCGGCAGATTTCGAAGTCGCTCTTGGCTTCGAACAGCGGGTCGACGACCTTGTGCATGCCGAACAGCAGACGCTTCGAGTAGGTGCCGCCCTGTTCGATGTCGTCACGTTCGTAGGAGGTCGTCACCGGCAGCACGATGTCCGCATGGCGGGCGGTCGCGGTCCAGAAAATGTCCTGAACGACGATCGTGTCGGGCTTCTGCCACGCCTTGACCATGCGGTTGCGGTCCTGGTGATGGCTGAAGGGATTGCCGCCGGCCCACCAGATGAATTTGAGGTCCGTATAGGTGATCTCGCGGCCGTTGAAGTTGATGGTCTTGCCGGGGCTTTCCAGGTTTTCGATGATGCGCGCGACCGGGATCGCCTTGCCGGACCCTTTTTCCAGCCAAGGCGCGCCCGTGACGGCCTTGCCGGTCGCGGTGAGACCGGGAAGAATCGGCGCGTTGGCGGTCGGCGTGCCGCCGTTGGAATAGTGGTAGCTGAGCCCGAAACCACCGCCGGGCAGGCCGATCTGGCCGAGCATGCAGGCCAGGGTCACGAGCATCCAATGCTTCTGCTCGCCCATGTCGTTGCGCTGCATCGACCAGCCGCTCATGAGCATGACGCGGTTGTTCATGAACTGACGCGCCAGATCCTGGATCTTCGACGCCGGAATGCCGCAGATGCCCGCGGCCCATTCGGCGGTCTTCGGCGTGCCGTCGGTCTCGCCCTTCAGGTAGGGCAGGAATTTCTCGAAACCGACCGTGTATTCCTCGATGAAGTCCTTGTCGTAGAGATCCTCGCTGTACAGCGTGTGAATCATGCCGAGCATCATCGGGATGTCGGTGTGGGGCTTGGGCGCGACCCACTCGGCGTCGAAATACCGGCAGGTCTCGGTCTTCACCGGATCGATGCAGATGGTCGGCTTGCCGGTCTTCTTCCAGGCGTCCATGCCCTCGTAGCCGCCGTGCTCGCAACCGATCCAGTCGATCTGGTTGGTGATCATGGGATCGGCGCCCCACCACACGATCAGGTCGGAATCCCTGACGACGACCGGCCAGACCGTCTGCTGCTCATAGACCTCCAGCGCGCCCATGACATGCGGCATGATGACCTGCGACGCGCCGGTCGAATAGTCGCCGATATGGCTGACATGGCCGCCGAAGGTGTTGCACAGGCGGCGAATGACGTTGCGGGCATTGTGCAGCTTGCCGCTGCTCTTCCAGCCGTAGGTGCCGGCGAAGATGCTGTCGTTGCCGTGGGTCTCGCTGACCCGCTTGAACTCCTTGACGAAGAGATCGAGGGCCTCGTCCCAGCTCACACGCACGAATTCGTCGCCGCCGCGGACACCGTTCTCGGCGGTCGGGCCGTTCTTCAGATATCCGGCGCGCACCATGGGATATTTGATGCGGGCGGGCGAGTAGACCGAATCCACGACGCCTTCCAGTTGGACGCTCGGGAACTTGTCCTCCTTGACGGGAATCGCCTTGACGAACTTGCCGTCCTCGACAACGGCACTGAAGGTGCCCCAGTGCGACCCGTTGATCAGCTCGGTCGATCCCGAGGCGGCGGCCAGCGCGCCGCGCCCCAGGACCGAGGAGCCGAGAAGCGCCGCCGCGGTCAGGGCCGTCGTCCCCTCCAGGAAACGGCGCCGGGATACCGGCGTGTCCGTCCAGTCCTTATCCATGTTTCTCTCCCTTTCCCTTTGGTCTGCGCGCAAGGCGTGCGTTGGGCTACATAATTTATCGCTTCGCGCCGACGGGCGCAAAGCGACTGCAATGATCATCCTAGCCGTTATCAAAGGAATGTAAACGTCATTCGTGTGACAGGCGAGCGGCATATGACGTTTCGCAAATGGACGGTAAATGCCGCGCGAGTCATGCCCCCGCCAGCGAAGCTTGGCAAAATGACCGGTCGTCCAGCAGGAACGAACCGAGAAAGCCGGCAACGCCAGCGTAGAAGCCCGACCCGTCATAGGATCCGCAATCCTCGACAAAGTCGGGAATCCAGCTCAACAGGTGGGTTTCGAGAAAGTCGCCCTGCGCCTTGAGGGCGTCTTGGGCTTCGGCCGAATCGGGCGCGCATTCGGCGCCCCCGGCGGCCAGGACGGCCATCAGCTCCAATTGCACGGCGACATGATCCGAGGGCTCCTTGAAGTCCGTCCCGACATGCACGTCGTACCGTCGCAGGAGATCGTCCATGGCCTGCGTCGCCTGCTGATACAAACGCCCCCTTTCATCCCTGTAGAAGGATTCGTAGGGCGGCGCCGACCGCGCCCGGCCGGCGCCCAGGAACAGCGACCCGAACGCCGCGGCGAGATCGATGCGCAAGTCCGCCGCGCTCTTCGCGCCGTCAAACACGGCCAGCAAGGCGCTGACGAACTCACCCTTGACCGGATCTTCGCCCAAGCCCTCGAGCAGGTCCCGGCCCGCGCCGTCGCGATAGGCCTCGATTTCCTCGACACCGAGTTCGCGGGCAAACATTCCCGACAGCCAGCGATAGAGGAAGGCCCGGTTTTGATTGGTTTCCTTCCAGCCCATACGAGTATTCACCAACTCCTCCCGATGGATTGAGGCTCGACCCGACTTGGTATCATGAAACCTTCCCGATGTCACAAGGGGCGTCGGCCATTCGCGGTTCAGCGCGTTCGGTTCGAGGAGGAGCCATATTTGCGTCGCATCCAAATGGCAGAAGTGTTAGGAGGAGGCGCAGCCAGCCGGGCCCTGGCGATGAGCTTTTACGTTGACCATGGTGGAGAGTATGTCGGGTTTGGTTGGAAGAACGTGGCTATGGATCAAGAGCCCGAGCCGGTTTGCTTGGAGCCTGATCGCGGGAAGCGCCTTTGTCGCTGGCGTCCTGTTTTGGGGGGCGTTTCATACCGCGATGAAGGTCACCGACAACATCCCCTTCTGTATTTCCTGTCATTCGATGAACCAGGTCTACGAGGAGTACACGCAGACCGCCCATTTCCAGAACAACTCGGGCGTTCGGGCGGTCTGCACCGATTGCCACGTGCCGAGGGAGTGGGGTCCCTATGTGCTGGCCAAGATCGAGGCGACCCGGGATCTCTATGCCGAGTTCATGGGATTCATCGACACGCCCGAGAAGTTCGAGGAGAAGCGGCTCGTTTTGGCGCAACGGGTGTGGGATCGCATGGAGGCGACCGATTCCCGCGAGTGCCGCAACTGCCATGCCTTCGATGTCATGACGGTCGACGCCCAGCAGGGTGAAGCCAAGGTCCAACACGCGACGGCCATCCGGGATGGCGAGACCTGCATCTCATGCCACAAGGGCATTGCGCATGCGATGCCGGACATGTCGGGCGGCTACAAGGTCGCTTACAAGGCGCTGTTTGAGGCCGCGGACGATATCTCGAAGTCCGACACCAAGCTCTTTTCCATTCAGACGAAGAACCTCTTCATCGAGGAGGGCGATGAGAAAGCGGCCGGGCGACTTTTGGGGGCCGCCGCCGTCGACGTGGTGGACCGCAAGGGCGATCGCCTGAAAATCAAGATCAGCGGCTGGCAGCAGGAAGGCGTGGACAAGATCATCTACGCCCTGCCCGGGCATCGCATCTTTGTCGCGGCGTTGGGCAAGGGCGCCATACCGCTCCTGACAATGGGCGAGACCCAATACATCGAGGCGGCGGATCAGACATGGCAGGAAGCGTCCGTCGAGCTGTGGACCGGGACGGATCATCTCGTCAACGACTTGAACCTGATCTGGGACTACGCGTCCCAGTTCTACAGTGCCAGTTGCGCCGTCTGCCACCGCGCCCACGATCCGAGCGAATTCACGGCCAACCAATGGATCGGGCAGCTCAAGGGCATGAAACAGCACGCGCCCATGGACAAGGAGCAGTACCGCCTGGTCCAGACCTATCTGCAGATGCATGCCAGCGATACGGGGGGGCAGGGCAAGCACTGATCTGCACTGATCTGGGGGCTGATGAGACTGTTCACGTTCGGAACCAATCGGACGACCGACGGCGCCTTCCGTGGTCGCGCCCCCTATGCCTGCCTCGCGGCGATCCTGGCCGCGCTTCTGCTCGCCGCCTTTGAGAAGTCTGCCGGGGCCGGCGAGCCGGACATCGTCTATGCCCGGGGAACCTTGGGAGCATGGGCGGACCCGGACGGCGCGGGCAAGCCCTTCGCCAAGCTGTTCGTCGCGACGCGGCTGCGGGTCATCGAGAGGCGGGGCGGATGGCTGCGCGTGGAGACACGGGGCTGGAACCGGGAGGGTGCGGAACGGGTCGTCTACGCCTTTCCGGGCAAGCGCATTCTCACCGTGGCCCTGCGCCGCGCCGAAACCGGCCGGCTGAACGCTCTGGACTCAATCGTCGATCCCGAGACCGAGATCACCTGGAACGGTGTGGCCCTGGAGGGCTGGATCGAAGACAGGGGTGTCACGCCCAATCTCGCTACCATATGGGAAGCGGCCTGGGATCTGTTCGCCACCCGCTGCACGGTGTGCCACCAGCGGCGCATCCCGCACCACTACACGGCCAATCAATGGGTGAGCCTGCTGAAGGTGATGGGGCCGCGCACCGGCCTGCCCAAGGAACGCCAGCGCCTGATCCTGACCTATCTGCAGCATCACGCGCGGGACACGGCGGGCGAGACCAAGCCCTGATTCGGCGGAGGCCATGAGACTGTTCACCATCGGAACCACGCGGACGACCGCCGAGGACTTCTTCGACCGCTTGTCGGCGGCGGGGGTGCGGCATGTGGTGGATGTCCGCCTGAACCGCGGCTCCCAGCTGGCGGGGTTCGCCAAGATGCCGGATCTGGCGTTTTTCCTGCGCGCCGTGACCGGGATTCCGCACCGCCACGAGCCGCTGTTGGCGCCGACCGCCGAGCTGTTCAACGCCTATAAGAAGGAGGGCGGGAACTGGGAGGACTACGTGAAGGGCTATACCGCGCTTCTCGAGTCCCGGGAGGCCGGGCGCCGATTGGCGGCCGGGGACTTCGCGGAGGGCTGTCTGCTGTGCAGCGAACCGACCGCGGAGAACTGCCACCGGCGGCTGGCGGCGGAATACCTGGTATCGGAATGGCGCTGCCGGGCGGACATCATCCATCTGTAGGGCCTAGCGAAAGCCGCGCCGTGACCGTGCTCGACACCCAGATTTCCTGCTTCCACTCGACCTGGAACCCGACCTTCGGCTGCACGAAGGTCTCGCCCGGCTGCGACCGCTGCTATGCCGAGGCCATCGCCAACAGGTTCCATGGCGGGTTCGAGCTGAGACTGAAGCCGCAGAGGCTGACGGAGCTGCACCGCTTCCGGCCCGTCGAGGAAAACGGACGCCGGGTTCCCCGCATCGTTTTCGTCAATTCCATGAGCGATCTGTGGCATGACGCGGTGTCCGACGCCTATCTGGACCGGGTGTTCGACGCGATCGAGGCGCAACACGAGACCATTTTCCAGTGCATCACGAAACGCCATCGGCGCTTCCTCCGCTATGCGCGAAACCGTTGGCGCGAGAAGGGCGTGCCGAGGAACGTCTGGCTCGGCGTGAGCGCGGAGAACGACGCCTATCGTGTGCGCATCGACGCGCTGCGGGCGCTCAAGGACGCGGTCGGCGAGTTCACGGCCCTGGCGAACACGGAACCGGTGCTCGGCCCGGTGGCGCGGCACGACTATGCCGAGATCGACTGGGTGATCGCCGGCGGCGAGTCCGGCGCCCGCGCCCGCCCCATGCAGCGGGAATGGCTCGATCAGGCCGTGGCGGCGGCGCGGCGCGCGGGGGCCGCCTTCTGGTTCAAGTCCTGGGGCCGGTGGGAGCACAACCCGGTCTGGCCGCTCGCCCGGGGAAAGACCAAGGCGGAAAAGAAACGCGACCTCCATGAGCGTGGGCTCGAACTGCTGCCGGAGGAGCATGGCGGGGCCACGCTCGACGGCGCCCTGATCCAGGAGCGGCCGCGCGCCTATCGGCGGTTCCTGGCCGGGCAGGACGGCGGGAACTGAGGGCCGCATCGCGATCGCGCTCCGGCCGTCATTGGAGAGAGGAAAGAAGGTTGCGCACCCGGCCCGTCAGGGTCGGGAGGGTGAGGGCGGCTTTGAGGTAAGGAATCACCACGGAGAACACCGAGAACACAGAGTTTCACGGAGATCTCGCGGCGCGAGGCGAAGACGAGGCGCGTCGCGCGCTCTGTTCTCCCTGGTTCAGATGTCATGGCTGATAAGAGCGCGGTGCAGGTGGCATGGGCGTCGACCCAAAAACCCCCGCAGCGCGGGGGGGGGAGGGGGTTCTAAGAAGACTATCCCTGGGTCTGGCCAATACAACCTCTAGACGCCGCTTATCGGCCTAGATTGACCCCAGCGACCAAGTGGCGTTCAGACGTTTATCCACTCCGACGGTACGAGAGCATTACCCCGCCACTCTTCCGTCAGTTCCACGCAGTCAAGGCCGCCCCATACATCCTCGCCGGCGTGGTCCAAGACGATAATCTGCAGCCGCCCTCTGGCTGCCCTAGCCTCTGTACCAAGAAGCGCGAAGACTTTGCGTACTGCCACGACGTCTTGATCCCGCCATTGCACATTCTCCTCCGGATCATCGTAAGCCATACGCTTTGGGAAATAGACTTGGCTTGGTTGGTCGTAAACTAACATCCCGGGTACGGGATGGTGAGGTTCGGCAAGAAAGTACTTTTGCAGCGCGAGTGTCATCGAAACATGATACGCAAGCCAATTTGCACCGCTTCCGATTTCCCAGAGATAGTCGTCCCGGCTTCCTCGGATGACCTTAACCGTTAGATCTTCGATGATAAGCCGGATTGGCGCGTCAGGCCACTCCGCATCAAGTTGTGGCACAAATTGGCTTGCCGAGTTCTCAATCCTTCCAAGAGCGTTGCGGAGCTTTCGGCGGATTTCAGCCTCAGAAATGGCTTGCTGTAACCGCTCGATTTCCTCGCGTAACCCAGCTATCTCGTCTCGCAGAGCCGAAGATTGATCTGCTCGATCGTAGAGTTGAAGTGCCTGCTCTAGCCGCCCCAAGAACCGTTCAGTGCGATCGAAATGGTCCGCTGCCTCCCGCGCAGCATCGGAGTCACGCTCAAGATTGGCTATCTCGCTACGTACTTCATTGAGGCGGCTTAGCACTTCTTCCGTTGCCGAACGCTGGCGTATTGTCTCCCTATCCAACGTATCGGAAACGGTTGGGTGAGTACTGAGCTTTACCTCGACCGCCTCCAAATTGTCGCATAATGTCAGCAATTGATTGCGAGTGCCTTGTCCCAGTTCGGTGATCGGATCGTTAACGTCAGCCTGGATCATACCCCGGAGCCAACTAGCAAGAGCGAGTCGGTCTCGCTGAATATACATCGCGTCACCGTAGGCTTCGCTGCTTTCGCGTAGCCGGCGCAACTCGTTAAGTCGTTGACGGTGTTCAGAGAGTCGAGTAACAGCTTCCGCCTCCTGACGGCGTAGCGTCTCAAGACGGGTCAGTAGGACGTCAATCCCGGCCAGGGTCGGTCTGGCGTTGCGCGCTTGGCTCCTCACAACTTCACGAAGCAGATCGATGATATTAGGCCCGTCAGAGGGGATGGCTTGGTCCGGCGGCGTTAGACCCAGTTCAATAGCCTGCCTCAGCCAGCCTTGGGCTTCGAACTGCCACGCGGAGGTGGCGGAGACGATACCACGTAGTTCTGTCTCTTTGCGGCGCAGAAGTCGGCTTAGTCGATCCAGTTCAAACCGAGCCTGCAGCACGCTCGCCGTTACGGCACCAAGGATGTAGGGAAAGATCGTCTTCAGCTTCTCGCGATGTTCTGTCGTGTCAGCCTTGAAGAACATTACGTCCGGATTTGCCACAATGTTTTGCGGCTGAAAAGTAAAGGCCATCAAATCACGGAAGCTAGGTCGCGACTTGAAGCCGCTCTCCGTGCCGGGTTCGAAATTAAGATTGCTCAAACCAGCCAAGCGATTGAGAACGCTTTTCACTGTATCAACATTGGTGTTCTTTTCCTCTATGCGGGCTGGGACAGCAACCTCCAGCGCCTCTATGAGTGCCATATCTCCCGTCGTCTGTTGATCGCCCGGCTCACGTCTGGCAAGCAGCTTCTGGCCCTCTATTGTGTCAACTACAATTCCAAACCACGCGCAACTCTCACGAATGACGCCCACCGGGATAGTGCACTTCCTGGCACCAAGGCAGTAGTCGATGATTGGAATCACGGCCGATTTTCCAGTCTTGGAAGCACCGCTAATAACATTCACCATCCCGGGTTCAAAGTTCAAGACGCGTGGCGGCGCGTCTATGCGCGGCCACAAAACTAACTTGCGGAGCTGGAAATACATCAGAACACCACCGCAAGAGTAGATGCCACTTGGTGTACGCTGAGTTTAGAAAACCACCACCCAACCTTATCCGCTGCACCGGAGAAGTCCCTTATGCGCTCGGGAACCTTTGGTTTGCGCAACGACGAGTCGGGGGCATTAGATCTAATCGTTGCCGCAGTGTAGTCGAGCGTTAAGAGGTGGCTGCCCACGCCCATTGCTATAGATTGCAGGCTCAATCGTCGAAGCGCGAGGGCGCGCTCATGAACGGCGAGAAGGTTCTCGCGTTTCTCGCCAAGTTTAGCAGCAAACAATGCCAAGCCAGAAGCCTTGCGAGTAGAGCTGATAACTTCCAATGTTGGCTTGTGTAACACGAGAGGCAGGACAAGGAATACCAATGGAAACGTTGCTGGGTTGCCGTCCTCATTTTGAAATCCCAGGCCAAAACACCAGAGAGTGTAAGCGCCGATGGCGGGGTTTTGGACAATATCCAATTCGTTAAGCGTTTCGCTCATACTGCATCTTTGTCCAGTAGGGAGTGGTAATCTGGATGCCATCCCACTCGCATGATGTCTGCTAGCGAATTGAAAGAGCCGTGCACGAAATGGCCTGGCACCTCGCGCCCCTCAAATGGCGCCTGGAGCTGTGCGCATCGATGATAAGTAATTCGTCCCCTAACGACTGCATCTTTGTCACTGTGCACGTCACGAATCTCGCCCCATATCAGGCCATGACGCCTTACCAAATCGTCGTCCCACTCGGAGAGACTTCCCTCAAAGATCAAACCTTGCTCAGCCCAAGCGGATTTGTCAGCAGATGTTCGGAGATAATCGCTAACGGCACGGACGCGTTCACGCTCAGCTACTTCGATGATCTCGAGTTGGCGAATGAATGTCGGGCGTGCGGACAACAACTCCTCCACATCACTTTTGGGAGGTATGGGTGTGAAGGACGCCAACATCCCCGGGATATTTGTTTTCCGTACAAACGATCTGAAAGAAACCTTAAACTCATCCCCCTCAATTACGGCGGGCTTTCCGTCGCGGATGAGACGGTCGGCTCTTTCCTTTGCCATGCCGATGGCCGCATGGCAAAGCGGATCAATCATTTTTGGATCGACTGCCGTCTTGATGAGTTCGCTGAGCACATCAACTGGATACTCGTCTTCGCTCAGTAGCTTAAAACGGGTGATAAGAGCATTACGATCGTCGTTCGGCGCATTAAGGAAGCACTGGATCGAGGACTCGCAATTTTTTGGCTTCTTGAGCTTGGCGTGCTTCGCCTTAATGGTTGCCGTCAGGGCAGCCACTTCTGCTTCTGTCGCTGCGTCACTCAATGCCTGGGCCCAGCCTCCCTTATGTGGCGGTGTAACATAAAGCTGGAAGGTTGATTTAGAGGGAACGATTTGTCCTGTGGAGATTCCTAGAAGCCAATTTGCGATGGTCTTCCAGAAATCCCGCGACCAGTCCGACAGCGGATTATGCTTGAGTGCACTTTTTGTCTGTTCCAGCGTCACGGTGCCATCAGGATAATGAATCGCTACATCATCAAGATGCTCAAGCGAAACTTTAGCGCCGCTCGGGCAAGTCAGCAGGTGAAAGCAAAGCCTCACCGGCTGCAGGGCGAACCCCAAATACGGTCCGGGCGCAGCATGTTTGAGAGCCTTCACAGCTACATTCATTCCAGCTCCCCGATCGCGAGGCTACTGGGCAAATTCATCTCCTCTGCCGTCCGTGATACACGGCTTGGTTGATATTCTGACCGATCATAAGCATAAGCCGCTACGCTGCCAATTGGGAACCCTGAAAACCGCCGCCGACTCTTCATCGACGGGAACTAAACCCATTGGGGTAAACTGGCGGATCTGGGCAAGAGATGTAGTAGCTAGCGGCTATGACGGCACAACTCTTTGAGAGCCTCACACCCCAACCGGCAGGATGTAGGGCAGGCCCTCGACGCGGCCGACGCGGGCGTCGACGCCATAGGCCGCGCGGATGCTGGCCGGGGTCAGCACCCGGTCCCAGGCGCCGCGCGCCTGGATGCGCCCGTCCGCGAGGAGGGCGATCTCGCCGCCGAAGCGCGCGGCCAAGTTCAAATCATGCATGGCCATCAGCACCGCGAGCCCGCTCTCGCGGGCGAGGCCGCGCACGATGCCCATGGTCTCCAATTGATGGCGGAGGTCGAGGGCGCTGGTCGGCTCGTCGAGCAGGAGGATGCGCGGCTCCTGAACCAGGGCGCGGGCCAGGGCCACGCGCTGGCGCTCGCCGCCCGACAGCTCGGCCAGGGGCCGCATCGCGTAGCGGGCCACACGCAACCGCTCCATGACCTCGAAGATCACCTCGCGGTCACGGGCGCCGATTCCGTTGCGGAGGTGCGGGGTGCGGCCAAGCTGCACCAGCTCAAGCGCCGTCAGCGGGGTGTCGGTGGGCACCGTCTGCGGGACATAGGCTAGAAGGCGGGCGAATTCCCGCCGGTCGAACTCGTGCTGCGGCCGCCCGTCCAGATGGATCGACCCGGCCGTGGGCGAGAGGATGCGCGCGGCGCATCTGATCAACGTGCTCTTGCCGGCACCGTTGGCGCCGAGCAGGCAGGTCAGGGAGCCGGCGGCGACGGTGAGATCCACGCCGTCGAGGACTCGGGTCGCGCCGAAACGCACGCCGAGGGAGGTGATTTCAATCACGTGTAGGCCCCCCGCCGCTGCTTCAGAATCAGATGGATGAAAAGCGGCACGCCGACATAGGCGACGACGATGCCGACCGGGACCACGGCCGGGGAGAAGAGCGAGCGGCCGATGGTGTCGGCGATCAGCAGCAGCAGCGCCCCGACCGCCATGGCGAAGGGAATCAGGAAGCGGTGGTCGTTGCCGATGATCAGCCGCGCGATATGCGGCGCCACCAGCCCGACGAAGCCGATGACGCCGGTAAACGCGATGATGCCGGCGGTCAGCAGCACCGAGAGGATGGCCGTGCGCAGGCGGATACGTCGGAGGTCGAAGCCGAGGGAGCGCGCCGTCTCCTCCCCCGCGGCGATGGCGTTCATGGCCCAGGCGTCGGCGCGGAAGACCGGCAGGGCGATGGCGAGGAGCACGGCGGCGATCGCGACCTCGTCCCAGGAGGCGGCGTTGAGCGTGCCGAAGGTCCAATGGACGATGGCCGCCAGCTCCTCCTCCGTGGCGATGAACTGGATGGTCGCGGTGAAGGCGCTGAACAGATAGGTAAGCCCGATCCCGGCCAGGATCATGGTGGTCGCGGCAACGCCGCGCAGCCCGGCGATCACGAGGACGATCGCGGCGCAGAGGAGCGCGGCAAAGAACGCCCCGGCGACGATCAAATACTTGCCGAGGCCGGCGAGCTCCATGGCCCCGAAGAGGATGGCGAGCGAGGCGCCGAAGGCGGCGGCTGGGGACAGCCCGACCGTGAAGGGGCTGACCAGCGGGTTGCGGGTGATGCCCTGCATCATGACGCCGGTGACCGCGAGCCCGGCGCCGCCGACCACCGCCATGGCCACCCGCGGCAGGCGGAGCTGCCAGACGATCTTCTCCTGGAGGGTGGAGACCTCGGCGAGCAGGCCGTCGGACAGCAGCCCGCCGAGCAGGATCTGCGCGGTCTGGGCGAGGGACAGCGCGTTGGTGCCGAGGGAGATCGCGAGGAGGCAGGTGAGGGCGAGGAGCGCGACCGCCGAAGCGATGGAGAGGAGCCGCCGCGCGGTCAGCCGGGCGTGGAGCCGGTGGGGGTCCTCGCCCGGGCTGTCGGGTGGGAGGGCGCCGGGGCGCGGCGGGGCGGGGGCGTCGACGGTCGCGTCCATGGGTTACATCCGAACCGGGCTCATATCCGCCCGGGTTAGAGGTTTATGGAAATCGTCATGCGCGTCCCCGGACTTGGTCCGGGGACGGCCGTGACGAGACATGTGCTAGAGGGCGGAGCGGGATTCGCGGAGCGCGGTCCAGTAGCGGCCCGGATAAGGCACGCCCTGGAAGTCCTCCAGCCAGGTGCGCATGACGGTATCGGGATCGACATCGGCGAAGAGGTCGGGATGCAGCCATTTGGCGATGCTGAGCGCGCCGATCATCTTCGAGCAGCCGCCGGCGAGGTAGTAGTTCATGTGGTAGACCGCGCCCGATTTCACGGACTCGAGCTCGTCGAAGCCCGGCCGGGCCAGGGCCTCGGCGAAGAAGGCCTGGGAGAACTCGGCCGGATGCAGCGGGTAGGAGCCGGGCTGGAGCTTGACGATGAGGGCAGGGTCGGCGGCGAGCACGGCCTCGGGATCGATCTCGTGGCTGTGGACCGAGCCCTTGGCCTTGGGCTGTTCGCGGATGTCGATATGGCCGAAGATGTTGCGGCCGCCGGCGGCCTCGATCATGTCGTGCCAGCCCGAGCCCGGCAGGACCGAGCGGAAGGGCGTCTTCTCCTCGAGATAGACGGGTTTGGGCGCGACGCCGGCGAGGCGCTCCCGCAGCAGATCCATGTGCCGGGTGTAGAATTCGTTGAGCTCGGCCGCGCGGTCCGGCTTGCCGAACAGGCGGCCGAAGGCCTCGATGTTCGAGACATGCTTGAGCACGTCCCAGCCGGTGAGGACGAGGACGGGAATGTCGAAGGGCTTGAGGGTCTCGATGGCCTGCTGCCAGGCGCCGTTGCGGGGGAAGATCACGAGATCCGGCTCGAGGGCGACGATGGCCTCGTAGTTGGGCTCGCGCTGACCCTGCCCGGCCAGCATGCCGTCTTTCAGGTTCGGCCAGTAGGTCGGGTCGCGGGTCACCCAGCTGTCGACGCCGACGATCGGGCCGATCCCGGCGACGGCGCGGATGAACTCGGCATTGTAGCGGTTGAACACGACGACGCGCTCGATCGGCTTGTCGAAGGCGAGGGTGCGGCCGCTGTCATCGGTCACGCGGATGGTCTCCGCCGCGGCCGGCGCAGCGGCGAGAATGGCGACGACGGCCAGTGCCGTCAGGTGAACGAAAGCGCGATTGAGAAGGGATGGAAACCGCATCGGCCCTTTTCTCCTTGCGACGGGAGAAGGAAGGCGGTCATGCGGCCAGGACGACGCGCGAGGCGCGACACCGACAGAGTCTGCCTTTGAATGGCGAACATGTTATCGACCTCCGGATATTCCCGTCCGGTTAGAACGAAGGATGGAGGCCGGCAGGTCTCCTGGCTCGCGGCGATTCGTGACGTCCGGCCTTCCCAGGCGCCCCGAGGGGCGGACCCAGTGGCATCGGTTGAACGGCACATACCGCTTACAGTTGCGGGAACAGCTCCGGCCTTGCGCTCCAGCGGGAACGCGCACCGGATTCCCTTTTCAGCCCCGAGGGGCACCGACGGCGACAGCGAACACCCGACGGGGGTCGGCTGTCAAGGGGGTGTCGGCGGGCCTGACCGTCGTCCCCGATTCCAGCCGACGAGTCGAGGGGAATCTCGATCCCGAATAGCGGATCCGTGACCAGGATGTCTTTCGCCCGAAGCTTGGAGTCCTTTGGCCCAGGTCAAGTACCGTTTACGGTAGAGCGGCGATGACCTGCCGGTACTCCGCTTCCGTGAAGGCCTTTAACGTCGTCGTCCGCACGTTCCCTCGTGAGCCAAGGGCAAGAGTGAACCTCGCCATCGCTTCGTCGTCCGGGAACTCCGCAAGCACGACGATATCGTAAGCACCCATGGTCAGATGGAACTGCGTCAACTCGCCACCGAGATCGCTCGCGAGTGTTTTCGCCGCATCCAGGCGGTTCGGCGATTCCTTGATGTTACGTATCCCCTGGTCGGTGTATGTCGTCAGGATGATGTAACTCGGCATCGATGCGTCCCCCTTAGAACTCCCCGCATTCCAGCCGGGGCGCGCGTGAGTCCGTTCGGACCTTCACACGATCAGGCCTCGGGGGGTGGGCTTTTCCCTTTACGGGTTTTCAAGAAATAGCCAGCGGCAGCGGCCACCAGCCCAACTATCAGAAGCGCCCAATAGAGCGGCACGGGCGCTGCCGATTCTGCCATCTCGGGTCCTTCCGCGGGTGTGGGCGCGAATTGCTCCACCCAGATCAGGGCCGCGGCGAAGACGATGGCCACCCCGAAACCGCCCCAGATGAGGGCAGGGATAAGCCAATTCGGCATGATCCTCTCCGATCGACGGGTCTGCAAGTGATTGTCAATTTTACTCCGATGCCGCTTTTACCGCAACCTTTCGGAGATAAGTTGCGCGGTTTGGCAGTCGAAAGTGGCGGCATGCCAGCCTCGGGGCGCTCTGGTGTAGGGGAGGCACATGAAACAGATGTGGGGGGTCAGACCAACTCTTCGCCGGGGGCCGGCGTGTGGCTCGGGCATTCGCGGTCGATGACGGCCTGCCGGCCCCCATACCCGTCGATCAATCTCTGCTGGTCGGCCTTGGCACGCCGGTCGGCATCCTCGAGGTCGAGGATGTTGCGGAGCGCGGCCTCGAATTCCTCGAGAAGGCCGGCATATCCCTGCTCCCCGGAGAGGTCGGTAAGCTCCTCGGGGTCGTTCTCCAGATCGAACAGCTCGACGCCGACGCCCAGATAGTGGATGTATTTGTAGCGGCCACGGCGCAGCATGTAGGCGCCGCTGATGGCCGCCGTGGCATGATACTCGGAGAAGATCAGGCGCGCCGTGTCGTCCGGGCGGCGGGCGATTTCCAACAGCGAGGTTCCGGGCAGCGCGCGCTCCTCCCCCTCCGGGGCCAACCCGACGCCGTCGAGGATGGTCTGGTAGCCGTCAATAAGCGACACCGGTGTCTTCACCACCCGCCCCTTGGGCACGTCCGGGCCCGATAGAATCATCGGCACGGTGGCGGATTCCTCGTACATGGTGGACTTGCCCCAGAGGCCGCGGGCGCCGAGATTGTCGCCGTGGTCGCTGGTGAACATCACCCGGGTGTCCTCCGCCAGCCCGGCCTCCTGGAGGGCTTGCAGAATCTGACCGACGGCGTCGTCGATGAAGCTGCACAGCCCGTAATAGGAGGCGATGGCGATGCGGCGCTGTTCGTCGTCGGCGAAGAACCGGTCCCAGATATAGCTTTTCTCGAAGGCGTCGAACCAGGCGTTGGACCGGCTGCCGGGGAGCCGCCTTTTCGGCAGCGGGATCTCCGCCGGATCGTACATCTCGTAGAACTCGGGCGGCGCGACCATGGGATAGTGGGGGCAGATGAAGGAGACGAAGGTGACCCAGGGCCCGTCCGCCCGCCTGGCGGCGTCCGACCGCAGCCATTGGCAAGCCTCGCGCGTGATCGCCCGGTCATAGCGGATATAGGATGTGTCGCCGGGACCGATATGGCCCGCGAGGTCGGCGCATTGGGGACGCGGCGGCGGGTTGTCGCGGATCAGGCCGTGCACGTCGCCGCCGTCGACGATGTGCATGGGGAGGATCTGGCGGTCGAAGCCGGTCGAGCTCTCCTCGTCGAGATAATGGAGCTTGCCGATGGAAAGGACGGGAATGCCCTCCCGCTGCAGGCGGTGCCCCCAGCCCTTGACGCGGCCGTCATAGGCGATGCAGTTGTCCCAATAACCGGTCTGGTGGGGGTAGCGGCCGGTGGCGAAGGCGGCCCGCGCCGGCACGCAGATGGGGGAGGGGCTGTAGGCGCTCTCGAACCGGCAGCCGCCGGTGGCCAAGCGGTCGATATGGGGGGTCTTGACCATCGGATTGCCGTAGCAGCCGACGATGCCGGCATAGTGCTCGTCGTCCATGATGATCAGAAGATTCTTCGGTTCCATGACCCCCTCCTCGGTTGTCGGCCGGCGGCGCCCGGATGCACGCGCCGTCCGCCCGGGCCGCGACGTGTACACGGTATCGCCGACAAGGCCAGTTGTGTATACTAAAATCATAAAATTAATCAATGTAGAATACAAGATG
Source organism: Rhodospirillales bacterium (assembly GCA_028281785.1). Lineage (GTDB taxonomy): Bacteria > Pseudomonadota > Alphaproteobacteria > Rhodospirillales > Shumkoniaceae > JANQJG01. Next base: position 28,255 of record JANQJG010000093.1, read on the forward strand.
GTTGATTTTCGATATTGTGCGTGCAAGAATTCCAATGTGGAGGCTTTCGTATGCAAACTCGAAAAGAGATCGCGCCCGAGTCCGAGACAGGTCTGTCCGGACCGACGATCGCCCTGGATCCGGGCGACACCCTGGCGAACGCCATCCGTCGCCGGCTCGCGGATCAGATCCTGAACCGGGAGTTCGATTCGGAAACCCGTCTGGACGAACAGGAGATGGCGCGACGGTTCGGAGTGTCGCGGACGCCCGTGCGCGAGGCGCTGAAACAGCTCGAATCCGCCGGGCTGGTCGAGATTCGGCCGCGGCGCGGCGCCGTCGTCGTCCAGGTGGACAGCGAAAAGCTCGGCTATTCCTTCGAGGCCACCGCGGAGCTGGAGGCCATTGCCGCCGGCTGGGCGGCGATGCGCGCCAAGCTCGACGAGCGCAAGGCCCTCCTCCAGCTGGTGGAGGAAGGCGAAAAGGCGATGCGGAGCGAGGATTCGGATTGGTTCTCCTCCGTCAACCGGCGCTTCCATGCGCTGCTGTCGGACATGGCGCGAAACCCGAGCCTCGCCGACGCCATCAGCTTGGTGCGCGTGCAGACGGCGCCCTTTCAGCGCGCCCAGTTCCGGCATCCCGAGCAAATCCGAAAGACCCAGGCCGAGCATGAACGGATCGCGAATGCCGTCTTCCGTCAGGACGGCGAGTCGGCCCGGCGTTTCATGAAGGAGCACATCCTTCGTGCCAGCCTGACCGTGCTGGAAGCCGCCGCGCCGAGGACACCCAACGACCAATAGACAACCCGACGAAGCAAGGAGGCGAGAATGCGTTTCTCAATGAAGGCTCAATTGGGCGCCGCCGGGGTGGCGGCGCTTCTGCTGACAACGGCGGGGACCGTCCCGTCGCAGGCGGCGGATGAGATCCGCCTGAGCTCCCGCTCGGCGAACTGGGACATCGTGCTGATCGAAAGCGGCGTCGCGGCCAAGTACGATCTGAAGATCGAGCTGGTCAACCTGCGCACCGGCGTCGAGGTGGCCGAGGCGCTCGTCGGCGGCTCCGTCGATGTCGGCAGCATCGGGGAAACGCCGCTCACCTCGCTTCTGGCCCAGACCAAGGATGTCGTCGTGATCGGCACCGCGGTCTCCACGGACGGAAGCTACGCCAAAGTGATCGTGCGCAAGGACTCCCCCCTCCAGACCCTCGAGGACTTGAAGGGCAAGAAGATCGCGACGAAGATCGGCTCCGGCTCTTATCGCGCGCTCAGCGATTTCTGCGCCCAGAGGGGCTGCACGATCAACGACTTCGAGATCCTCAACACCGCCCCGGCGGCGATTCTCGCGGCCGTGGAATCGGGATCGGTGGATGCCGGCATCTGGTTTGCCCCGACGACGTCCATTGCCGTCGCCAAGGGGTTCGGCCGTATCATGATGGACTTCAAGGGCGCCAACCAGGGACAGGCGAGCTGGGTCGCCAACCGCAAATATGCCGAGGAAAACCCCGACATGGTCGCGCGTTTCCTCGCCGCCACCATCGAGGCGCAGGACATCCTGGTCAACGACCATGATCGCGCCGCCCAGCTTCTGGCCCAGGGCCTGCAGAAGCGCGGACGCGACCTGTCGGCGGACATACTGAAGATGGGCCTTGGCGATTTCGACTATTCGCCGGGCGTGTTCGCCGACAGAAAGGTCAACATCCTCAGCGGGGTTTTCGACACCTTGAAGAAGGCGGGAAAGATCAGGGTCGACAAGCCTGATTTCGCGGCCGCCCTGCAGCCCCAACACTATGAGGAAGCGCTGAAGATCCGCGCGGCGGCGAAATAGAGCGTCCCGAACCGAAAGACGCCAAACGCTTGAGGGCGGCCGGGAGAGCGGGCCGCGAAAGGGGACCCCATGTCTGAGATCGCACCGTCCGCGGCAGCCGGAATGGACGACAGGACGTCCTGGCTGGCCTGGAAGAACCTACGGCCCAGGGTCGTGCCCGTTCTCTCCATCCTTGCCTTCGGGCTCTTGTGGGAATTGGTCGTCCTTTTCGCGGTGATCAACCCGGTGCTGCTGCCGCCGCCCTCGGCGGTCCTGGCCCGGCTGTTCGAGATGATGGGGCCGGGAGACGGTGTCGCGCCGAGCTACCTGATGCTGCGCCATATCGGCGCGACGATGGTCGCCCTGCTCGGCGGCTTCGCGATCGCCGCCCTCGTCTCCTCGGCGATCGGCCTGATGATGGGGATCAACCGCACGGCCTATGAGTGGTTGAACCCCATTATCTCGGTGTTCATGGTCATTCCCAATATCGCGGTGGTGCCGGTGATCATCCTGTGGTTCGGGCTCGGGCTGCACACGGTGATCATCGTCGTCGTCATGGGGGCCTGTTTCCCGATCATCTACACGGCGGCCGCGGGCGTGCAAAGCTGCCCGAAGAAAATGATCTGGGCGGCGCAGACGGCTGGCGCAAACAAGCGGCAGATTCTCTTCTCGGTGCTGATCGGGGCGACCATGCCCTATCTGATCGCCGGGCATAAACTGGCGCTCGGTCGGGCCTGGCGCGCGGTGATCGCGGGCGAGATCTTCGCCGCCACCAAATACGGCGTCGGCTTCATGATCTATGACGCCCGTACCTTTCTCGACTCGAAGGCCATGTTCGCGGGCCTGATCGTCGTCGGCCTGATCGGCATGACGCTGGAGCGACAGATCTTCGGCTTCATCGAGAAGAAGACGGTCGTGCGCTGGGGCGTCGCGTCGAGCAAGAACCTCTGAGGAGACGACCCATGAGCGACGCGACGGTTACGGCTCCCAAGATCGCCGCCCGGAACATCGTCAAGATCTACAACCACGGCACGCGCAACGCGGTCAAAGCGGTCGACGGCCTGGACCTGGAGGTGCGGCAGGGAGAGTTCGTCTCCCTGCTCGGGCCGTCGGGCTGCGGCAAGTCCACCTTCCTCTACATGATCGGCGGCTTCGAGAAGCCGACCCGCGGCGAGCTGTTGCTCGACTCGCAGCCGATCAAGGGTCCCGGGTCGAACCGGGGGATCGTGTTTCAGGAATACGTGCTGTTCCCCTGGCAGACGGTTTACAGGAATATCGAGTTCGGCCTGCGGGTCAACAAGGTCCCGCAGCAGGAACGCGCCGAACGGATCGGCAAGCTGGTCCGCATGATCGGGCTGCAGGGGTTCGAGGATACCTATCCGGCCACCTTGTCCGGCGGCATGCAGCAGCGCGTGGCCCTGGCCCGGGCGCTCGCCTACGATCCCGATATCCTGCTGATGGACGAGCCCTTCGGCGCCCTCGACGCACAGACCCGGAGCCGGATGATCACCGATCTGATCGACATCCACCAGAAGACCCATAAGACCACACTATTCGTCACCCACAGCGTGCAGGAGGCGTTGCTCTTGTCGGATCGGGTCTGCCTGTTCTCGGCGCGGCCCTCCAAGATCAAGACGATTTTCGAGATCGACCTGCCCCACCCGAGGGAGATCACCGAGGATCAGTTCGTGGCGCACGAACGCGCGATCATGGAAAGCCTGGAGGTCGAGGTCTCGAAAACGATCGCCCTGGATAAGGTGGAAGCGGGATAGCGCCGTCCAAGGGTCCGCGCCCCTTGCGCCACCCGTGGAATTGGGCCAGCATGGCCGGCAACAAGGAAACCTACCTCGACACTCCTGGCTAACCTTCCTCATGGCCATCGACATGGATCGCGTTGCGGGAACATTGGCGGGCGGCGCGCGATGAGCCGCCGCAAGCGGTTTTCCCTGCTGACGCGGGGGCGCCACGCCCTCGAGTTCCTCGCATTGCGATCGTTGTTCCTCGCGATCCGTTTCGTTCCGTTGGACGCGGCATCAGCCCTGGGCGGCTGGCTCGGCGGCACTTTTGGGCGCCTGCTTCCGCGAACCAAGGTCGCTCGGACCAACCTTCGCCTTGCGTTTCCGGAGAAGTCGCCGCGCGAGATCGAGGCGATCATCCGCGGCATGTGGCGGAACCTGGGACGAACGGCTTGCGAGTATCCGCATCTTGATCGGTTCAAGCCGTGTTCCGTCGGCGACCGGGTCGAGATCGTCGGCGCGGAAAACCTGAAGGCGATCGGGAAGGGCGGGCAAAGCGCCTTCATGTTTTCCGGTCATCTCGCCAATTGGGAGCTGCTGGGACCGGCGGCGGCGGCGCGCGGCATCCATCTGAACATGTTCTACCGCCAGCCGAGCAATCCCTTGCTCGCATGGCTCTACGAGATTCGCAGGTCCGGCAAAGGGGAGATGCTGCCGAAGGGAAGGAAAGGCGCGAGACGGGCGATGTCGCTGCTCCGGCGGGGGGCGCCCTTCGCCATGCTTGTCGACCAGAAGATGAACGACGGGATACCTGTCGATTTCTTCGGGCGCAAAGCCATGACGGCGCCGGCGCTTGCCGAGTTGGCGCTTCGCTTAGACTGTCCGGTGCTGCCGACCCGGATTCGGCGACTCAAGGGCGCGAGGTTCAGAATTACGATTCTGCCGCCCCTGCGGTTCGCGCGTGGACGGGGGCGACAGGCCGATATTCTCGCCGCCATGACGCAGGTCAACGCGCTGCTCGAAACCTGGATCCGCGCCTGCCCCGAGCAATGGCTGTGGCTGCACCGCCGCTGGCCGGCCGAGAGCGGTTCCTGAGACGCGATCAGGAAGCCTGTCGTGACCCAGTCTCCGGGCGGGCGAGGCGGGGGATGGCGAGGGTGAGAACGGCGGCCGCGACCAGGGCCATCGCGATCGCGATGACGACCTCAAGCCAGCTTTCGGGCCGGACGGCGCCGCAATAGACGATCACCGCGAAGAGCGGGACGTCGAGGAAATGCGCGATCTGGCCGATCAATGTGCGGGCCTCGCCGCGCATCTCGTCCGTCAGCCGCCCCTGGCCGCGCGCTTTGACTGACTCCCGCAGCGTGCGGCGGAACTGGAGCCGGGTGAGGGTGTTGCCCTCGATCACCTCGAACAGGAACAGCGCCCACATGCCGGTGAGCCAGGGTTCCTCGAAAAACCCCAAGCCCAGCTCGAAGACCAGGAACAGGCCGGATGCCCCGACAAGGACGGCGCCGGGCACGGTCAGGGCGTCGTAGAAGACGGCGGTGTACCAGGCGGCTTCCGCGAAGACATGGACGTCCCGGGTGCGATAGGCGCGAAGCTCGGAGATGAAGACCGCGAGCAGCCCGCCGCCCAACAACACAAAGCCCAGGATATGGGCGTATCGGAGCAGGGGATAGAGGTCCATCGCGGGGCCGCGCGCTAGGTCTTCGCGGCGCCGAGGCGCGGCCGGAGCACGGCGAGGAACACCGCCGTGAGCGCAAGCAGCAGGTTCACCGCCCCGAAGCCCGCTTCGCGTCCCTTGAGCGCATGCAGCTGCTCCAACGACCCCGCGCCGGCGGCGAACCGGGAGGCGGCGTCAAGCGCCTCCTGGCCGGTCGGGTAAAGGACGACGGCCGCGTTGAGCGCGATCAGCAGCGCGAGGATCGCATGCCCCGCGAGCCAGCGGGTTCGCGGGATCGGCCGCTTGCCCATGACGGCCAGGAGCGCGCCGGTGAGGATCAGCAGTCCCAGGCCGGGCAGGGTCAGATAGGTGGTCGCCACGGCAATGGACTGGCGGACGATCAGCAGGGTTTGCGGGTCGTCCTGCGCGCCCGGAATGAAGCCCGCCGTGATATGGCCGAGGATGCTGCCAAGGAACATGGCCATGGCGAGCAGATGCAGGGCCTTGACGGTTTTGAGCATGGTCCTGGTTCCTATGTCTGATCCGTTTCGAGGCGTTGGCGGAGGGTCCGCATGACCGTCAGCGCCCTGTCGATCTCCTGCACGGTGAGGCCCGCCGCCAGACCGTTGGACCAGACGACATGGCGCCGGTCGACCTGTTCCAGCACCGCCCGTCCCGCTTCGGTCAGGCAGACGAGCTTGGCCCGCCGGTGATTGGGATTCTCGGCGAATGCGACGATGCCCTCATGGGCCAGGACATTGGCCACCCGCTGCACGGCCTGCCGGGTGAGCCCCATATTGCGCGCGATCTGCGCGACCGGGAGCGGCTCGTCGGTGATCGCGCCGATGACCTGCCATCGGGCGCTCGACAGCCCGAGATCGCCGGTCAGGCGGTCGCCGGCGGCGAGGAGACGGCCGTTCAGACGGAAGGTCTCCAGGATCAGATCAGTCAGCCGGATCGCCTCGGCGGTATGGGTGGTCATGGCGGCTCCTCAACATGACAATAGTCTGTCATCATGACAATATATTGTCAATATGGTCAGGCTATTGAAAGGCACCGCCAGAGGAAACGGATCGGCGACGCGAGCCAGATCGCGATGACCAGCATGCAGATGGTCGCGCTGTTCAAAAGCCTTCGTTGGCAGTAGCGGCTCGCCAACGGTCAGGAGCATTTTTCGCGCTTACAGCCCTATCCGACTTGGTCGTGGCAAGCCGATCTGTCGGATAGATCAGATCCGGGCCGGCTCGATCAGTTCGAGGACGATTCCGCTTCGGGAGGCGAAATAGCCGATCCGGTTGCCGGCGTTCGGTCCCTGATCGACGGTGATGATCTCACCCAGCAGATCGCCGCCCGCGGCCCGGCAGGTGGCGACCGCGGCCTCGATGTCGTCGACCTGCATCGCCAGATGGCTGCTGCCCGAATCGACCGGACGCAGACGCATCCGAAGCTGGTCAGCGACGTCCCGGAACGCCACGATCTCGACGCTGCTGTCGCCGCGCCGCAGATAGGCGGATTCGAGCTTGGCGCCGGCGACGCCGGTCAGGCGGGCGGTGTTCGCGGGATCGCGCGGCGCCCGGGACAGCAGCTCGAAGCCGAGGGTGTCCCGGAAGAAGCGCACGGCCTCATCCAGATCCTCGACGGTGAACCCGGTGTGATTGACCGACAAGACCTCGAACCCTTGCATGCGAACGCCTCCTCATTCTTGTCGTTGTCGCGCCGGCCCCCTTTCGGCCCATGGCCGTCATCCCGCCGTCCCCGCGTACAAGATGCGCGGCAGCCACAGCACGATCTCCGGAAACAGGATGCAGAGGGTCAGGACGAAGAGCTGAAGGGCCAGGAAGGGCAGCGTCGCGCGGATCAGCTCGCTGGTCGGGATGTGGTCCGGCGTCACCCCGCGCAGGAAGAAGATGGCGTAGCCGAAGGGCGGCGAGAGGAAGCTCATCTGCATGTTGACGAGGTAGATGACGCCGAACCACAGGGCCACGTCCTGCTCGGCCACGCCGGGCAGCCCGAGGAGCCCGGTAAAGGGCAGCGCGACGACGATGGGCAGGAAGATCGGCACTGCGAGCAGAAGAATGCCGACCCAGTCCAGGAACATGCCGAGGATGATCAGGATGACCATCATCACGGTCAGGATCATGTAGGGGCCGAGGCCGGTGCCGAGGATCATCTCCGACACGAAGGCCTGCCCGCCCTGGAGCACGTAGAAGCCGACGAACACGGTGGCGCCGAACATGATCCAGAGCACCATGGCGACCGACTTCATGGTGCTGACACAGGCGCCGGCGACCGATTCGACGGAGAGCCGGCGGTGCAGCGCGGCCACCAGCATGGCGCCCAGGCTGCCGATGCCGGCGGCCTCCACGGGCGTCGCGATGCCGAGGAAGATGGCGCCGAGCACGGCGATCACCAGGCCCAGCGGGGCCGCCATCTTGAGCAGGAGCCACAGCTTCTCGCCCCAGCCGACCCGCTCCTCCCTGGGCAGGGCCGGGCCGAGCCGGGGATTGATCAGGCAGCGGAGCGAGACATAGGCGACATAGGTGCCCGAGAGCAGCAGGCCCGGGAACACCGAGCCGGCATAAAGCTCGCCCACCGATTCCTGCGCGACCACGGCGTAGATGATGGCGAGGATCGAGGGCGGAATGAGGATGCCCAGCGTGCCGCCGGCCATGATCGAGCCGAGGGCGATGCGATGGTCGTAATTGCGCTTGAGCATCGCCGGAAGCGCGATGATGCCCATGGTGACGATGGCCGCGGCGATAATACCGACCATGGCGGCAAGGATCGTCGAGGCGATGATGGCCGCCGAGGCCAGCCCGCCGCGCACGCCGCCGAGCCATTTGTAGACGACGTCGAACATCTCGTCGATCAGGCCGGCGCGTTCCAGCATCGAGGCCATGAAGATGAACAGCGGAATGGCCGAAAGCTGGTAGTTGGTCATCATCGGGAAGACGCGCGGCGGAATCAGGTTCAGCATGTTCCGGTCGCCGACCATGTAGATGAAGACCACGGCCAGGCTGCCGGTGACGAAGGCGAGCGGCATGCCCGCCATCAGGAAGACCAGCAGCGAGCCGAACATCAGGATCGACAGCGTGTTGATCGGCGTGCCGGCGAGAATGCCCTCCAGGGTGAAGGGCGGCCGCGCCTCGCCATAGGGATCGAACAGCACCGCCTGGATCAGCTCCCAGAGGATGGGAAGACCGATCAGGACGAGGAGGAGCATGAGCACGAGCGTCGACACGGACCGGGGATAGAACCCGCGCGAGGAGACCGTGGAGAGGGTCTGGGCGCCGGGGTTTTGGTCAGGCATGGGCGTCCGCCTCCAGGTTCCGGTATTCGCGGACGGCGCGGATGAGGTCGGCGACGCCCTGCAGCAGAAGCAGGATTCCGGCGAGGAACATCAGGGCCTTGATGGGGATGTAGGACACCCGCCATTCCGAGAAGGAGGTCTCGTTATCCAGGGCTTGGCCGAACCAGACGAGGTCCTGATCGACCGACTGGGCGAAGAAGGTCCAGCTCGTCTTGATGAAGGCGATCATGTAGACGAGGAAAAGCAGCCAGGTGACGATGTCGATGACCAGCTGCCAGCGCCGCGGCAGGTTGACGTAGATGGCGTCGACGCGGACATGGGAGCGGTAGAGATAGCCGTAGGCGCCGCAGGTGACGAACATCATGCCGAACATCAGGAACGAGGCCTCATGGGCCCAGTTGGTCGGCGAATCGAAGCCGTAGCGGGCGACCACCTCATAGGAGTAGTAGCCGACGGTGATGACCGTCCAGAAGGCGACGAAGCGTCCCGAAAAGGTCGAGAGGAACTCGACGGCGCGGATGAGTCGGTCGAGGATACCGGGGCCCGTCGCGGGCGGGTTCGGCGGCGCGGGCAGGGTTTCCCCCGCCTCGCCCTTGCCGCGGGCCCGCAGGACCAGCAGGAAGACGATCGGCACCAGAACGATCAGGCCCCAATAGAGCCAGAAAGGCAGGATCACCGCCGTGCTTTCAGTCATGGTTGGTGCTTCCCCTTGAGGAATGGGGGAAGAGGCCGCGCGTGGCGGCCTCTCCGGCAGGTTGGAAGGCGGGCGGCCTAGATCTCGAAGCCCGCGATGTCGCTCTTCTCGATCAGGGCGACTGAAGGATCCTGCATGACCTTGAGATGGATCTTGAACAGCTTGGCTGCGTCCTCGTTGACCCTGGCCCATTTGAACCAGAGCGGAATCGCAACCTTGCGCATCTGCGAGGCATCCTCTTCGGACAGCCGCGTGACCTTGGTGCCGGCCGCCTCGTATTTCGGCCAGGCTTCGGCGTTGGCGGCCTGGATGCCGCAATAATGCTCGCGCGAATAGCCGTCGACGAGCTCGGGCAGCAGCATCTTCATGCGATCGGACAGCGAGTCGTAGACGCGTTTGCCGAAGGAGATTTCCATCAGGTCGACCGGCTGATGCAGGCAGGGGGTCGAGGTCGGACCCATGACGATGTAGTTCGTTACCTGATGGAAGCCGAGATCGTAGTTGACGGCCGGGCCGACATAGTCGGCGGCCTCGATGGTCCCCTTCTCGAGCGCCGGATAGACTTCCGAGCCGGGGAGCAGGGTGGTCTTGGCGCCGATGGCGGCGAAGACCTCGGCGACGATGCCGCCGGGGGCCCGCATCTTCAGGCCCTTCAGATCCTCAAGCGAGTTGATCGGCTTCTTGGAGTGGATCAGGTTGATGTCGTGATGGACGATTCCGATCCATTCCAGGCCTTGCTTGTTGTAGGCCTGCTTGACGATCTCCTGGGCACCATAGGAATAGTACAGCTTGTCCCAATGGGAGGGCTGGTTCAGGCCCATCGGATAGGTGCACATCCACACCGCGGCCGGCATCTTGCCGATCCAGTAGGACGGGAACAGGTTCATGCCGTCGAGAACGCCGTTGCGGACGGCGTCGAAAAGCTGGAAGTCGCCGGACACGGCGCCGGCCGGGAAGGGCTGGAAGGAGAGCTCGCCGCCTGTCAGCTCGACCATGCGGCCGCACCAGCCCTCGAACAGCTTGTAGCCGGTGGTTCCCGGCTGCCAGGAGCTTTGGATCTTGAGATTGCGGGTCCGGGCCGCGGCGCTGGCGGCATGGGGAGCCGCGAGGGTACCGGCGGCGGCAACCGCGGCCCCTCTGATGAAATTGCGTCGGGATGGCGTCTTGGAAGCCGACATGGTTGCCTCCTCAATGGACTGGTTTGAACGCTTGTTGAATTCGGCATTTGTTAGTCTACAACATACAAATTAGGCCAGTTAATTTGTTTTTTCAGACAAATTTGTTTCTCTTTCGAATAAATACAAGAGTCGCGGCACGCCACGAGATTCTCGGAACGAAGCGGGCTCGCCTAGCGTCCGCGCATGACGAAATCTGGAAGGGGCGGGGGTGGAGGTGACAAGTTCCACAGCCAACCCCCTTCGCCATCCCTTGGACGGGGGGATCTCCGGAACTACGAAAAGCCAAGCCAAATCAACCCTCTCCGCCCTCTGGGGGGGAGAGGGTGGCGAGCCCGAGCGCAAGCTGGGCGAGCCGGGAGAGGTGGGCATGTTCTAAGAGCCCCCCACCTCTCCTTGTTCCTCTCCCCCCCGGTGGGGCGGAGAGGAGACCCAGCGACGACTGTGCGCCTAAAACCCCTTCTCTACGCGAGTGGGGCCTGTCCATGGGGAGAAGTCCGGGCTGTGGCCGTCGCCCATGGCCCGAGAAGTGTGAATGTCACAGCCGATGAAGGCGGGAAATACTTCCATGACGTCAGGCGCCTTCGAAGATGCGCCGCCGGGACATCTCGAGATGGTGGCGCATGGTGTCGCGCGCGCGGTCGGAATCGCCCTCGCGAATGGCCTCGACAACGACCCGGTGTTCTTCCCAGGACAGATGGGCGTGGCGGCGGTAATGGGCGCTCGCCAGGGTTTTGCTGAGGTTCATGCCGAACAGGATATGCGGCCGGATCGAGATCATGATCGATTCGAAGAACTGGTTGCGGCTCGCCTTGGCCAGGGCGAGATGGAAGTCGGTGTCCTCGGCCGTGTGGAACCTCTTCTCCTCGACGATGCGCCGCATGCGCTCGATATGATCGTCGAACGCCCTCATGTCGTTGTCGTCCCGGCGCGAGGCGACGAAAAAGGCGATTTCGCCCTCCAGCGAGATCCGGCATTCGAAACAGCGCTGGAGATCGGCGAGGCTTTCCACCGGCGCGAAGGGCTCGATGGCGTCACGGGGGCGATCGACGACGATGCTTCCCGAGCCCTGCCGGGACGCGATATGTCCCTCCTCGCGCAGGCGGGCGAGCGCGCTGCGTACGGTCGAGCGGGAGACGCCGTACCGTTTGGCGAGCGTCAGTTCCGTCGGCAGCCGGGAATTCGCCGGGAACTCGCCGCGAAGAATGCTGTTCATGAGGTCGACATACAGCTCGTCGGTGACGGTGGGATGGCGCAACAAGCCCTCCAATCGGTTTGGTCTTGGTCGGCTTTCGATCCAGATTATACCAATCAGGTCCTATGCCATACAAATTTCCCCTCTTAATACGACAAATCTCCGATAATCAATGCGATGAATGTCCACAGGCCCTCGTGTGATGGTTCCGAAGTTCGGTACATTATGTGTGGCCGACTTCGGAAGCTGAATCACACGAGAATCAATAAGTTCGTGTGCCGATTCACGCGAGATTCAATGTATCGAATCTCGCGATCGGGACACTAGGTGTCCGGCGCGGCGATTGCCGCCAGCTCGGCCTCGAACTCTTGCTGGACTTGGCTCGCGAAGCCGGCGCCGGCCTGGGTGACGCTGTCGACGACCAGGTGAACCCCGGCCTGCTCAAGGGTCTCGACCTCGTCCGGAAAGCGCGCCACGGCCGTGATCTTTCCGTCATAGGGGCTGTCGGCCAAACGCTGCACGACGTCGAGATTGGCGTTCAACTCCGACATGGTGAGCATGACCAGCCGGATCTTGCCGGGCTGCACCCGCTGCCAGAAATCGGAGTCGGTGGCATCGCCCTGGATGACGTTGCGGCCGGCCTCATGATGGGCCGCCACCTTGTCCGGGTTGCTGTCGAGCCCGAGAATGACGTCGCCAAAGCGCGCGCGCATCACCTCGTAGGCCCCGGTGCCGATGCGGCCCATGCCGAGGATGGCGATGCGGGTCGCGCCCGGATAGATCGGCTGGTCGTCCGGATGGCGGGTCTCGCTTTCCCAGGGGACCAGCCGGTCATGGAAGCGGGCATAGAGTCCGTGGGCCATGGCGTTGAGCGGCGCGCCGAGCACGAAACTGACGGCCAGCGCGACCGCGACCACCGCCAGCCAGTCCGCCGCGAGCCAGCCGTTGGCCACGCCGATGGCGCCGACGATGAGGCCGAATTCGCTGTAGGTGGCAAGGCTGCAGGCGGCGAGGGAAGAACTGCGCGCGCGCAGGTGGAAGCGGGTCAGGAGGACAAAGAACAGCGCCGCCTTGAAAGGCAGCAGCAGAACGAAGAGCAGGGCTATCAGCACGGCCTCGACGCTGAGGGTCGCCGTCAGCCCGATATTGAGGAAGAAGCCGACCAGCAGAATGTCCTTGAAGCTGAGCAGGGAGTCCGAGATCTCCTTGGCGCGGCCATGACCGGCCAACAGGATGCCCAGGGCGAGCGCGCCCAGGTCCGACTTCATGCCGACCTGGTCGAAAGCCTCGGCGCCCAGCACGATCGCCGCGAACAGCCCGAAGAGCGGGATCAGCTCGCCATGGCCGCAGCGGTCCATGATCCGGAACAGCAGCGGGCGCAGCAGAATCAGGCCGAATAGCGCCAGCGCCCAGGGCGACGGCACCTTCCCGGTGGAGAAGGTGATGAACACCACCGCGAAGACGTCCTGCATGATCAGGATGCCGATGGCGACCCGACCGTGCAGGGACGGCATCTCGCCCTTCTCCTCCAGCGCCTTGACCGCGAAGACGGTGCTCGAGAAGCTGAGGGCGAAGGCGATCAGGGCGCTGGTCGCCAGGTCGAGCCCGGCGAACAGACGAACGCCGGCCGCGGCGAGCGCGAAGACGAGGAGACCGAAGACAACGACGGTGGCCACCATATGGATGCTGGTGCCGGCCCAGACCTCGGGTTTCAGCAGGGTTTCGATCTTCAGCTTGAGGCCGATCGAGAACAGCAGCAGGGTCACCCCGAGATCGGCGAACTGAACCAGCGTCGGGCCGCTCTCGAAGCCGAGGCCGGCGAGGGCGAAGCCGGCGGCCAGGAACCCGACCAATGGCGGCAGGCCGACTTGGCGGGTGGCGAAGCCCAGTACGAAGGCGATCCCCAGAAATACAGGATCCATGTTCTTTCCCCGTTTGCGTGCCTCTTCGAGGGGACCGCCCCGCGCGGTCAGGAGGGGCGGGGGCGCCCCAAGGGCACGACCTTGTTGTCGATGTCGTGGCCGATATCGGCACGGCCGAGATAGGGGATGCCCGAGGCCGCGCACCAGTGCCGGGTGATCTCCTCCTCGGTCTGGCCGAAATCGGGGTCGTTCGGCGGAATGTCGGCGCAGCGGCCGAGCCGGATGCCGGCGACCCGGCGGATGCCGGGATTGCTGGTGATGTGGAACAGGAAGCGGTCGATCCGGTACATCTCCTCGGATACCTCCTCGAGCATGAGGATGTGGTCGGTCAGGTCCGGCTGAAGCGGCGTTCCCAACACTTGGCTGAGCACGGCCATGGTGAAAGCGGCGGTTTTGATTTCGGACGACACGGTGGCCTCCAGCGTATCCGCCGCGCGGCCCGCCAGATAAGCGAGCGCCCGCGCGACGGCGGCCTCGCCGCCCGGGCGCAGGATGTCGGACGGCATCGGCCCATGGGCGAGATGGGGGAACCCCGCCTTGTACAGCCCGGCGAGGAGGCAGCCGGCATCGCTGTAGCCGAGATAGAGCTTGCGCCGCGCGACCGCATTCAGTCCCGCGATCGACGCCTCGGCGATTCGGCAGGAGCCATAGCCGCCGCGGGCGAACCACAGGGCGTCGAAGCTGTCGTCATTGGCGATGTCGAGGAAGGCTTGCGTTCGGGCTGGATCGTCGCCGGCGAAATGGCCGTGCGACAGAAAGCATTGCTTGTGGAAATGGAGTTCGACGGATAGGCCGGCGGCGAGGGCGTCGACCCGCTTGGCGATGTCCTCGTCGATGCGCGATGCCGGCGCCATGACGCCGATTTTGATTCTGTTTTCGGGCACGCGATCCATCCTCGGTTAGTTGTTAGCCGTGACCAAGGTGAAATGGGGTTTTGGGGCGTGCCGTCGCCACAGCGTGTCCTCTCCGCCCTCGGGGGCGGAGAGGAACAAGGTGAGGTGGGGGATCTGGGAAAATGCCCACCTCACCCGGCTCGCGCCCGGGTCGGCCTGCGGCCGGCCCCTAGGCTCGCCACCCTCTCCCCCCAATGGGCGGAGAGGGTCGATTTCGCTCGACTCTTTCACGATCAACTCCGTTGCCTTGTCAGGTCCGGGCGATCCTTGTAGGACTCGCCGCATGGACCGGACAAGGCAGTATTTCTTCTGCGGCATCGGCGGCAGCGGCATGTTGCCGCTGGCCCTGATCCTGAAGGGCCGGGGCTACGCGGTCGAAGGCTCCGACCGCATGCTAGACCAGGGACGCACCGCGCAGAAGTTCGATTTTCTGCGTGCCCAGGGCATCCGGCTTCACAAGCAGGATGGCAGCGGGCTGACCCGGCCCGAGCAGATCCTGGTTGTCTCGGCCGCGGTCGAGGAGACCGTGCCCGATGTGCAGGCGGCGCGGAGGCTGGGCGCGAAGAGGATGACCCGGGCGGAGCTGCTGGCGAGCCTGTTCAACGCCGCGCCGCGCAGCATCGGTATCGGCGGCACCAGCGGCAAGTCGACGACGACCGGGATGGCCGGCTGGATTCTGCATCACGCCGGGCGTGGCCCGACGGTGATGAACGGCGCGGTGATGAAGAACTTCATCGCGCCCGACACGCCCTTCGCCAGCGCCCTGCTGGGCAAGAGCGACCTCTTCGTCAGCGAGGTGGACGAGAGCGACGGCTCCATCGCCCTCTACACGCCATATATCGCGGTCCTGACCAATATCGCGCTGGATCACAAGTCCATGGACGAGCTGCGGGCGCTGTTCCGCGATTTCGTCGCCAAGGCCGAGACCGTGGTGCTCAACCTGGACAACGAAGAGACGGCCATCCTGGCGGCCGAATTGCCGGACGGCAAGGCGATCACCTTCAGCCTGAGCGCCGCCGCCGCCGATCTCCGCGCCGGCGGGCTGGCTCCGACACCGGAAGGGATCGATTTCGAGGTGACGGAACGCGCGACAGGGGAATGCGTTCCCGTGCGGCTGCGCGTGCCGGGGGCGCATAACGCGGCGAACGCGCTGGCCGCGATCGGCGTCGCGCGCGCCTGTGGCGTGACGCTGGAGGAGGCGGCCGCGGCGCTCGGCGAATTCGCCGGGTTGAGGCGGCGGCTGGAATTCGTCGGCACGGCCGGGGGCGTGACGGTGATCGACGACTTCGCCCACAATCCGGACAAGATCCTCGCCACGCTCACCACACTGCACGACTTTCCGGGGCGCCTGCTTGTGATATTCCAGCCGCAGGGGTTCGGCCCGTTGCGGCTGATGAAGGACGCCTTCATCGACTGCTTCGCGCGGAATCTGAACGGGGACGACGTCCTGATCATGCCCGATCCGGTCTATTTCGGCGGCACGGTCGATCGCTCGGTTTCCAGCCCGGATATCATCGAGGGTGTGGCGGCGCGCGGTCGCCAGGCCCTGGCTATCGCCGAGCGCGCCGCCTGCGGCGACAAACTCGTTGAACTGGCCCGGCCCGGCGACCGGATCGTCGTCATGGGCGCCCGCGACGACACCCTCTCGCTGTTCGCCGCCGACCTGCTCGATAGATTGGTCCAATAGAGCTCTTGCCCGCTGGCATGCTATGGAAAGACCCCAAGCTCACGTGGGTTTTCCGGGAGGGTCAAATGTCCCAAAACGAAAACAGCCTGAAGATCATGCGCGGCCGGCATGCCCTGGTCGATCCGACCGAGGCGGCGGGCGGCTGGCTGGATGACGGCGCGATCCTGATCGAGGGCGAGAGGATCGCCGAGGTGGGCGCCTTCGCCGATCTCGCCGCCGGCCATCCCCAGGCCGAGGTCATCGGCGACGGCACGGAGCTGCTGGTGCCCGGGCTGATCGACGCCCATACCCACGGCTTCGGCATCACCCGGATCCAGGTCGGCGTCGGCTATGACTTCCTGGAGAACATGCTGCTCGACGGCCCCTGGCGCATCGCGCTGCCGCCGGATCTCGCGGCAGCGCTGACCGCGGTGCGGCATCTGAAGGCGGGATGCACGACGCTCCATCACACGGGTTGGGACGATCTCGGCGCCGACGCCGTCGAGCGGGCGGAGGTCGCCATCGGCGCCTATCGCGCGACCGGCATCCGCTTCGCCTATTCGCCGGCGGTGCGCAACGTCAACCGCTTCGCCTGCGACGAGCAGGCCTTTCTGGAGACCCTGCCCGCCGACCTCCGGGTCCTGGCCGAGCCCTTCACACGCTATGATCCGGAGGAGGACGAGGCCCGCTTTTTCGAGGTCTTCGAGCATCTCCACGCCAGCTATGACGGGCCGGACACGCGCATCCTTCTCGGGCCGAGCTGGGCCCATGGCGGCACGAAGAAGATGATGGCGCGGATCAAGGCCCGGGCGGACGCGCTCGGCGGGGTGCCGATCCATATTCATACTCTGCAGACGCCGCATCAGCGCGCCTATGGCTTCATGAAGCACGGCAAGTCGCTGCTGTCGGTGCTCGACGGGATGGGGCTGGTCGACCGCAATGTCGTCTTCGGCCATATGGTCTGGATTTCCGAGGAGGACATCGCGCTGTTGGCGGAGCGCGGCGCCTCCATCACTCATCATGCGAGCTGCAACCTTCATGTGCGCAACGGCATCTCGCCCGTCTACGCGCTGCACCGGGCCGGGGTGAACGTGGCCATGGGCATCGACGACAAGAGCATCAACGACGATGAAGATCCCTTTATGGAGATGCGCCTGATCCACCAGCTCCATCGGGTTCCCGCCTTCGATCTGGAGAATACGCCGGCGCTCAGGGGCCGTGACGTGCTGCCCATGGCGACGGTGAATGCCGCCCGCGTCTGCGGGTTCGAGGGGCGGCTGGGGGCGCTCAAGCCCGGCATGTTCGCCGATGCGGTACTGCTCGATGCACAGCCGATCCTGGAGGACCCCTGGGTCTCGCCCGAGGCCGATTTGTCGGAGATTCTGGTCGCCCGCGCCAAGGGGGCGGATGTGCGTGCGGTCGTGGTCGGTGGCCGGCCGGTCGTCGATAAAGGGCGCTTCGTCGGGTTCGACGTCGACGCGCTGTACCGCGAAATCAGGGACTTCTGCGCCAAGGGCCTTTCCGATAAGCAACGCGCCCAACAGGAGGCCATCGGCCGGCTGATGGTGCATCACCAGCGCTGGCACAACGCCATGCTCAAGCATCTGGACCTGACGGAGCCCTTCTACCGCATGAACGGCCGGCGGTAGCGGGCTCTTGACGAAGTCGAATTGATGATTGACCTCGTGCTTCGAGACGCTTCGCTCCTCAGCATGAGGTCAATCATTCCAACCTTTTTCCTCATCCTAAGCATGTCGAAGGATGAGGCGGCGGCGCGTCGTTTCGGAGGACGAGACATGCTCTAGATGCCGCTTCGGCTTCGGTCCAAGGCCAAACGGAGACGGCTCGCCCAGAAATCGAGCGCAGCCGCGACCTGCTCCCAGGCGCGGGTTCGCTCCGGTGGCGGCGAGGCGCCGCCGACGCGGCGGTCGGCAAAGGCGGCGAGCCGTTCGCCCGTGACCGAGTCGAGGAGTTCCGCCTCCATGGCCGTCTCGATCGGCGAAAACGCGGTGGCCGCCGAGGCGCGCAGCTTGTCCTGGATGAAGGTGTTCGGGGAGCCGCGCAGCGGGACCGTGCGCGGAAGCGGTCTCACGCCCGTGATGGCCGCCCGCACGCGAAGGACGCCGGGCCCCGGGTCCTCGACCACCGGATACGCGTCGCCCACGGCGTCCTCGATCGCTTGGTACAGATAGTCGGTCAATTCCTTGAGGACGTAAGGGCTGATCATCCTGTTGTCGGCGCGTTCGTCATAGAAGACAACGACCGGATCGAGCGCGATCTTGTCGTAGTTGCGAAGTACGCCTTCATCCTTCACATAGGAGAACGCGCCCTCGATCTCCGGATCCGGGCGCAAGGCGGAATAGTCCTCGAGAAAGCCCGAACGGCTCGGCCCCGGCGTGCAGGCGGTGCCGACAACGGCCAGCGACAAGGCGAAGGCTAACGCGACAGATCGACCCGGAATCACATTCACGAAGCTCATGGATCGATATCCTCTTCATGTCCTTATATGACACCACTTCCAGACATATGATCTCGCTTGAGGCCTAGGTCGAGTCGTGGCTCGGAACCGTTCATGGGCAACGGCCGGGCTAACAAACGGCCGGTGGTTTTTCGGCATAGCCGCAAGATCGGCGGCGCCATGTGCGAATTCTAAATAAAACCCTTCTGACAAATAATGTATTGGCGCCTTTGGCGCATGCGATCACGTCGAGCCCGCGGAGTTCGCCTCGAACGACCGGAATGGCTGCCGGGACTGCCCGCCGGGCTTGCTGAGCGGCGAAGACGGGGTACTGACGATCGGGATTCCGATCCGGAAGTGACGCTGGCAGATGCGCATATCTAAAGACATAATGCCCTATGCCGAAAACGCGATCCTTCAACGATCCGAACGTGAAGGCGGTCTTCGACTCCTATCCACCTGGCTTGCGCGCCGACCTGTTGCGGCTGCGCGAGATGATATTTGACACGGCCTCGGAGACGGACGGCGTCGGCCGCTTGGTCGAGACGTTGAAATGGGGACAGCCGGCCTACTTACCGGCTAGGCGAAAGATCGGAAGCACGATCCGAATAGATATCCTGAAGGATCAACCCGGTCGCTACGCGATGTTTTTTCACTGCCAGACGCCGCTGGTTGACACCTTTCGAGAGCTCTATCGAGACCAGTTTGTTTTTCAGGGCAACAGGGCGCTTCTGTTCTCCCACGGGGACCCGCTGCCCCTCGACGCGCTGGGACACTGCGTTGCGCTATCGCTCACTTATCACCTGAGGCGACGACGCGCCGGATCCGGAAAAGCGGCGCCCTGACTGCCGCCGCCTTTGCGGCTTGTCCGCGGTGATCCGCGCATCGCCGCGGAGCCATCAAATTGGTTCCATTTCGTTCCGGCAGTGCTCCAACTGTTGACGCCGGCTTTGTTATTTTCTCTTTGAAAAATTTTAGTATGTCCTTCTGAGCCATGGATTCGGTTTGTACGCCGGGATCCAAATTCCAAAGTATTTGGTTGACATCGATATAATCGCCCCTTAGCACATTCATTTCACTATTCAACTAAGTTAGAAGGAAAACACTATGGCTGCCGATGCGCCCAACTTTGACGAGTCCAAACTCACAAAAGGCCAGATTCGTAAGCTCACTGCTCTTCGAAAATCCTTGGGCCAGGAGATAGCCGACAAAGCCTTTTTCGAGTGGTTGCAGAAGGTCGAAACGCAGAAAAGCGAACCCGAGGACAAGAACGCGACTCTGATCGCCGACGCACTTGTCAAACTTATCGAGAAGAAAAAACTGCAGATCCCGCGTGGCGGTTACCTGCTCAGGCGAGGCCGCGGCAGGGTGATTGTCGAAAAGGCCGCCGCGGAAACGCAGTGAGCATTTCGTAAACCCCTTGATGTGCGCGTGACGTCGGAAGAACAGAACCCAAACTTTCACGGGCTTCACCGTTCTGGCGATACGAAGGCGGGCATCGCCAGTTCTTGTATCGCGAGCCGACCGTCTCCTGCCCAGGATGCAAGATCGCTTCGGGGCAGGCGCACATCCCTTGAAGACAGAATGCTCCAGTGTCCCGATCGCGAGATGCACTACATTGAATCTGGCGTGAATCGGCACACGAACTTGTCGATTCTCGTGTGATTCAGCCTCCGAAGTCGGGCACACATAATGTGCCGAACTTCGGAACCATCACACTAGTGGATAGAATCTAACATAGGGTGCTCATACGACGGCCAGGGAGCGATCCACCACCCAATAGGCGGCGATCAGCCCGATGGCCCCGAGCGTCGCGGTGCGGAGGGGAATCCCAAACGGTGTAGAAGACCGATCCCGACGACGCGGTCGCCTGGCCCGCGCGCACCACGTCGGAGAAAAGGAGCGGCGCCGGGCTGCGCAGATAGGCGGTGACGGTCGAGACCGGCGAAGGGCGGTTCCTCGTTCTGTTTAAGGACACCCGCAGCCTTGTCATCGTGGAACAATAGGCCTGCAGGCTCCGAGATTGCGGCCGAGATCTTCGAGTTCGCCTGCTTGGCGGGCCGTGTCGCCCGCGCGGCGCGTCTTTCCTGCTTCCAGAAATCTCCTCAATCATGAGTAGTGCAAATTTTAAGCGAAACCTCCCCGACGGCATAATGCGGAGACGCCGTTCTCGCCACGCGGGCCCGACAGCACGACCCGGGTCTTCTTCTTTTCTATTGAGGCCGCTCAATCTGTCTCATGGGCGCGGACGTCAAACGTTATATAACCAAGTGTATAGATGGGGAAATTTATTGAATAATTCCAGACAACATATTTTCCTAAAAGGCATGTTTTTCTAAAAATTAATGCAACAACAAGAAAATAAAAGAGTTTTCTGTTTTTTAAATCGCACTTATGCGTCTGGTACATACCTGCTAGCGAATATTCTAAATAGACCATATTAGGTGGATTTCCGTATAAAGGATTTGCAGAGACAGGTCGCATGGGGACCGCGGCGCGGAAATCCGTTGCCGCATATCCCCAGGCGCGAAATTGCGCGCGCCGTTCTTACAGACGCAGTCGGAGCCCCGCCATGAACACCATCCACTCTTACTCCCCGGTCCCCGCCATGGACGCCAATTCGTCTTCGCATTGTATGGACGCTTGGTCCGGATTTCAGAGTGGACGATGGCAGCGCGCCGTAGACCTGCGCGATTTCATTCAGCGCAATTACCTGCCCTATGAGGGGGACGACGCCTTCCTCGCCGGCGCGACCGAACGCACGACGAAAATGTGGGACGCCGCCATGGAACTGTTGAAGCTCGAGCGCGAGAAGGGCGTGCTCGATATCGACACCGAGACGGTTTCGACCATCGCCTCCCACAAGGCCGGTTATTTGGATCAGGAAAACGAGATCATCGTTGGTTTTCAGACCGATGCGCCCTTGAAGCGCGCCTTCATGCCCAACGGCGGCATCCGTATGATGAAGGCGGCCACGGACGCCTATGGCTACGATCTCGACCCCGATCTGGAAAAGGTCTTTACCGAATACCGCAAGACTCACAACGCGGGCGTGTTCGATGCCTACACCGAGGAAACCCGGAAGGCGCGCAAGGCCGGCATCATTACCGGCCTGCCGGACGCCTATGGCCGCGGCCGCATTATTGGGGACTATCGCCGCGTGGCGCTCTACGGCGTCGACAGGCTGATCGAAGACAAGCGCGAACAGAAGACGTCGCTGGAACTTGACGTGCTTGACGAAGAAACACTGCGGGCGCGTGAGGAAATCTCCGAACAGATCCGCGCGCTGGAGGAACTGAAGATCATGGCCGCCGCGTACGGCTTTGACATTTCCGTTCCCGCGAAAAACGCGCTCGAGGCGGTGCAGTGGACCTATTTCGGCTACCTCGGCGCCATCAAGAGCCAGAACGGGGCGGCCATGTCCATCGGTCGCATTTCCACCTTCCTGGACATCTACATCGAGCGCGACCTTAAGCGCGGGCTGCTGACCGAGGAGACCGCTCAGGAAATTATTGACGACTTGACCGTCAAGCTGCGTCTCGTGCGCTTTTTGCGCACCCCGGAATACAACGAGCTCTTTTCCGGCGATCCCACCTGGGTGACGGAGGTCATCGGCGGCATGGGGCTGGACGGCCGCACTCTGGTGACCCGCACCAGCTTCCGCTTCCTGAACACCCAGTTCACCCTGGGCGCCGCGCCGGAGCCGAACCTGACGGTCCTCTGGTCCACCTACCTGCCGCGGGGCTTCAAGGATTTCTGCGCCAAGGTGTCGATCCACACGAGCTCCATTCAATACGAAAGCGACGACCGCATGCGCCCGTTCTGGGGCGACGATTACGGTATCGCGTGTTGCGTGTCGGCCATGCGGATCGGCAAGCAGATGCAGTTCTTCGGCGCGCGGGCGAACCTGGCCAAGGCGCTGCTGTACGCCATCAACGGCGGCCGGGACGAGATTTCCGGTGTTCAGGTCACCCCTCCGTTCGCCCCGCTGACCGGCGAGGTCCTGGACTACACGGACGTCATGTCGCGCTTCCATCACGTGATGGACTGGCTGGCGCGGGCCTACATGAACGCGCTGAACACCATCCACTACATGCACGACAAATACGCCTATGAGCGGCTGGAGATGGCGCTGCACGATCGCGACGTCCTGCGCACCATGGCCTGCGGCATCGCGGGGCTTTCGGTGGTGGCCGACTCGCTGTCCGCGATCAAGCACGCCAAGGTCCGCGTCTTGCGCAACGAGGACGGCCTCGTGACCGACTATGAGGTTGACGGCGAGTTTCCCACCTTTGGCAACAACGACGCTCGGGTGGACGAGATCGCCATCGAAATCACCGAGGCCTTCATGAACAAGCTGCGCATGCACAAGGCCTATCGGGGCGCCACCCAGACCCAGTCGATCCTGACCATCACCTCCAATGTGGTGTACGGCAAGAAGACCGGCAGCACGCCGGACGGCCGCAAGAGGGGCGAACCCTTCGCGCCGGGCGCCAACCCGATGCATGGCCGCGACGTCAAGGGCGCGGTTGCCTCCATCGCATCGGTCGCCAAGCTGCCCTACGAACACGCCCAGGACGGTATTTCCTATACCTTCTCCATCGTTCCGAAGGCGCTGGGCCGCTCCGAAGACGACCGCATCGCCAACCTGACCAACCTGCTGGACTTCTACACAGCGGAGGGCGGCCATCATATCAACGTCAACGTGTTCGACCGCGAGACGCTGATGGACGCCATGGAGCATCCGGAACTGTACCCGCAACTGACCATCCGGGTGTCCGGATACGCGGTGAATTTCATTAAGCTCACCCGCGAACAGCAGTTGGACGTTCTGAACCGGACCTTCCACCGTGTCACTTAACGCCTTCAGATTGGAAGGCGGCGGCCGGCCCTTCCGGCCACGGAACGAACCGGTCACCGGTTACGTCCACTCCGTTGAGACGGGAGGCACCGTCGATGGCCCCGGCTGGCGCTTCGTCGTCTTCACGGCCGGGTGTCCCTTGCGCTGCCTCTACTGCCACAATCCCGACATCTGCGTTAAGACGTCGGGGACCAAGCGCGAGGTTAGCCAGGTGCTGGAGGAAATCGCGGGCTACCAAAGCTTCCTCAAGCGTACGGGCGGCGGTGTGACCATCAGCGGCGGCGAGCCCCTGGCCCAGCCGGAATTCGTTACTGCGCTGTTGGAAGGGTGCAAGGCGCTGGGCCTGCACACCGCCTTGGATACCTCGGGCTATTCCGTCATTCCCGTCGGTCAACGCCTTTTGGATGCGACGGATCTGGTTCTCCTGGACCTGAAGTCCCACGACCCGTTCATCTTCCGCCGCGTGACCGGGGTTTCCCATCTGCCGAGCTTTGAATTCGCCAAGCGGCTATCGGATATGGGCAAGCCCATGTGGATCCGATTCGTGCTGGTGCCGGAGCTGACCGACGCCCGCCGCAACGTGGGGAACCTGGCCGATTTCGTCGCGACCCTGAACGGTGTGGAGCGGGTCGAGGTCCTGCCCTTCCACAAAATGGGCGAGGAAAAGTGGGACAGCATCGGCCGCAAATACGAACTGCACGAAACACCCGAACCCACGCCCGAGGAGGCCGAGGCCGTGCGGGCGATCTTCCGCAGCCGGGGACTGACGGTTTATTAGAGCATTCTGCCATGAGGTGTACTCACCTGCGCCGGAGCGCAAAAGCGCCCGGCCCTTCGAGTTGCGCCGCTTGGCCGATGGCCCCGCATCGCCCGGCTTGGCGGATCGTCTCCCCGGGGCACAACGCAGATAGGCAGACCTAAAGACAGAACGCTCTAAGTCAGGAAAGGCCGTGACGATCAGCGGGAGAAGGCGCGGTGCTCGGTTCCCTCGCCGGGGGTGATGAAGAGCAGGGCGCCGGGCTCCCGCACCGTGAAGCGATGCCACACGCCCTTCGGGACCAGGAGACAGGGTGAATCCGCGCTGAGCGCGACGGTGCGCTCGCCCGCTTCCGTCTCGAGGATGAAATCGACCGCGCCGGAAAGCAGATAGATGACCTCCTCGCCGGCCGGATGCACCTCCCAATGGAGCATGTCCTCGGCCACCCGGAAGGCCATCATCAGCCGGTCGTCATAGCGGCGCTCGCCGGCCATCAGCTCCGGCCAGAAGCGCTCGGAGACCTCGACGGGCGCGGCCTCGCCACCGTCCTTCAGATGCAGATAGGTGCCGAAAAGATCGAAGCTGGGAGGGGCGGAGTTTGCCATGGGCCTGTCCTGGTTGATAAGGGGCCATGGGCGACAGGTGGTGCCGGCGTCAGTCCCGGTCAACGCGGGACGGAATCACCCATAAGCGGAAAAGAGCCTTAAGGACCACCACAGAGAACACCGAGAACACAGAGATGGACACAGAGAAGAGGAAGAGCGCGCTACGCGCGCGTTCTCTGTTGGCCTCTGTGAAACCTCGGTGTCCTCTGTGTTCTCCGTGGTGAAAAAAACACATCAACCACAAGCTGAGAGGGGCCGGCCATCCACGGCTTCAAAAGAAGAAAGGCGTGGATGCCCGTAACAAGTACGGGCATGACGCGTTGGGGAATGGGCGGAGAGGGTTGTTTGGGCCGTAGCCGTCAGCTGCGGTCAACGCGGGAGGCCTTTCGCGACAAGGCCATGCAGGTGGTACCGGTCGCGGCCACGATCGCCAATAGCGCGAAGCTGGTGGTGTAGCTTCCGACGAGGCCGTGGGTCAGCGCGAACAGGGATGGTCCAACCAGGGTTCCGCCATAGGTCAGCGCCAGCGCGCCGCCGGTGATCGTGCCGACCTCGCCCTCGGGGCTGAGGCGGGCCAGCTCGGCATAGAAGACGCCGACCCAGCCGATCGCGCCAATCCCGAACACGATCAGGACGATCCGCACCGCAAGCGGCGGCCAGGCCGGGCTGAGCTGCGAGGTGGTCAGGGTCGCCACCAGCATGATCAGGCCGATGACCAGAAGCACGCCGAGACCGTCCCGGGTCCGGTCGGCGAGCCAGCCCCAGGCGAGACGCGCGACGGTGGCGCCGACCTGGACGGTGGCGAGGACGATCCCCGCCTCGACGAGGGTGAAACCAACATCCTCGACCAGCAGCGTCACCAGATAGCCGGTAAGGCTGAGCAGGACCATGGCGTAGAGGCCGCCGCCGATGCTGAGCCAGCGAACCGGCCGCCGTCTGAACACCAGCTGGAGCCCGCGCAAGGGGCTCTCACGCAGAACCGCCGTAGGGTCGCGGTCGTCGTCCCAGCGCGGCCGAGGCCGTTGCAGCGCCGCCGCCAGGGCGAACAGGGTGGTTGCGACCGCGATCGGAACCCACTGCCAACCGAGCGCAAGGGCCAGCGGCGGGGCGACGAATCCGGCCAGCACGCCGCCGACGGGAACCCCGGCCTGCTTGATGGAGAACACCAGGCCGCGATGCCGGCGGTCGGCGAATCGGTTGAGGAGATGGGATGCCGAGGGATTGGTCACCCCATAGGCAAGCCCCATGAGGATCGACCCGCCAGCGATGGCGGCGACATTGGGAATCGCGGTTGCGGCGCAGCCGACCCCCCCGAGGAGGAGGCAGAACTGGCTGGTGCGGCAGCCGCCGGCCCGTCGGATCACGGTGCCCGCAAAGAGCGCCGTGACGACCCCGGCGCCGAAGACGAGGCCGATCTGATAGCCGATGAGGGCGGGCGGGACGTCGAGGCTGCGCGCGACCTCGGGCGCGATGGTGGCGAGCGTCATCGCGGCGAAGGCCATCATCGCCTGGACCAGGCTCGTGGCCAGGACCACGGACCAGCCGCGCACCCGGCCGGTCCCGGTGGCGGGGCCGACTGTCTCGGTTTTTGGAGGGCGCTCCGCGACGGGCGCCAGATTCTTCTTCACGTTCGTTCCTCCCAAGAGCACTACCGGACCAAATAGACTCAATTCTGATGGCTCCGCGGCGTGGCGGGCCGTCAGGCGCCGGACGCAGCGCGATGCCGAGCCATCGGGCAAGTCCGGCAACGCAGCGGACGCCCGCCGCGGGCCATCCCCAAGGGGACCGGGCCTTTCGGGGCAGTGAGGGCGTCGGGCTCCTCGACCGTAGTCCCCGATACGCTCTTCGAAGCCCTCCTGCTCCAGACCCGAAA
>JANQJG010000176.1 GCA_028281785.1 Rhodospirillales bacterium
GTGCTGATCGGCCACAGCCTCGGCTTTCCCATCGCGAGGCAGACGATCCGGCTCGATCCCGGACGGGTGAAGGCGCTGGTCAATGTCGACGGCGCCTTCTATCGCGCACCGAAGACCCCGAGGCACGACGCGGCGAGGAGGCATGGTTCCAGGATCTTATTGCCGGCCTTCGGGGCGATCGCTTCCGGGAGAAGATGACGGAATTCGTGGAGTCCCTGTTCGTCGAGTCGAACCCGACCGCCCTGCACGAGGAGGTGACCACCCTGATGACCTCGGCCGCGCCCCATGTCTCGGTCAGCGCCATCGATCACTTCCGGCGGCCCGAAAGCTGGGAGGATTGGGTGTTCGACGGACCGACGCTCGCCCTCTATGCCGAGCATCCGGGCCTGCCGGCGGATACCGAGGCGTTTCTCGGCCGCTGGTTCTCCCGGCTCGACTACGAGATGTGGCGGGATGTCAGCCACTTCCTCATGATGGAGACGCCGGATCGCTTCAACGCGCGCCTTGGCGGATTTCTCGATAGCGTGAAGTCCGCTCCATAGGCGTGGGAGCGCTGGACGCGCGATCGACCGCGACCTATAAAGGCCGCGATCTTTTGCGTGCCGGGCCGGCACATTCGGGGCGTTTCATGTTCGATATTCGTTGGATCCGCGAGAACCCGGAGGCTTTCGATCGGGGTCAGCAACGCCGGGGAGCAGACCCCTCGGCCGAGCGCCTGCTCGCCCTCGATGCCCGCCGCCGCGAGGCGCAGACGCGGGCACAGGAGATCCAGGCCCGGCGCAACAAGCTGTCGAAGGAGATCGGCGCGGCGAAGGCGCGGGGCGAGGACGCGCAGGCCATCATCGACGAGGTCTCGCGGTCCAAGCAGGAGGAGGCCGCCGCCGAGGAGGACGCGCGGCAGGCCACGGCCGAGCTTGAAACGGCGCTGGCCGAGCTGCCGAACCTGCCCGGGGACGACGTGCCCGACGGCCCGGACGAAAGCGCGAATGTCGAGATCCGGCGCTGGGGCGAAACCGCCAGTTTCGACTTCACGGCGAAAGAGCATTTCGAGATCGGGGAAGATCTCGGGCTCATGGATTTTGAGCGCGCGGCACGCATGTCCGGCGCGCGCTTCGTGATCCTCACCGGCGCGCTGGCCCGGCTCGAACGGGCGCTGGCCGACTTCATGCTCGACCTCCATACGGGGGAGTTCGGCTATACCGAGGTCAGCCCCCCCAGCCTGGTCCGCGACGAGGCCCTGTTTGGGACAAGCCAGCTTCCGAAATTCGGCGAGGATCTGTTCCGCACCACCGCAGACCTCTGGCTGATCCCGACCGCCGAGGTGCCGCTGACCAACATGGTGGCCGAGGAAATCCTCGACCCGGCGCACCTGCCGAAGCGGGTGACCGCGCTGACCACCTGCTACCGCTCCGAGGCGGGGGCCGCCGGCAAGGACACGCGGGGCATGATCCGCCATCACCAGTTCCAGAAGGTGGAGCTGGTGAGCGTCACGCTGCCGGAGGACTCCGACGCCGAGCTCGACCGCATGACCGGCTGCGCCGAGGAGGTGCTGAAGCGGCTCGGCCTGGCCTACCGTGTGGTCGTGCTGAGCACCGGCGATATGGGCTTCGCGGCCCGCAAGACCCACGACATCGAGGTCTGGCTGCCGGGGCAGGGACGCTACCGCGAGATTTCGAGCTGCTCGAACTGCGGCGACTTCCAGGCCCGCCGGATGCGCGCCCGCTATCGGCCGCAGGGCGAGAAGGGAACCCGCTTCGTCCATACGCTCAACGGCTCCGGCCTGGCGGTCGGAAGGACCCTCATCGCGGTGCTGGAGACCTATCAGCAGGCGGACGGTTCGGTCGTCGTTCCGGACGCCCTTCGCCCCTATATGGGTGGCCGGGAGGTGATTGCGCGCGATGGCGGCTGACACGCTCGATCTGGGCAAGGCACGCATCCTCGTCTCGAACGACGATGGCATCCACGCGCCCGGCCTCAAAACGCTGGAGAAGATCGCGCGCGCCCTCGGCCGCGAGGTCTGGGTCGTGGCGCCGGAGACCGAACAGAGCGCGGCCAGCCATTCACTGACCCGGCGGCGGCCGCTGCGCATCCGCAAGGCTACGGGCCGGCAGCGCTTCGCCGTCGACGGTTCGCCCACCGACAGCGTTTTGATCGGGATCCGCCATTTGCTGAAAGACAAGCCGCCGGATCTCGTGCTCTCCGGCGTCAACCGGGGCGGCAACCTCTGCGACGACGTGACCTATTCGGGAACCATCGCCGCAGCCTTCGAGGCGGCGCTGCTGGGCATTCCCGGCATCGCGCTCAGCCTCGCGACCGAAGGCAGCAAGACGGCGCGCTGGGACACGGTCGAAAACTGGGCGCCCGATGTGTTGCGGCGGCTCTGCACGACCGGCTGGCCGGCCAATGTGGTGATCAACGTGAACTTTCCCAACCGGCCGGCAGACCAGGTCGTGGGCGTTGAGGTCACGGCCCAGGGCACGGGCAAGACCGGCCAGGGCCTTCTCGAATCCGTCGATCCCCATGGCGATACGATCTTCTGGCTCGGCAGCGAAACCCATGAGGAGCGCCATCGCGACGGCCGGGACGTCGAGGCCATCAATCGCGGCGCGATTTCCATAACCCCGCTGAGCCTCGATTTGACGCACCGGCCAACGGTCAAGACGCTCCGCTCGGTCTTTTCATGATTTGAGATGAACCCGGATTCACGCAAAATCCGCCTGATCCTCCATCTCCGCCACAACGGCATCACCGACAGCAAGGTCCTGGGCGCCATCGAGCGCGTCCCCCGCGACATCTTCGTGCCCGAGGCTTTTCGAGACCAGGCCTATGAAGACGTCGCGCTGCCCATTGGCTACCAACAGACCGTTAGCCAGCCCACCGTCGTCGCCCGCATGACCGAGGCGCTGGACCTCGGTCCGCGCATGAAGGTGCTGGAGGTCGGCACGGGCTCGGGTTATCAGACAACCGTGTTGGCGGCACTCTGTCGCCGTGTGTACACGGTCGAGCGGCACCGGCCGTTGCTCGCGGAGGCCGAGCGCCGATTGGCCGATCTGCGCATCACCAATGTTACGGCGGCCGCCCGCGACGGTCTCAAGGGATGGCCGGAGCAGGCGCCCTTCGACCGCATTCTGGTGACGGCGGCTGCGGCCGCGGTTCCCGATGCCTTGGCGGAGCAGATCACCATCGGCGGAATCCTCGTCCTTCCGATCGGCCCCTATGACGGCGACCAGGAGATCCTCAAGATCATCCGAACGGACGAGGGCTACGAGACCGAGCGGCTGGGCCCCGTGCGCTTCGTGCCGATCGTGCCCGGTCTTGCCGACGCGGTGCCCACGAAAGGCTAGAGCACGTCTCTTTTGGAAGTATCGGAACGGATTATTCCTATCCTATTGCGTTGTTTTCCGAGTCTTTTTTGCAAAGTCTTGACAATGTTGAAGGATTCTGACTCGATATCCAGTGGACTCCCGTCAGGTGGGGAGGGTCGGGTCTTGTATGTCGAGTGAGCCGCTTGTCGTGGGAATCCAACGGGGACAAGCGGTTCAGGGTTCAAGGCACGGTCCCCTATACGCCTCGGTAAGAGGGTCGGAATGGGAATGGGTCGCTTTTGGGTCATCCTGCCGCTCGTCGCTTTATCGATGAGCGGCTGCGGCTGGGTCGAGGTGCCCGCGCCGCCGGGAATGGGACAGACGAGCCGGACCGCCGCGCCCGTCGTTCGGTCGGGCCCGATAGTGCGGACCCCACCCGCCGTCCGAACCGCGACGCGCCCTCCGGTCTTGCCGCCTGTGAGCGCGGCCCGCGTCGCGCCCGTGTCCAGCGCGCCGCTCTCCCCGAAACCGGTGACGACCAGCCCGATCGCGTCCCAGCCCGCCGCCGTAACGCCCATCATCCAGGCGAGGCGTCCCGCTAGCCCGTCGAAGGCAAGCGCCCCGGCCCCAGCGCGGCTGGCGGTCACCCCGACCATCGTTGCCGCCAAGACCCCGGTTTCACCCGCTCCACCACGCCCGCCCGCACCTTCCGCTCGAAACGCCGCGACGGATAAATCGCTTTTCGTGGGCAGCAACGTGATCCTGGTCCGGCCCGGGGACACGGTCTATGCCATCTCGCGCCGTCACGAGGTGTCCGTCCGCTCCCTGGTCCAGGTCAACGGCTTGCGGCCGCCCTACCGCCTCGCCATCGGACAGCGCCTTGCCCTGCCGGAGGAGAAAAGGCATGTGGTGGCGCGCGGGGAAACGCTCTACCGCATTTCCCGGGCCTACGGAGTCGATATTCAAGCCCTCGCGCTCGCCAATGGCATCTCGGCCCCATACGGCATCCATGTGGGCCAGCAGCTGTGGGTACCCGCCGCGGTTGGCGACTCCGCGCGGACGATTCTCGCCAACGCTCCGGCCGGTTCACGGGCCGCAGAACCGGCTTCCGGCCGCGCGACAGCTCCGTCGGCGGCCTCTCCCGCGCCACGTTCCGCAGTGGCCCAGAAGCCGACGGCAAAGCCGGCCATGCGCCTCGCCGTGGGGCCCGCTCCGAAACGCCCGGCGGTCACCACTCGACCCTCCCTCCCCAAACCCTCGGCGGCCATTGTCATTCCGAAACCGCCCGCACGCAGCAAGGCCGGCTTCGTGTGGCCGGTCGAGGGCAAGATCATTCTCGGCTTCGGCCCCAAGACCAAGGGTTTGCAGAATGACGGGGTCAATATCGCGGCCCCGAAGGGAACCCCCATCCGCGCCGCCGACAACGGGGTCGTCGCCTATGTCGGGAACGAGGTGCGTGGCTTTGGCAATCTGCTTCTCGTCAAGCATGCCAAGGGCTGGGTGACGGCCTATGCCCACACCGACGAGATTCTCGTCAAGGTTGGCGAACGCGTGAAGCGGGGCCAGGTCGTCGCTCGTGTCGGGAACAGCGGCAGCGTCTCCCGACCCCAGCTCCATTTCGAGCTCCGCCGGGGCCGCCAGCCGGTCGATCCGCGCCGATACATCAAACGCGGCGGCGTGGCATAAGAAGGCCTTCTGCAATCGCCTCTCCTCGATTGTTCAGGTTAGCCGCCTAGCGTACACTTCCGCCGACAGGCGCCGTCATTCCGATGACGGGGCGTGCGCGTCACGAATTGGCTGGGGGAGGGCTTGACCGTGGAACCGAATCAGAGCACCGAGGCGCTGGACGAAATCATCGACGAAGAGAAGCGGCTGACGGACCATCTTTCGGACAAGGGCACTTGGATCCGCCTGCTTCACATGATCCTGTTCGGCATCATCTTTAGGATCACCGAGTTGGTGATCTTCCTGATCGCCATTGTACAGTTCCTCTTCAAGCTGTTAACGGGGGAATCCAATCCCCAGCTCCGATCCCTGGGGCGGAGCCTCGCCGGCTATGTACGCGAGATCGCCGCTTTCCTGACCTTCGATACCGAGGCCAGACCCTATCCCTGGAGCGATTGGCCGAGCGGAGATGGTGGGACACCGGCCGCCGCGCCCAAGCGGCCGGCGGCTTCGTCGGCCAAGAAGAGGCCGGCCGCGCGCCCGCGCAGACGAGCGGCATCCCGCTCCATGACGGCCCGGAGCACCACGCCCGCATCGCCCGAGACCTCCGAGGCGCCGTCGACACCGCAAGGGTCAGAACCGCCAGCCGAGGCGCAGGGGCCTGTCGAGCCGGCGCCAGGCGAGATGCCCGCCGACGAGACGAGACCCGACACACCGGGGCCGGAAACGCCGGGCGGGGAGGAGCCGAAGGATCGCGGCGGCGGGTCCGGAATCTGAGGCCGCGCTTTTCGTTACTCTGTTTGGCCGAGGCGTTTGCCGAGGCGGCCCGCGAGATCCTGGATGAACTGCCAGGCGACCCGCCCCGATCGGGCGCCGCGCGTCACCGACCACTCATTGGCCTCGGCCCGCAGCTCCTCCACCGGCATGGCGAGCCCGTAATGGCTCGCATACCCCTCCACGATCGCGAAATAGGTGGGCTGATCGCAGCCGTGAAATCCCAGCCATAGGCCGAAGCGATCGGACATGGAAACCTTCTCGTCCACGGATTCGGCGGGATTGATGGCCGTCGAACGCTCGTTCTCGATCATCTGCCGGGGCATCAGATGGCGGCGATTGGACGTCGCGTAGAATACCACATTGTCGGGCCGCCCCTCGATGCCTCCCTCGAGCACCGCCTTGAGGGATTTGTACGCGGTATCCCCGCCGTCGAAGGACAGATCGTCGCAGAACAAAAGGCAGCGGCGCTCGACCTCGCGCAGCCGCGCCAGCAGGCGGGGCAGGGAGGAGATGTCCTCGCGGTGAATCTCGATCAGCGCAAGCGCCCCCGGCAACTCCTCGCAGACCCTCGCGTGAATGGCCTTCACCAGCGAGCTCTTACCCATCCCTCTGGCGCCCCAAAGCAGGGCGTTGTTGCTCGGCAGCCCCTGGGCGACGCGTCGCGTGTTGGCAAGGAGCTGGTCGCGCTGACGGTCGATCCCCTTGAGCAGGTCGAGCCCGACGCGGCTTACCCGCTTGACCGGCTCGAGCCAGTCGCTCTCCGGATGCCAGACGAAGGCGTCCGCGGCCTTGAGGTCGATCCCGCCGGTGGGCGGCGGCGCGGCGCGATCCAACGCGTCGGCGATGCGGCGGAGGAGGGGGACATAGTCGCTGTCTGACATCTGGGGGTTTCCTCGGAGTCGGGGCTCGGAACCCTAAGCACTCCCTTCACCAGCGTCAATGTCGTCCCGGCCAGGGCAAAGGCGCGCAATTGCCACGGCCAATCGACGCCGTTTCGGTTTGCAAGCGGCGCCGGGACCGCTATAGTCCCGCGCTGTTCGAGTTTCCTGAGGAGATACGTATGTTCATTTCGCCAGCCTATGCGCAGGCAGGCGGCGGAGGGGCCGGTTTCGAGGCGTTCATCCCGATCATTCTGATCTTCGTCGTCTTCTGGTTCCTGCTGATCCGTCCCCAACAGAAGAAGGCGAAGCTGCACCGCCAAATGCTGGCCGCGATCCGCCGGGGTGACAAGATCGTGACCAATGGCGGTATCATCGGGACCGTCACCAAGGTCATCGACGACCACGAGCTGATGGTCGAGATCACCGACGGCGTTCGGGTTCGCGTGCAGCGGGGCTTGATCGCCCAGGTTCGGTCGAAGACGGAACCAGTGGCCGAGGCCGCCAAGCCAGCCGCCGCCGGAGAGCAGCCGGAAGGCCCCGCCTCCAAGCTCAAGGGCCTGATCGGCGGGAAGAAATAGGCGCGCCCGGAGGGCAACCCTGTCATGACCTACTTCGCCCGGTGGAAGGTCGTCCTGATCCTGGCCATCTGCGCCTTCGGGATCCTGTACACCTCTCCCAACTTCGTCAGCCGCCAAGCCACCGAGTCCATGCCCACCTGGCTGCCGAACAAACAGATCAGCCTGGGACTGGACCTCCAGGGCGGCTCCTACCTGCTCCTCGAAGTCGAGATAGCAGAGGTCGTCAAGGAGCTGCTGGAGACCCAGATCGATTTGGTGCGCGACGTCCTGCGAGAGGCTCGCATCCGCTACCGCGATCTGGGCGTCGCCGGGGAGGCCGGTACCGTCACGATCCTGGACGCGGGGCGCGAAGGGGAGGCTCTTGACCTCATCCGCGACATCGATCCTGACTTTGCCGTCGAGCAGACCGAAGGCAGCCGGATTACCTTCCGATTCACCGAAGAGGCGATCAGCGAGCGGCGGGCCTCGGCGATCGAGCAGTCCATCGAGATCGTGCGCCGGCGGATCGACGAGACCGGCGTGCGCGAGCCAACGATTCAGCGCCAGGGCGAGGATCGGATCCTTCTGCAACTGCCCGGCGTCGACGATCCAGAACGCATCAAGAGGTTGTTGGGCACGACGGCGAAGATGACCTTCCACCTGGCCTGCCAGGAAGGTTCGGTGACCGACGCGATGGCCGGCCGTGTTCCGCCGCGTTGCAGGCTCGCCAGGGATGCGAGCGAAGTCTTTACCGACGGCAGCCCGCGCATGCATCTCCTGCAAAAGCGGGTGATGATGAGCGGGGAGTCCCTGGTCAACGCCCAGCCCGGCACCGATGGCCGCACCGGCGAGCCGGTCGTCACCTTTCGCCTCGACGCCGCCGGGGCCAAGCGCTTCGGCGATGTGACGACCGACAATGTCGGACGGGTCTTCGCCATCGTGCTCGACAACGAGGTGATCAGCGCGCCGCAGATCCGCGAGCCGATCCTCGGCGGGTCCGGCCAGATCAGCGGCAATTTCACCTTCCAGTCAGCAAACGATCTCGCCTTGCTCATTCGCGCCGGCTCGCTGCCCGCGCCGCTGACGATCCTCGAGGAGCGGACGGTCGGTCCCGGCCTTGGCGCCGATTCCATCGCCGCCGGCAGGTTCGCCAGCATCATCGGCTTGACCCTCGTAGTCGTCTTCATGATCGCCGCCTATGGGCTGTTCGGAATCATGGCCAATGTCGCGCTGCTGGTGAACATGCTGCTGATCGCGTCGGTGCTGTCGGTGCTTCAGGCCACGCTCACCCTGCCGGGCATTGCCGGCATCGTCCTGACAATCGGCATGGCGGTCGACGCGAACGTGCTGATCTTCGAACGCATCCGCGAGGAGGTCCGCAACGGCCGAACGCCGATCTCCGCCGTCGACGCCGGCTACGCGCGCGCCATCACGACGATCATCGACGCCAATGTGACGACGCTGATCGCCGCCGTTCTGCTGTTCCAATTCGGCTCGGGCCCGATCCGCGGCTTCGCGGTGACGCTGTCGATCGGGATCGTCGCTTCCATGTTCTCCGCCATCATGCTCACGCGCCTGATGGTCGTGACCTGGCTGCGGCGGACCCGGCCCAATACCATTACGATCTGAGGACCGCGCGATGCTTCACCTGAGGCTCCTTCCCGCTCAGACGAACATCCAGTTCATTCCGTACCGGACGATCTTCTTCATCTTCTCCGCGGTTCTCATGCTCGTCTCGATCAGCCTGTTTACTTTTCGCGGGCTCAACTATGGCATCGACTTCCAGGGCGGCATCATGATCGAGGTGCGGACCCAGGGCCCCGCGGATATCGCCGATATGCGCGCCACTCTCGGCGGTCTGGGACTCGGCGAGGTCTCGCTGCAGGAGTTCGGTGCGCCCACGGACGTGCTGATCCGCGTGCAGAGGCAACCGGGCGGCGACGCGGCGCAGATGGGCGCCGTGGAGGCGATCAGGGGCGCCTTGGGCACGGAGGTCGAGTATCGGCGAACGGAGGTGGTCGGCCCGACGGTCAGCGAGGAGCTGTTCTGGGACGGGGTGTACGCGGTCACCGCCGCGCTGGCGATGATCCTGCTCTATATCTGGTTCCGGTTCGAATGGCAGTTCGGGCTGGGCGCGGTCATCGCCCTGATCCACGACGTGGTGTCGACCATCGGCATCTTCGCCCTGCTGCAACTCGAGTTCAACCTGTCGACGGTGGCCGCGATTTTGACGATCGCCGGCTACTCCATCAACGACACCGTCGTCGTGTTCGACCGGGTGCGGGAGAATCTGCGCAAATACAAGACCATGCCGCTGCCCGAGCTGTTCAACAAAAGCGTCAACGAGACCCTGTCGCGAACGGTGATGACCAGCGTGACCACGCTGCTGGCCCTGCTGGCGCTTTACATCCTGGGCGGCGAGGTCATCCGCGGCTTCAGCTTCGGCATGATCTGGGGCGTCCTCATCGGGACCTATTCCTCGATCTGCCTCGCCGTGCCCCTGCTGCTCTACCTGAACGTCCAGCGGCGGGCCATGCAGCCCAAGGGCGAAACCGAGGAGGCGGCCGCCGAATAGGCGCCGGCCCGAATATCTCCGGCCTCGACATCACCCCAAGCGTTCCCCAGGGCCGTCAGGTCATCGAAGCCTATGGCGATAGCGGCTTCCGAATCGGTGGGCAAACATACTCGGGCTCGGTGCTCGTTTGGCCGGAGCGTGTCGAGGCTTGGCCGGTGCGGGAGGCCGCGGAGGTGACGGCCGCCACCTTTCAAGCGGTTCGTGATGCGGAGGAGGCGACAGACATCCTGCTCGCCGGATGCGGTCCCCGGTTCGTGCCGCCACCCGAAGGCCTGCGCGAAGCCATCCGGGAGATGGGCCTGAGCCTCGAATGGATGGACACCGGCGCCGCCTGCCGGACATTCAACGTGCTGCTCGCCGAGGAGCGCCCCGTCGCCGCCGCCCTGATCGCCGTATCTACACCCTAGTCAGGTTCTCGCTCGCGAAGTCCCAATTCACAAGGTTGTCGAGGAACGCGTCGACATAGTCCGGGCGCCGGTTCTGGTAGTCGAGATAGTAGGCGTGCTCCCAGACGTCGCAGGTGATGAGCGGCGTCTGGCCGTGTGCCAGCGGCGTATCGGCGTTTCCGGTCTTCGTCACCTTGAGGGCTCCGTTCTCGGCGACCAGCCAGGCCCAGCCGCTGCCGAACTGGGTGACGGCGGCCTCCTTGAAGGCCGAGCGGAACGCATCCAAGCTGCCAAAGCCGTCCTCCAGCCGCTCGGCAAGCTCGCCCCGCGGGGCCCCGCCGCCGCCCGGCGTAAGACTTTGCCAGTAAAAGCCGTGGTTCCAGACCTGGGCGCCGTTGTTGAAGACGCCGGCGCGCGACGCGTCCCCGGCTGTTTCCCGGATCACGTCTTCCAGCGTGGCCGACGCCAGCGGCGAGCCCTCGGTCAGGTTGTTGAGGTTGGTGACATAGGTTTGGTGATGCTTGCCGTGATGGAACCCCAGCGTCCGCGCGGAAACGTGCGGCTCCAGGGCATTCTCGGCAAACGGCAAGGCTGGCAGTTCAAAAGGCATCTCTTCCTCCCATATGAAAACGCGGCTTTGTTCTTAACAGCCACTACCATCATAGCGCGTATCCGCGCCTCAACGAAGTCCAAGGGGATGAAGAAGGGAAGGTGCCGCGTTTCCAACAGTGGGACGCGGAAACCACAAAACGCGCGCTGTCTCCAATCTTTCCCGGGAACGCCTTGAACCGGCTGACAAAAAGACATACGTGGCAGCCTGAACGTTTTCCGATAATGAATTTAATGAGAGGTCGCAATCATGGCGTTTGAGCTTCCCCCCCTTCCATATGACAAGAACGCTCTTGAGCCGTATATGTCGGCGGAGACTCTGGAATACCATCATGACAAGCACCATCAGGCCTATGTCACGACCGGCAACTCGCTCCTCGAGGGCACGGGCCTGGAAGGCAAAAGCCTGGAGGAGGTGGTTCAGGCTGCCTATGGCAAGGCCGACCTGGCCGGCCTGTTCAACAATGCCAGTCAGCACCTCAACCACACTCACTTCTGGCAGTGGATGAAACCCGGCGGTGGCGGCAGCATCCCGGGAGAGCTCGAGCGGAAGATCACCGAGGATTTCGGTGGCGTCGACGCCTTCAAGGAGCAATTCATCCAGGCCGGCGTGACCCAGTTCGGCTCGGGCTGGTGCTGGCTGATCATCGAGAACGGCAAGCTCTCGGTCACCAAGACCCCGAACGGCGAAAGCCCGATGGCCTATGGCAAGACGGCCTTGCTCGGCTGCGATGTGTGGGAGCACTCCTACTATATCGATTACCGTAACCGTCGCCCGGACTACCTCAAGGCTTTCGTCGACAATCTGGTGAACTGGGACTACGTCGCCGATCTTTTCGCCAAGGCGAGCTGACGGGCCGGATTGCTCCGTCAAGTCCTTTAATGGATGATTGGATGGGCGGTCGCCGCGGACGTGGCGCCGCCCATGTTCCATCGGAACTGGGGGGCTTGTGGCCGCGAGACGGCATGGAATAGCCTCAAGCGAATGTCGCAACTCTCATATTGTGGCAGGCAGGCCAGACGATATGACCGGGACCGTTTCCTGTGTGCCTCGATGGCCCCGGCCGAGGAGCGCGAGGCGTTGTTCGCGCTTCTCGCCTTCAATTCCGAGATCGCCCGAATTCGTGAGATCGTTCACGAGCCGCTGCTCGGGCATATGCGCCTGGCTTGGTGGCGCGACTCGCTGGGCGGCGTTTTCGAGGGCAGGCCGGAACGCCACGATATCCTGGAGGCGCTGTCGAATACCGTCCAAAAATACAGCCTCAGCCGGCAGCCTTTCGAGCGCCTGATCGAGGCCCGCGCCTTCGATCTCGACGACGTCGCGCCGGCGACAATGGAAGCTCTCGAAAGCTATGCCGAGGGCACCGCGTCGACACTTCAGCAGCTTCACCTCGAGGTGCTGGGCGCGCGTCGACCGGATGCCGTAGAGGCCGCGCGGCATCTCGGGATCGCCTGGGCCGTCACCGGACTTATTCGGGCGGTCCCGTTTCATGCCGCCGGCCACCGCTGCTATCTGCCTGCCGATCTGTGCCGTGACGCCGGCCTGGAACTCGAAGGCCTCTATGCGGAACAAGCGCGCCCCGCCCTCCGCCATGTCTTGGCGGCGCTGGCGAAAACGGCGCGGAGTCACCTGGGCAGCGCACGGAAGAACCGAAGAGTCATCCCGAAACGGGCCGTTCCGGCCATGCTGCCGGGGGTGCTTGCCGACCACTATCTGAAACGCCTCGAACGCGCTGGATTCGATCCGTTCTCCGCGCGGACAGATCGGCTGGGGCCAACCGGCCTTGTTCGTCTCTTCTGGAAAGGCTCCATCCGCCGCAGCTATTGAGCCTACGGGGAAGTCAGGCGCACGTTTTTCGTTGCAAAGCTAACGACGCCGCGTCGGCATCAGGTCGAGCGGGGACAGCACCGGGAAGATCGGCGGCGATGCCTCGTCGTACAAGAGGACCGCTCCGTGGCGGAGATCGGGAAACCCGCCACGCGCATCGTCGAAATTCCGAATCTCGAGTGTGGCCTGGCGCTCGGTCGCCGGATCCTGGCGACGCCAGACGACGGCAACGTTCATGCGCCGCGGCTGGGCAAAGGGCGATATCTCGCGTTCAGCGACCTCGTCGGGCGCACCGAAGCGAGAGCGGTAGTAGGTCACGACCGCCTCGAACGCCTCGGTGGGAAAAACAACATGCATCCGGCTCGCGCGGCCCTCGTCATATCTGACGATGGCTCCCGCTCCCTGATACATGATGGTACTGATGCGAAGCCGTGACATCAGGTCGGGCGGCCAGTCCACGGGCTCCACGCAGAAATGAACCGCCCCCCGCTGCTTGCGGACGCAGCGGCGCGGATCGTCCGCCCCCTTCGGTTCGGGCGGCATTTCGCCGGCCAGGCGCAAAGCCCGTCCTATGCTGAGACCATCCTCGGAAGGATTGGAGGGGACCGGCGGCACCATGACGACCTTCTCGTCGTCCGCTTCACCCGTGCCGCCTGGTGTTACCTGCAACGGCACGAAGGGTCCGCTGTCGGGCGTATTGGAGGTGTTCGTGCCCGCGTCCGCCGCCGCCCGATCATCGGATGCCGCCTGCGCAATCTGCTCTCCCGGGGCGGCGACAAGCTCAACAAAATCGCTTCCCTCGAACGGCTCTTCGGCTGGTCGCTCGGCCTTCCCGAACTGCCCGTTCGGCCCGGGTTCGGTCGAAGGGGCAGACGACGGGCCGATATTCACCCGAACCATACGAACGCTAGGAGGAGGAGGCACGACCCGCGGAGTCTCGCCGATCTCCGGGTGACGGGAACCCGGCGCAACGGCATTCGGCATGAACGGATTCCAAGCCTCGGCAGATGCAGTCCATGCCGGCATGGGATTCGAATCACGACCTACAAGCGCAGTGGCATGCGACGGAGCCTCGACCAGAGCGGTCTCCAAGTCGCCCTCTACGGCCTCGGTCGCGGATAACCGCGTTTCATCTCCCTTGGATTCGGCGAGAGCCGGCTTTCGCGGAGGCGTCATGAAACGGAAGGTCACGGCCACTTCGGCATCGGGCATGTGGTGCCGGGTCGTCTCGATGCTCGCGGGCTCCGGTCCCGGATTCGAGCGAAGCGCTTGCGTTCCCTCATGGGCCGAGGGTTGCGGTGCCTTATGTTCGATGTCTCCGCGTTCGGTGGGGAGTTCCTCGGCATGCGCGGCCGCGACGGGCCAGATTCGCGGCGGAAGGTCGATCACGACCCGAACAGGACTCTCCGGCGCAAGCCAAGCCCCGCCGAGCACACCTTCCGCCCGCGCCGCGAGGCGGGCGCCAAACCGCTTCGCACTGTCACGCCAGCCTACCGAAGCCTCACCGCCTTCACTGCCGGCAGCCTCAGAGGCCGTGTGCCGAGATCCTTTCGCCGGTTCTGCCGGCTCGATCTTTTCGGCAAAGGGCGTCGACGGCACCGAGATCTCCGCCGAAGGAGAGGAGTCGGGTTTCTTTTGCGGCATCTCGGCCGCGTCGCCGCGCGGCTCGGGCTTCGGTGGCGGACGCTCGAACCGCGGTGGGCTAGGCGCGGCAAGCGGATCCGAGGAACGTTCCACACCGGGACGCGATGGAGGCGGTATCGCCGGCCCCTTGAGACCGCCCCCTCCTCGTGGAACGGGCGCAACGAACTCTCCGGCTTGAGGCTGCAACCCGGAAGGCTCGGTATCCTGATCCGCAGCCATGCCAGGAGGGAGGGCCGGCATCCCGGATGGCGGAGACTCCCCCACGACGGGATGGCGGGCACCAGGAGGCACGGCATGGGTTTCGAATGGGTTCGGAACGGCCTGAGGCCAAGCCGTTGGCGCCGGAGGGGTAGCCGGCGGCTGTGGCAAGCCGCTTCTCCCCACCGTGGCAGGCGCGGCCGGCGCCGGGCTTTCGATTCGGGAGGGCTGCTGAGAACTCGCTTCCGCGCCGGACTCGGCTTGGGACTGGATATCCCGCACCGAGATCAGATAGTGCGCGATCTCGAAATGCCCCTTGTCGACCGCCAGATCCAAGGCGGTTAGGCCCAGGCGATTACGGACCTGGATGTCCGCTCCATCGGCTACGGCGATCTGGACACCGGCGAGATCGTTCTTGTGCACGGCGGTGAAAAGCCGGTGAGTGACCTCCGAATCCTGGGCGAGGCTCACCGCGCCGATCCCAAGACTGAAGATCGCGGAAAGGCAGGCCGCGACGGACACAATACGAGCCGAACGCGGGAGTCTCCTGCTTCCGCGCCTGCCGGATTCGAAGCCGGAAAAGACGGTATGCCGTCGACTTCGGCTCACACGCAGTAGCACCCCCAACCCCTCAAACCCAATGACATTGCCCGGGTCGTTGGCGCCGTCACAATGGTTAACGTGTGACGCATCATGGCGCTTTTGGCCCAATTCTGCAACGATCCTTGTCCGCAACACGCAATATCATATTGCGGCTGCCGAGGATTGCTCTGGCAACGGCCGAGGACGGACCTGTAACATGACCAAATGACCGCGTGACACAAATCGAGGGGGGGACATCATGGAATATCGTCGGCTGGGCGCAAGCGGCCTATTTGTCTCTCCCATTTGCCTCGGGACGATGATGTTCGGCTCGCCCACCGATGAGGCGACCTCGGGCCGAATCATCGGCTCCGCCCGTGAAGCCGGGATCAACTTCGTCGACACGGCGAATGTCTATGTCAAAGGTGTTTCCGAGGAAATCACCGGCAAGTTCATAGGTGAGGACCGCGACCGATGGATCCTCGCCACCAAGGTGGGAAGCCCGATGCGCGAGGGCCCCAGCGAAAAGTCCAACAGCCGGAAGCGCATCATGACCGAGGTGGAGGCAAGCCTCCGTCGTCTTGGCACCGATTACATCGACATCTACTATCTCCATCGCGACGACCTCGAGACGCCATTGGAGGAGCCGGTTTCGGCCATGGCCGACCTGATCCGTCAGGGGAAGGTCCGCTATTGGGGGTTCAGCAACTTCTCCGCCTGGCGTATCGGCGCCGTCATCTTTACCTGCGAGGCGTTAGGGGCGCCGAAACCCGTGGTCACCCAGCCCTGCTACAACGCCATGAACCGGATGCTCGAACGTGAGTTTCTGCCCGCCTGCGCGTATTTCGGAATCGGCGTGGTGCCCTACAGCCCCCTCGCGCGGGGTGTGCTGACCGGCAAGTATCCGGTAAGCGGCCCGGCACCGGAGGGCAGCCGCGCCGGGCGCAAGGACGCGTTGATTCTTAATACAGAGTACCGAAAGGAATCGCTCGCCTTCGCGCAGAAGATCAAGGCGCGGGCCGAGAAACAGGGGACCAATGCCGGCCAACTCGCCCTCAACTGGGTCCTCAACAACGCCCTCGTGACTTCGGTGATCGCGGGGCCCCGCACGATGGAGCAGTGGAACGACTATTTGGACGCGCTCAACCATCCTTTTACGCCCCGCGATGAAGCTTTCTTCGACAAGCTCGTGCCCACGGGCTTCAATTCGACACCGTTCTTCGGCGACCCCAAACTGCCACCACAGGGTCGACAGCCACGCAGCTGACAGGTTTGCCGGGCCTCGGCAAACCAGATAAGGAAACGTCCGAGCCGTGACACCGAAACAGGTGATGCTGGCGATTGCCACGCCGATGGTGTGGGGCCTGGGATTCGCGCTCGCGAAGGCCGGGCTCAGCCATTTCCCCCCCATCTTTCTGATGTCGACGCGCTACGCCCTGACCGCTCTGGTCCTGCTGTGGTTCATGCGACCGCCCACGCCCCTCCTTGGCCGGATCTTCGTCATCGCGTTGGTCAGCGGCACCATTCCCTACGGGATGGTGTTCTCCGGTCTCAACGATCTGGAGGCGTCGACCGCCATCCTCATCGTGCAGCTCAACGTGCCATTCCTGGCGATAATGGGTTGGCTGCTTCTGGGGGAACACCTTGGCTGGCAGCGGGTCGTCGGCATGGCCGTCGCCTTCATCGGCGTCGGACTCATTG
The DNA here is from genome assembly GCA_028281785.1 of Rhodospirillales bacterium. GTDB lineage: Bacteria > Pseudomonadota > Alphaproteobacteria > Rhodospirillales > Shumkoniaceae > JANQJG01. The sequence continues at coordinate 16,709 of JANQJG010000176.1, forward strand.
CCGGGGAGCCCGAGATCCGCGGCAACCCGCTGCCGCTCTTTCTGGTCATCGGCGGCGGGCTGTTCTGGGCCTACGGACAGATCATGATCCGGCGTCTCCGCGGGGTCGGCGGCATGCGGCTTCTCGCGGGCGTCGCCGCGCTCAGCGCACCTCAACTCCTGCTCGGTTCGGCCTTTATCGAGGACGGGCAGATCACGGCGCTGGCGACGGCGGGGTGGATGGAGTGGTCGGTGATCCTCTATGTCGGGCTCATCATGACCGCCCTCGGCTACACCATGTGGTACCACCTGCTCTCGGTCTGCGAGGTCACCCAGCTGGCGCCGTTTCTGCTCATCAACCCGGTGGTCGCCGTCCTCGCCGGGGTCGTCCTGCTTGGTGAGAGTCTGACGCTGTTCGAGGCGCTCGGCGGCGCGATCGTTCTGGTGGGCATTACCGTCATGACCGTTAAGCGGCGCTCGGCTCCGCCCTTAGCGGACGCGGGCGAGACCAGGAACCCGTGAAACCCGTCGACCTTCTGTTCGCGTTGACCGTGACCATCGTCTGGGGGCTGGGATTTCCCTTCGCCAAGGCCGGACTCGGACAGTTTCCGCCGATCTTCCTGATGGGGATGCGTTTCGCGCTGGCCGCGCTCGTCCTCATCTGGTTCGTGCGTCCGCCCTGGGGCTATCTTGGACGGATCTTCGGCATCGTCGTCATCGGCGGCACCATTCCCTACAGCCTGATCTTTTCGGGATTGGGCCAGCTCGATGCCTCGACGGCGGTCCTAGTGGTCCAGCTCCAGGTTCCGTTCATGGCGTTCTTCGGCTGGCTGTTGCTGGGCGAGCGTTTCGGCTGGCGGCGTTTCTTCGGGATGATCCTGGCTTTTGTGGGCGTGGCGTTGATCGCCGGCCAGCCGGCGCTGGGATCCAGCCTGATACCCCTGTTCATGGTCGTGTCCGGGGGCACCATGTGGGCCCTTGGCCAAGCCCTGATTCGCCGCGTGGCGCCGCGACTGGGCGGCCTCCAGCTAATCGCCTGGGTCGCGGCCCTGGTGTCTCCGCAGCTTTTCCTCGCGTCATTCGTCTTGGAGAGCGGACAGATCGACGGGCTTCTGGCCGCCGACCTGCAGGGCTGGATCGTGATTCTTTATCTCGGCCTGATCATGACCGCCTTTGGATACGCGCTCTGGTATCGGCTTCTGGCGCGCTGCGAGGTCAATCAGGTCGGCCCCTTCCTGCTGCTTCAGCCGGTCGTCGCCGTGGTTGCCAGCGTTCTGTTCCTGGGCGAGGCACCGACACTGGCGACGCTCGCCGGGGGCGCCATCGTCATCGCCGGGGTCGCGATCATCACGATTCGGCCGAAACGGGCGGTTTGAGCCAGCCGCCCAGATCGGCCAGCGCCCGCTGGCTCATGGCCCGCTTACGTTCCCGGCCACGTATCCGGCGCCGGCCGGCGCCCGCGTCCGCCAGCGGCGGAAAAAGCCCGAAATTGACGTTCATCGGCTGGAAGGTCTCGGCCACGGCTCCGCCGGTGATATGGCCGAGCAGGGCGCCGAGCGCCGTCGTCGGCGGCGGCAGAGAGGGGCGGCTACCACGCCGCTCGGCCGCCGCGAAACGTCCCGCCAGCAGCCCCACGGCGGCGCTTTCGACATAGCCCTCGCAGCCGGTGATCTGCCCGGCGAAGCGCAGGCGCGGCTGGGCCTTGAGACGAAGGGTCTCGTCCAGGAGTCGCGGGCTGTTGAGGAAGGTATTGCGGTGCAGCCCGCCCAGGCGCGCGAATTCGGCGGACTCGAGGCCGGGGATCATGCGAAAGATGCGCTTCTGCTCCCCATAGGTGAGCTTGGTCTGAAACCCGACCATGTTGTAGAGGGTGCCGAGCGCGTTGTCCTGGCGGAGCTGAACCACGGCATGGGGCTTCGCCTGGGGCGCGTGGGGGTTGGTCAGTCCCACCGGCTTCATCGGTCCGAAGGCGAGGGTTTGGCGGCCGCGCTCGGCCATGACCTCGATCGGCAGGCAGCCCTCGAAATAGGGCGTGCTCTTCTCCCAGTCCTTGAAAGACACGGTCTCGGCCGACAGCAGCGCGTCCAGAAAGGACTCATACCGCTCGGCATCCAGCGGGCAATTGATGTAGTCGGCCCCGTCGCCCTTGTCATAGCGGGACTGATACCACGCCTTCGAGAAGTCGATCGTCTCTTTGTAGACGATGGGCGCGATGGCGTCGAAGAAGGCGAGGGCGTCTTCGCCGGTCAGCGCGCCGATCGCCTCGGCCAGGGCAGGGGAGGTCAGCGGTCCGGTGGCGATGACGACCGATTCCCAGCTCGGGTCCGGCAATCCCGCCACCTCTTCCCGGTGGATGGAGATCAACGGCTCGGATTCGAGGGTCGCCTGAACGGCGGCGCTGAAACCCTCGCGGTCGACCGCCAGCGCCGCGCCCGCCGGGACACGGCATCCGTCCGCCGCCCGCATGACCAGCGAGCCGGCGCGCCGCATCTCCTCGTGCAGCAGCCCCACCGCGTTGCTCTCCGCGTCGTCGGAACGGAATGAGTTGGAACAGACGAGCTCTGCCAGGCGGTCGGTCACATGGGCCTCCGTCCCGCGTACCGGGCGCATCTCGTGCAGGACCACCGGCACGCCGGCCCCGGCCGCCTGCCAAGCGGCCTCCGAACCGGCCAAGCCGCCGCCGATCACGTGAATAGGAGGTCGGGGTGAAGCGCTCATCGCCGCCTTCACATAGACAAGCAATCATCCCCATGCAACCAGCGATGGGCGATGAACGCCGCTTGACAGCCTGTCGGGCACGGTATAACCCTGTTCATAAGTCGGGTATTGGAGGCAAGGGGAACGAGAGGTGGCGCTCGACTTCGAAACCCTGTTTATCGCTTGTCTTCTGGCCTTCGGCTATTTTGCGTGGCGAGTGGTTCCGCGGCTTATCGCCCGCGTTCCCTTCGTCGAACCGGGGCACGTTAAGCAGGAGATGGACGCCGGGCGCGTCGGCGTCATCATCGACGTCCGCAGCCTCGACGACTTCATCGGTGAAAAGGGCCACATCAAGGACGCCGTCAACCTTCCCTATGTCGAACTCGCCGAGCGCCTCAAGGATGTGGGCGACATGCTCTCCGCCTACCGCAACGAAGCCGTGCTGGTGGTCGCCGGATCGGACAATCTCGCCGCGCACGCGGTCCGCCTGTTGCGAAAGGCGGGACTGGCCAACCTCGCGATCCTCAAGGGTGGGATGAAGAAGTGGAAGTCCCAGGGCCTGCCGGTGGAAACCGCCCTGCCGGAATAGGCTCGGGCTACTTTGTCGCCTTGAATTCCTTGAGCCTTTTGCCCATCGCGCTCACCCACGATCTGAGGCAAGCAGTATGGCCGGGAACGCGCCCGTTGATCTGATCCGCCAACTGTTCGTTGTAGACATGAACCGTGAGATTGCGATCATCGGCCATGACCAGAGCGCCTTCCGCTTCCTTCTCGCTCAGAAGGCCGACGCGAAAGGACTCCCGCACGGTAGCCTTGGGTGAGTTGGCTTCGATTCCTTCCACCTCCAAGAGCAATAACCGTGCCGCTTTCCACACGGCCTCGAAGGTGTAGATGAAGCGCATGATCGCCACGTCCCGCATCTCTGTCGCCGGCAAGCTCAACGACGGCACCGCGGACAAGGAATCCAGAGCCTTGGAGGCCGCGGCGAGCTGTGTGTTCAGGCGCTCCAACGAAGACCCTCGCGCTCGACCGACTTGCGGAACTCGGGGCTCACGTCCCTAAGATCCACGACATCCACTTGATAGGGAATCGTGCTCTCCTCCAATTCGTCACGGAGCCGGGTCAGAAGCCCTGGAGGCAACGGTTCCGAAGCATCGATGGCAACATCGATGTCACTCGCCCTACGCGCACTCCCACGGGCATGCGAGCCGAAAAGATAGACGGTAACGTTCCGTCCCTCCAAATAACGGAAGACGATCGACCTTACGCGGTTCAGGCTTGACTCAGCAGCAGTCGTCATGTGTGGAGCCTAGCATAGCGTTCGGATCGCCGGCAAACGCACCGATGAAGATCCGGGGATGCCTTCAACGAAGCAGCACGGAGCTCTAAGCCCGCTTGCGTTCCCCGGTGCCGCGAAGGCGCTCGGCCAGATAGCGTCCCGTGAAGCTCTCGGAATGAGCGGCGATATCCTCCGGCGTCCCAGCTGCCACGAGTTGTCCGCCCTTGGATCCGCCCTCGGGGCCGAGGTCGATGATCCAGTCGGCGGTCTTGATGACCTCCAGATTGTGCTCGATGACGATCACCGTGTTGCCCTGATCCACCAGGGCGTGCAACACCTCCAGCAGCTTGCGCACATCCTCGAAATGGAGGCCGGTGGTCGGCTCGTCGAGAATGTAGACGGTGCGGCCGGTCGCCCGGCGCGATAGCTCCTTGGCCAGCTTGACCCGCTGCGCCTCGCCCCCCGAAAGGGTGGTCGCCTGCTGCCCGAGATGGATATAGCCGAGGCCCACGCGGTCCAGGGTCTGCAGCTTGCCGCGGATCGCCGGCACCGCCTTGAAGAACTCGGCCCCTTCCTCAACCGTCATGTCAAGAACATCCGCGATCGATTTATTTCGAAACGCGATCTCAAGCGTCTCCCGGTTGTACCGCTTGCCCTTGCAGACGTCGCATTGGACATAGACGTCGGGCAGGAAATGCATCTCGATCTTGATGACGCCGTCGCCCTGGCAGGCCTCGCAGCGGCCACCCTTGACGTTGAACGAGAAGCGCCCGGGCTTGTAGCCGCGCGCCTTGGACTCGGGCAGGTTGGCGAACCAGTCGCGGATCGGGCCGAACGCGCCCGTATAGGTCGCCGGGTTCGAGCGCGGCGTCCGCCCGATAGGCGATTGGTCGATGTCGATGACCTTGTCGATATGCTCCAAGCCGTCGATGCGGTCGTGGATACCGGAGTGCGTGCGTGCCCCGTGCAGACGCCGGGCCAGCGCGCGATAGAGCGTCTCGGTCACCAGCGTCGACTTGCCACTGCCGGAGACGCCGGTGACGCAGATCAAGGTTCCCAGCGGGAAGCCAACCGTGAGGTTGTCGAGGTTGTTCTCATGGGCCCCGACGACCGTCAGGCTCTGGCTCCGCTTACCGCGCCGGCGGCGCGCCGGGACCGGGATCTGCCGGAAGCTCGACAGGTACTGGCCCGTCAGGCTCTCCGGGCTGGACATGATCCGGGCCGGCGGCCCCTCTGCCACCACCGCGCCGCCATGAATGCCCGCGCCCGGCCCCATGTCGATGACGTGGTCGGCCGAAAGGATGGCCTCCTCGTCATGCTCGACAACGATCACGGTGTTGCCCAGATCCCGAAGCCGCTTGAGGGTCGCCAGCAGGCGGTCGTTATCCCTTTGGTGCAGGCCGATCGACGGCTCGTCGAGCACGTAGAGCACGCCGGTGAGCCCGGACCCGATCTGCGAGGCAAGCCGGATCCGCTGGCTCTCGCCGCCGGAAAGCGTGCCCGAACTCCTCGACAGGGTCAGATAGTCCAACCCAACGTTCCTAAGGAAACCCAGCCGCTCGTTGATCTCCCGCAGGATCCGCCGGGCGATCTCCTGGCGCTGGGGGGTCAGGGTCCCGTCGACCCGGCCGAACCAGTCGGCGGCCCGATCGATGGACATCTCGGCCACTTCGCTGACGTTGAGCCCGGCGATCTTGACCGCGAGGGCCTCGGGCTTGAGCCGCTGGCCGCCGCAGGCCTCGCAGGAGGTGACGGTCTGGAAACGCCCCAGCTCCTCCCGCACCCAGGAGGAGTCCGTCTCCCGCCACCGCCGCTCCATGTTCGGGATGACGCCCTCGAAGGGCCGCGTGATCTCATAGGCCCGACGCCCGTCGTCATACCGCATGGTGATGGCGTCGCCACCGGAGCCGTAGAGGATGGCCTTCCGCACTGTGTCCGGAAGGCGGCGAAAGGGGGCCGTCAGATCGAAGCCGAAATGCCGCGCCAGGCTGTCCAGCGTCTGCTGGTAGTATTGCGAGGTCGAGGCGGCCCAGGGGGCGATCACCCCCTCCATCAACGACAGCCGGTCGTCCGGCACCACCAGTTCGGGATCGAAGTACATCTCGGTGCCCAGCCCGTCGCAGGAGGGGCAGGCGCCGAAGGGATTGTTGAAGGAAAACAGCCGCGGCTCGATCTCGTCGATGGTGAAGCCCGAGACCGGGCAGGCGAACCGGGCGGAGAAGGTCGTGCGCTCGCCCGACTTCGCGTCTTCCGCGAAGGCGAGGCCGTCGCTCAGGCCCAGCGCCGTCTCGAGGCTGTCGGCCAGCCGGGTCTCCAGGTCCGGGCGCACCACGATCCGGTCGACGACGACCTCGATATCGTGCTTGACCTTCTTGTTGAGCGCCGGCACGTCCTCGATGTCATACTGCTCGCCATCGACCTTGACGCGCTGGAACCCCCGCTTTCTGAGGTCCTGGAGTTCCTTGCGGTACTCTCCCTTGCGGCCGCGCACGATGGGTGCCAGCAGATAGAGCCGGGTGCCCTCGGCCATGTCCATGACGCGGTCGACCATCTGACTGACGGTCTGGCTTTCGATGGGCAGGCCCGTGGCCGGGGAATGGGGCACGCCGACCCGCGCCCAGAGCAGCCGCATGTAGTCATAGATCTCGGTCACGGTGCCGACCGTGGACCGCGGATTGCGCGAGGTCGTCTTCTGCTCGATGGAGATCGCCGGCGACAGCCCCTCGATCGAATCCACGTCCGGCTTCTGCATCAGCTCCAGGAACTGCCGGGCGTAGGCCGAGAGCGACTCGACGTAGCGCCGCTGACCCTCGGCGTAGATGGTGTCGAAGGCGAGCGAGGACTTCCCGGACCCCGAGAGTCCCGTGATCACGGTCAGGCTGTCGCGCGGAATCTCCACGTCGACATTGCGCAGATTGTGCTCGCGGGCGCCGCGAATCTCGATCTTCTGCATGGGATGCTCTCGACGGAATGGCCGGCGGCCGAAAACCGTGGCCTCCACACATATATGGATCGCGCTCCCCGGTAAAGGGAGTCAAATGCGCATATCCAGGGCGGTACGAAAACTGTGGCGCGGATCGGGCTCTTCTGCTATAAAGAGACAAGAATTACCACTTTAGAGGTATTTTCGGATGGAGATCAGCAGCCTCGCCGGCGCCGCCATGGCCGCCCAATCGGCCCTCGCGCGGCAGGATCTGTCGATCGCGATGTTCAAGCAGAAAATGGAGGCCGACAAGGCCATCGTTCAAATGCTTGACGCGTCGCTGCAGTCCTCGGCATCGAGTTCCGGCCGGGCCGTCGATATCGTCGTTTGACCCCAAGCCTCGCTGCTGCCGGTCCGCGGCCCCATCCGGGGCCGCTTTTCCGCGCTCTATTTACTTCCCCACACCCGCAAGCAGACCCGTCACGTCGTTCCGCTCCCAAAGCGTCCGCCAGTCGAAGAAAAAGGGCAGGGTGTCCTCGGTCTGGAAATGGCCAGCGAGCGCGGGCATCGGGCAAAAGCCCGGGATGAAGGCCAGAAGCGGGTTCGTCGTTCGCCGCTCCGAGCCGAGGTGGCGCTTCCTGCGGTTGCCCACATGCTTCGTGTTCTCGAAGTAGCTCCAGTGATCCCTGACTAGGTTGCCATGCGTGAAAAGCGTATGAGACATGTCGCCGGTCGAGCGCCAGTACCGGACGTCGCTCTTGAACACGTAGGAGGGGTAGTGGGTCCGGTGTAGTTTCCGCTGTTCCTGCGGATGGAGGAGCAGGTGACCGCCGGTCTGCTCGAATATCATGCGATAGAAGGCGACCATCTCCGCGATCGCGGTCTCGAGATGCAGGTAGTCGTCCTCGCAGAAATAGACCAGGCAGTCCTGCGTCGAGCCGAACCTGAAGTGCTCGTGCATGGATTTGCCCTGTCCCCGCTCAGCCGTCGTCACGATCTCGAAGGGACAGACGGACCGCCCCAGGACGGCCTCGATCTTCTCAAGCTCGGACGCGTCGGAATGGTCGTCAAAGACCCGGATACGCAGGTCGCGCAACACCTTCCCTCGGGCCGCATGGTTGACCGAGCCCACCAGTGAGTTGAGGCAGCGCAGCGCCACCTGCTCCCCGTCTGCGCCACCGGGGCGTCCCGAGCTTCCCCGGCGATCCGACCGCAAGCATGTCCTGTAGCAGATGATCATCTCGTCGAGCCCGTGGCCCGGCTCTGCCGTATCGATCCCATCGAAGCTCCGGTACACGCGGGCGAGGGCCTCCGGCTCGTTCAGCTCCTTCAGGTTGCCCATGGGGCGAAGGACGTATTTCTCGCCCTTCCGAATTCGATATCCGGAGGGCTTCAGCATCCGGTCGAAGAGGCGAAGAAGTTCGTTCATCGGGCTCTCTTGTCTGATGTGGAACCGCCTCCCGCGGTCCGCAGCGCGGCCACGGTTTGCAAGGCCGGCGATTATCGCAAACTGCGCCCGGGAAATCCCGGTTGGAATCCCCCCATTGCCCGACTAAAGTCTGCGCTCGGCGCGTCAGCCGTTCCGCTGCGCGCCTTTTCCCAACGAGCAAGCGCGCGGAAGTGGTGGCGTTTTCCCCCGAAACCCGATTCCTGGAACGCCTTACGCGGTATTTCATCCCGCTGCTCGCCGTCTATTTCCTGCTGCTGCTGCTCATTCAGGAACTCCTCTTCCCCGGATCCGCCGAGGACACGGCGGAGCAGATCTACCTCGCCCAGGCCTGGTCCTGGGTCTACAAGCACAACCAGCCCCCTCTCTTCACCTGGCTGGTCCGACTCTCGCAGTCGGTGTTCGGCGTCAGCGCGACGGCGGTGCTCGTGGTCAAGCTGCTGGCGATTTTCGCCACCTATCTGTTTATCCAGCGGGCCGCCCTTCGGCTGCTGGACGATCCAAGGCTGGCGACGGTCGCCGCCCTGTCGCTGGTCGGTATGTACTATTTCGGCTGGAACGCGGTGCTCAACATGAGCAACACCGTGCTCGTGGGCACGCTTTGCGCGGCCACGCTCTACGCTCTCCTGCGCATGGAGGAGCATCACGGGCTTGGCGCCTACGCGATCCTGGGCCTGGCTGTCGGTCTCGGCCTGCTGTCCAAGTACAACTACTCCTTCTTCCTGGCTCCCCTGCTGATCGCCGGCCTGTTCGATCCCGTGCTCCGGTCCCGGCTGCTCTCCCCTTGGATCGCGCTGACCCTGGCCATCGCCGTTCTGGTCGCCGCGCCCCATTTTCTGCAGGTGCTGTCGCCGGACTCGCGGCTGGTCGCGGAGGTAGGGAAGCCTTCGCCGGAATCCACGGCCACCGGCTACCTGCCGGCGGTCCTGGAAAGCCTGGGCGCCGGCGTCCAGGGGTCGCTGTCCTTCGTCCTCCCCGGGTTCGCCGTTCTCCTGCTGATGTTTCCCCGGGCCTTCCTGCCGGGCCTCAAGGCGGACGACAAGGCGAGGTTTCTCAAGCTCTTCCTAGCGGCCCTCGCCGGTATCGTCGTTCTCGGCGTGCTCATTCATCCCCGCATGCATATCGAGACCCATTGGTGGATGGTGCTGATTCCCTATCCCATTCTGGTGATGGCGCGAGCCGCCGTGCGCGGGGCGAGCATGCGGCGCGTCGCCCTCTACGCGGGGCTCTGCGCGCTCATGGCCGTGGCGGTGCCCATCGGCATCGTTAGCAAGGCGATGATCTGGCCTAGCAAGTGCAAGGATTGCGACTTCTTCATCCCCTATGAGCAACTGGCCGGGCAGATCCGCGCCGCCGGGTTCGAGGACGGCACGCTTATCGTTTCCGACAGCCCGACCCAGATCGGCGGGAACCTGCGCCGCTTTTTCCCGGAGTCCCGCATCGTCAACCGCCGTTTCCTGCCCTTCGCGCCACCGCGGAGAGCCGAACCCGGACAGTGCCTGGCCGTGTGGAACGCCCGCTGGTCGGACGAGCCCGCCGTCCCTCGCGGCCTGCTGGCCCTGGCCCGGGAGCAATCGGGCGCCGACATTCCCCCGGACATCCCGGTCCGCGAGGCGGAGGCGCCGATCCCGCGCTCCGGCGGCCGCACCGTAAAACTGCTTTTCGCGCTGGTCGAGGAGGGCGCGGACACATGCCGGTGAGGGCAGGGAACGCGTGTGGTCCGCAAACCCGCTGGCGAAAACCGGATCATTGATTGTAGAGTGCCGCGAAACGCGAGCAGGAGGGAAGATCATGGCAGGCAGCATCAACAAAGTGATTCTGGTCGGCAATCTCGGGCGCGACCCCGAGGTGCGCTCGACCCAGGACGGCACCAAGATCGTGAACTTCTCGCTCGCGACTTCGGAGACCTGGCGCGACCGCGTGAGCGGCGAACGCCGGGAACGGACGGAATGGCATCGTGTCGTGATCTTCAACGACCGCCTGGGCGAGGTCGCCGAGAGGTATCTCCGCAAGGGCTCCAAGGTCTATGTCGAGGGCGCCCTCCAGACCCGCAAATGGACCGGCAATGACGGCCAGGAGCGCTACACCACCGAGGTCGTGCTGCAGCGCTTCCGGGGCGAGCTGACGATGCTGGACACGCGCGGTGGAGGCGGCGGAGATTTCGGCGGCGGGGACCCCGGCATGGGCGAGCCATCCGGCGGCGGCTCGGACTGGAGCGGCGGCCAGAGCCAGGGTGGCGGCGGCGCGCCGGGCGCCGATCTCGACGACGAGATTCCGTTCTAGGCCGTAAACTCATAAAATTTCTTCCAAGATGTGTTGGATTGTGATTCACGGTTCTTCTCAGTGAAGGAGGATTGTGATGAGCCGGCGGCGCCACG
>JANQJG010000179.1 GCA_028281785.1 Rhodospirillales bacterium
ACCCGCGCGCCATCCAGGCTCGCGAACCGCGAGGTGCCGGTGGGTTCGGCAGCAGCGGCGAACCCGGAAACCGACAGCAGGCAAAGAACAAGGAAGACACGTAAGACGGCAAACATGACGGTTCGGCCTCCCGAGATGTTGTCCAGGGGCTAAAATAGCGACTTGGGTTGTCGACAATGAAGGTATAGCCCTCCGCCGTTGCCTTCGTCATCTCCTTACCCTGAGCGCCGGAGTCGAAGCTGTGCGGGGCTTCTCAAACAGGTACTTACGCCCCAAGAACGAAGAGCTTTCTAGTTGTCTTTTGTCGGTTTTAATTTCCTGTAGTATTCTCCAACGACTTCGATACGGTCCGTAACGATTCCATCTAATGCGATATTTGAATATTTATGGGCTTCTTCAATTGAGTTAATATACGTATAAAATCTCATGTTTGCGTCATAGACCTTGTTAAGAAACCTGTTCGGCCATCCCCATATGTATTTAGTATATTTCGGTGGAAGACCGATGCCCTGATTCCGGTATTGGTCCGGTATGTTGCCAAAGCCTAATTTAACTAAATATGATTTGAAGAATATTTTTTGCTTATTGCGCGGTAGAATTAATCTTTCAATTAAAGGCACTCTTTGATGTATATATTCATATGACTTGTCTTCGCACCATAAATACAGGAGTTTTTGTTGATGTTCTGGGAATTGAGATAAGGTATCAACTATCAATTGTGCCGTTTCGATATTGTTTCCGTTTTTATTATCAATTAGAAATTTCTTGTCCAGAAATGTCTTTAATATCTCGGTGAGTGTCTGTATTTTTCCAATTCCCTTCCCACGAAACGGGTATGCTTCTCCATCGTGCGTATATCCATAGCCTATATCTAGTGTTTTTAAATATTCGACTGTATGGTCTATAACATTACCTTGCCCATCTGTGCGGCATTCTAGCATCCAATCATGAAAAACTACGAGCTGTCTATCCTTGGTGGGGCGTATATCAATTTCGACTATTGTTGCTCCATATTCAAACGCAGCTTGAATAGATTCAGCGGTGTTTTCCAGATATCCGTGAGTCGGTTCATAAATTCTGGTGGCTGTACAGTCGGTTAAATAGGATTTGTTCTTTCTTAATCCCTTTTCCGAACCGGAATAGTCCTGATGAACGCCTCTATGCGCTATAATCTCAAAACTGCTTCTTTTTTCTGGTTCCTTCGCAACGCTGCCCAACAAGAATAGTGTAATTGATGCGCATGAAATTAATAATAAAATTGATATGGCTATATTTTTAATCATGGTGCCTATGTTGTTTGGAATTAATGAGAATCTTAGATCCTGTACGCGATGAAGACAGTATGTACGTCAAATTAAGGCAAAAAAATGTGAGTTCGTTGCCGTAGCTTCGAACCCCGATCTTGCTAGGGCAGCACGAGCATTCGCGTCTAAGTATGCGCCAGTAGTCTGTTGGAAGAAGGCCTGCGCGAGGCTTGCAGACGTCATTCAAACCGTGCGTGTGGACGCCTGAAACTGGCGGCGGGATGGGGCCAAACGCGCCTTAGGGGAGATGATGCGCGGGCGCCGACTCGCGCGTGACGCCGAACGGCGCATCGCTCACTGAGCCGATTATTCGAAGAGACTCTACGCCCCCTCCTCTTGCGCCTTGGCCTGTTTCTTCTCGACCAGGCGGACGGCGTAGATGGAGATCTCGTAAAGAATGAGGGTGGGCACCGCGAGGCCGATCTGGCTGATGACGTCAGGCGGCGTCAGGATGGCGGCGCAGACGAAGGCAATGACGATGGCGTATTTGCGCTTTTCGGCCAATCCCTCCGAGGTCGCCATGCCGACCCGCGCCAGCAGGGTCAGCACCACGGGGAGCTGGAATACCAGACCGAAGGCGAAGATCAGCCGCATGACCAGGGACAGGTACTCCCCCACCTTGGCCTCGAGCTGGATGGGAAGGCTCGCGTCCCCGCCGCCGCTTTCGAAGCTGAGGAAGAACTCCCAGGCGAGCGGGAAGATCACGTAATAGACCAGGGCGCCGCCCATGAAGAAGAGGATCGGCGTGGCCACCAGAAACGGCAGCAGCGCCCGCTTCTCATGCTTATAGAGGCCGGGCGCGACGAACATCCAGAACTGCGAGGCGATGAACGGAAAGCCGACGAACAGCGCGGCGAAGAAAGCGACCTTGATATAGGTGAAGAAGGCTTCGTGCAGCGCGGTGAAGATCATCCGCCGGTTGCCGCCTTCCTCGACCAGGATGTCGGCGAGGGGCTGCATGAGAAAGGCGTAGAGCCCCTCGGCGAAGTAGTAGCAGATGAAGAACAGCACCAGCAGGCCGATAAAGGACCGGATCAGCCGCGTCCGGAGCTCGAGCAGATGGTCGAGCAACGGCATCTTCTTGTCGTCGAGATCTTGGTCCTGCGGTACCGCCACTTATCCGCTCGTCTTCTCTGGGGTCTTCCGGGTTCTTGTCGTCCGAGACGGGGCGCGCGCCGGTGCCTTGGCCTTCGCGGAGGCGCCGGAGGCAGCCTTTTTGGCGCGTCCGCCGCCGGTCTTCGCCCGTGCCGTGGTTTTTTTGGCCGTGGTCCTCTTCGTCCCATCGATGGCTGCCGCGCTCTTGGCCTTGGTCGCCGCCTTCGTCCCGGCTTGTCGGGGTTTGCGTTTTGCCGGAGCCTTTTCCTTTGCCGGTTTCGGCTCGGTTGCGGCTGTGGGTGAAGAGGCCGACGATGAGGCGGCTTCCGCGACTTTTGCCGTGTCCTCTCCGGCCGCCCCTCCGCCGCTGCTCTTGTCCTCGACGGTCGGCTTCGCGGCATCCTCGATATCGCGCTCGAGCTCCCGCATATCGAGGCTTTCCGCGATCTCACCGCCGGGATCGATGGTGTTCTCGATTTCCCCTTTGATGTCGAGGCTGGAGGTCGATTCGACCTGCCGGCGGATATCCTCCAGCTCGGCCTCGCGAACCATGTCGTCGACGCCGCTCTGGAACTCGCGGGCCATCATCCGCGCCTTTCGCAGCCAGCGCGCCATATGGGCCATCGCCCGAGGAAGATCCTTGGGGCCGATGACGATGATGGCGATGACCGCGATGATAAAGAGTTCCGGCCAGCCGATGTCCAACATGTCGGCGCTGCGTCCCGAGGGCTGAGAGGGAGGGTACGGGGCGAGGCCCGATCAGCCCTTCGCCGTCTCGTCCTTCTTCACGCCCGAATCGACGACGGTCGCCGCCTCCGATTCAAGGGCTTTTGGGGCCTCGGGTTTCGCCTCGTCGTCCTCTTCCCCGTCCTTCATGCCTTTCTTGAACGACTTCAGGCCCTTGCCGAAATCGCCCATGAGCGCGGAAATCTTGCCTCGGCCGCCGAAGAGGATGAGGATGATGGCAAGTACGATGACCCATTGCCAAATGCCAGTCCAACCCATTTCCCAAGTCTCACTTGATTTGCTGGGGGTTTAACCCGGACCTACCCATGGTGAGAAGTTCGGGTTAGGTCGGCGGATAATGGCAGAAAGCCCCTGACGCCGCAATGACGGGGTCTCTATTCGGTCCCGCCCCTCTCAGGAGTGTGGGCAGCGCCTTCCGTTCCGCCGTCGTCGAGGTCGAGGCCGTCCGGCGGCGCGTCCTCTGTCTCGAACAGTTTGGCCTGGCGGTCGTCCTCTTCGGGCGTGTCGAGATCTTCGGCCCGCCGCGGCAAGCCGCGCGTGCCGTAGATCTCGACGGCCGGTCTTTTGTCCAGCAATCCCGCGGCCTTAAGTTCCTCGACACCGGGCAGATCGTCCAGTGATCCGAGGCTGAACTGATCCAGAAAGCGGTCCGTCGTCCCCCAGGTGATCGGCCGTCCCGGCGTCTGCCGCCGTCCCACGGGCTTTATCCACCCCGATTCCAGAAGCACGTCGAGCGCTCCCCTGTTGAAGCCGACGCCGCGAATCTCCTCGACCTCGGCCCGGGTTACGGGCTGGTGATAGGCGATCACGGCCAGGGTCTCCAGCATCGCGCGACCGAGCTTGCGAACTTTTTTGCGTTGACGGACAAGATGGGGCGCGAGATCGGGCGCGGTGCGGAAAGCCCAGGTCTTTCCGGAATGGACCAGCTGAACCCCCCGATTCGCGTATTGCCGCTGAAGCTCGTCAAGCAGGGCCGGCGGGTCGGCGTCGTCGGGAAGGCTCTCGGCCAGGGCCTTTTCGGTCAGGGGTTCGGCCGACGCGAACAAGAGGGCCTCGAGAAGGCGCAGATGTTGGCCATCCAGCTCGGTCATTCGTCATCTACCTCTCGGGGCCCGCGCCGCCCGTCACCACCCGCCGCGTCGGTGCGGACATAGATCGGACCGAAAGCCTGCATCTGCCTAAGTCGCAGGCGGCCCTCCCGGACCAGTTCGAGACTCGCGGCGAAGGTGGAGGCGACGGCCGACCGCCGCAGCAACGCGCCCTTCAGGCCGGGCGGCAGGAATCTGGCCAGACTTTCCCATTCCGGGGTCCGCCCGACGAAGTTTCTCAGGCGCGTCAGCGCGTCCTCGACCGAATAGAGCTCCCAGGCCTCGATGTGAAGGGTGCTGTCCGCATCGCGCCGCTTGTGCCTGGCATAGGCCTTGAGAAGGTCATAGAGCGTCACCTCGAAGACGGTTACGACGTCTTCGCGGCGCGCTTCCGGCGCGCCCCGGGCGAAGAAGTCCTGCCCCAGGCGCGGCCGGGCCAGAAGCCTCGTGCCCGCGTCCTGCATGGCCTCGAGCCGGCGCAGCTGGAAGGCCAGGGCCGCGGCCATCTCCTCCCCGGTGGGTTCGTCCGGGCGGCCGAGATCCGGCAGCAGAAGGCGGGATTTCAGATAGGCCAGCCAGGCCGCCATGACCAGATAGTCGGCCGCCAGCTCGAGATTGAGGTCACGCGCCCGGGCGACGAAGGCGAGATATTGGTCTGCAAGCTCGAGGATGGAGATCTGCTTCAGATCCACCTTCTGGTCGCGGGCGAGCGTCAGCAGCACATCGATGGGGCCTTCGAAGCCGTCGAGGTCGACGACGAAGGCGGCATCGGGCTTCCGGGATCCGTCGCCGTCGATTGCGCTGAAGGGGTCGAGATCGGCCATGGCGTCCCCCGTTTAGGCCACGCCGACCAGTTGGAGCAGGAAGTCGCTCAACGCCTGGGCCGGCCCTCCGATCAACCACCAGAAGACGTTCAATTGCACCCCGATCTGATTACCGATCATTGGCAGCAGGAACAGGGCGCCAAGAATGATCAGAATACCGCCCCGCTCCAAGCGCGCCAATGGTGCCGCGAGGGACCGTGGAAGCAGCCCGACCGCGACCCGGCCGCCGTCGAGGGGGGGAATCGGCAGCATGTTGAAGATGCAAAGGATGAGATTGATCCAGATCGCGGCGCTCAGGTTGCGCGCGACCCATTCCTGGACGGCACCATCGAGCATCGGCACGATGTGAAAGCCGGCGGCGGCGATGACGGCCAGGGCAATGTTTGTCGCCGGCCCGGCGATCGCCACCAGAACCATGTCGCGGCGGGGGTCGCGCAACCGCCAGAAGTTGACCGGCACCGGCTTCGCGAAGCCGAACATCATGCTTCCGCCGGACAGGAAAAGCAGCATGACGGGAAGCAGGACCGTGCCGAAGGGGTCGATATGGCGGATCGGGTTGAAGGTCACCCGCCCCAGACGATAGGCGGTGTCGTCTCCCAGCCGCCAAGCGGACCAGCCATGTGCCGCCTCGTGCAGCGTGATCGCTAGGAGAACGGGAAACGCCCAGACCGATATCTGGAACAGGATGAACTCGAAATTCATGGTTGGGCGGCTTCGCCGAGCAGCTGGTCGACCCTGGCGAGCGCCGCGTCCGCGTCGAAGGGCTGAGGCTTGCGGCGCCATGTTTCCGCGCGCTCGACGCGAGCCATCGCCGCATCGCTCAAGCTCGGACAAACCACGGCAATAGCCTCCATCTCATCGAGCCGGCCGTTGCAGTGCAGGGCCAGGTCGCAGCCGGCGGCCAACGCGGTCGAGGCGCGATCGCCGATCTCGCCGCCCAGCGCCCCCATGGACAGGTCGTCGGAAATCAGCAGGCCCGTGAAGCCGATGCGGTCGCGGATGATTTTCCGGATCACGATAGGTGAGAGCGTGGCGGGTGCCCCGGGATCGATCGAGCTGAAGAGCACGTGGGCGGTCATGGCCCAGGGCAGTCCGTTGAGGGCGCGAAAGGGTGCGAAGTCGGTGGCCTCGAGATCCTCTTGCGGTGTCGAAACTTCGGGCAATGCCTCGTGACTGTCCACGCTTGCCCGCCCATGGCCGGGAATATGCTTGACGACCGGCAGCATGCCGCCTTCGAGCAGGCCCTCGCAAATGGCACGGCCGATGCTGACCGCCGTCGACGCGTCGCTGCCCGAGGCACGGTCCCCGATGATCGGATCGGCGCCCGGCCGGGGGAGGTCGAGCACCGGCGCGCAATTCACGGTGACCCCCAGGGCATGAAGCTCGGCCGCAATCAGGCGGGCGTTCAGCTTCGCGGCCTCCGTTCCCTTGTCACGGTTGGTCTGCGCAAGACGCGCGAAGCTGCCGGCAGGAGGCGCGGCGCGCCAATGGGGCGGCTTGAGACGGGCCACGCGGCCGCCTTCCTGATCGATCAGTACGGGGGCGTCTTCGCGGCCCACGCAGTCCCGGAAATCGTCGATCAGGGCGCGAACTTGATCGGGATTCTCGCAGTTTCGCGCGAAAAGGATGAAGCCGAAGGGGTTCGTTTCTCGGAACAAGCACTGTTCGGCGTCGGTCAGCTTCGGGCCGGAACAGCCGAGGACGGCCGCAAGGGGGCGGGATTGCGTCAATTAGGTCGCACCACCAGGCAGGGGACCTTGCGCTCGGCCAGCTTGCCGCAGAGGTCGCGCGCCACCGCCTCGGTCTTCAGCGGGCCGACTCGAAGCCGGTAGAACACGCCCTTGCCGGCGCCGAGATCGGCGCGTACGACCGAAAGCTGAAGGGTTCCCAGCAAGTCCTTATGGCCGTTGCGCAGGCGCGCCCATTCCTGTTCCGCGCGGTCTCGCGCGCGCACCGCCGCGAGCTGCACCTGATAGGCTTGGCCGGACGAGGTCGTCGGCGCCGGGGGTGGCGTTCGTGTCGCGACTTCAGCTGCCTTGCGCTGTGCCTCTCGCGAGAGCTCAGCGGGCGGCGCCGGCGGGGCCGAGGCGGCATCGGATGTGGCCGGCGGCGGGGGTGCCGGCGCGGTCGGGGCGGGGCGGGCCTCGGGTGTTTGCCCGGTGGAAGCGCGGGGCTCGGGCGCCGCCGCGACCTCTGGCGCGGTTGGCGTTGGTGTCGTCCCTGTCGGCGCGGATGGAGGCGTGGTTCCCGCGATTGAAGGGACGGAAGGTGCGGGCGTCAGCGGCGTCGGGGTCGATGCCGTCGAAGACGTTCCGGTGTCGGGTGGGGTTGTCGTGTCGGGTGTGGGCGGGGCCGACGCCTGCCCTTCCGGGGCCGGCTCGGGCTCCGGGCGCGGGAGGGGCGTCTCGGGCGGCGGTAGAAGGCGCTCGACCGACTGCCGCTCCTCCGCGCCGGGGATGCGGTCGTAGACCAGCTTGTCGCGGTCGGGGATCTCCATGCCGCCCGGGCTCTCGGGGCGGATCTTGATGGGGTCGCCCTCCGCCCGGACGAGGGGGATCTCCTGATTCGGATCGATGAACAGCAAATCCCCATAATAGTACCAGGCCGCCGCAGATCCGCCGCCCAGCACCAACAGCAACATGAGAACGATCCGCAGCCCCCACCTCCTTCTCGGTCGCGGCTGGTAGATCGGCTCGAATTCGGGGTCGGGGGGCATCTCCACATCCGGGGCCATCTGGACCCTTGGGCTCGGCCCAAGAGTCGGCTCCGCCTTCGGTCGTCCGTTGGGCCCCACGTTCCAATCCTGATCCGCCATCACCGCATCTCCTCGACAGGGGTGACGCCGAACACATCAAGACCTGAAGCGATCACGAAGGCAACTCCTTGAATCAAGGCTAGCCGGGCCCGCGTGAGCGCCCGGTCCTCGGCCGTGATGAACCTCAGGCTGGCGTTGTCGTTACCCTTGTTCCAAAGCGCGTGGAACTGCGCCGCCAGCTCGTTCAGGAAATACGCGATACGATGCGGCTCATGCGCCAAGGCGGCGCTTTCCACGAGGCGTGGCCATCCCGCCATGGTCCGAATCAAAGCAAGCTCGTCCTCGTCGGTCAAGCGATTGAAATCGGCGTCCGCGAGGGCGGCCGGGGCCAGCTCGTCCGCCGTGAAGGTTTCCGCCGCCTTGCGCATGACGGATCGTATGCGGGCATGGGCGTATTGAACGTAGAAAACCGGATTGTCGCGCGACTGTTCGGTCACCTTCACGAGGTCGAAATCGAGATGCTGGTCGTTCTTGCGCGTCAGCATGATGAAGCGGACCACGTCCTTCCCGACCTCGTCGATCACGTCGCGCAGGGTGACGAAGGTGCCGGCGCGCTTGGACATGCGCATGGGTTTGCCGCCGTCGAGAAGGTTGACCAGCTGGCAAAGCTTGACGTCGAGATCGCCCTTACCATCGGTGATCGCCCTGACCGCGGCCTGCATGCGCTTGACATAGCCGCCATGATCGGCGCCCCAGACGTCGATCATCTCGGCAAAGCCGCGCCGGAACTTGTCGAGATGATAGGCGACGTCGGACGCGAAATACGTCCAGGAACCATCGGATTTCTTGAGCGGCCGGTCCACGTCGTCGCCGAACCGGGTGGCCCGGAAGAGAAGCTGCGGCCGCGGCTCCCAATCCTCGGGGACCTTGCCTTTCGGCGGCTCCAGCGTGCCGGTGTAGATCAGATCCCGCTCCTCCAGGAAACCCAGCGCCTCGTCGACGCCGCCGCGCTCGACCAGCGCCCGCTCGGAGCTGAAGACGTCCTGCGCGACGCCGAGGGCCGACAGGTCCTCGCGGATCAATTCCATCATCCTCTCGACGGCGAAGGCGCGGACGCGGGGAAGCCAGTCCTCGACCGATCCGACCGTCCACTCGCCATGGACCTCGTCGCGATGCGCGAGGTCGCCGCCGAATTCGGTCGCCAGCGCCTCGCCGACGGGGATCAGATACTCGCCGCCGTATTGCAGTTCACCGCCCGGGCAGAGCTTGCCGAAGGTCTGCGCGTCGATCTCGGCGCCGAGGGCCTGGAGATAGCGGAAATAGGCCGACCAGGCGAGCGCGTCCACCTGCGCGCCGGCGTCGTTGATGTAGTATTCCCTGGCCACCAAATAGCCGGTCTTTTCGAGCAGCGCCGCAAGCGCGTCGCCGACCACGGCGCCCCGGGCATGGCCCACATGCAGCGGCCCCGTCGGGTTGGTGGAAACGTACTCGACATTGACGGGCGTGCCGCCGCCGATCTCCGAGTCGCCATAGGCCCCGCCGGCGTGGAGGATTTCCACCAGCCTCTCCCGCCAGAACCCGTCCTCGAGGCGCAGGTTGATGAAGCCCGGCCCGGCGATCTCGGCCTTCGCCACCGAGTCCAGGCCGCGCAGCCGATCCGCGAGGCCCTCGGCGATATCCCGGGGCTTCATGCGGGCCGCCTTGGCCAGGACCAGCGCGGCGTTGGTGGTCACGTCGCCATGCGCCGCCTCGCGCGGCGGCTCCACCGCGACCCGCGAGAGGTCGAGGCCGGGGGGCAGCGCGCCGGCCTCCGCCATCCGTTCCAGGGTTTCGACCACCCTCTCCCGGAAGTGTTCGAACAGGTTCATGACGTCCTCGCTTGGACGTCGAAGAGGCGGCGGTGTTCATCCATGGCGTAGCGATCCGTCAGTCCGGCGATGTAATCGGCGACCAGCTGCGCCGTTGCCGCGGAGTTGGGACTCTCGGCCCGGCGCCGCCACTCGGTGGGCAGGCATTCCGGCTCGCCGAGCAGCAGCCGGAAGAGGTCGCGCACCAGGCGCCGCGCCTTGCTGGTCATGCGGTTGAGCTTGTAGTGCCGGTACATATGCTCCCGCAAAAAGGCCTTCAGAGCCTTTTGATGCGTGGTCATCTGCTCGGAAAACCGGGCCACGGGCTCGCCCAGCCGGCGGATATCGTCGGCGGAGCCGGGTTTCGCGGCGGCGATACGCCGGCGGGTCTCCTCGGTGAGGTCGGTGACCATGGCTCCGATCATGCGCCGCACCGCCTCATGGGTCATGCGCGAGTCGTCGAGGTCGGGATGGGCCGCGCGGACCTCCGCGAAGATGGGCCCCACCAGCGGCACGTCGCCGAGATCGCCGATGGTGAACAGCCCGGCGCGCAACCCGTCGTCGATATCGTGGTTGTCATAGGCGATGTCGTCGGAGATGGACGCGACCTGCGCCTCCGCGCCGGCGAAGCTTTCGAGATCGAGACCGTGCTCGGCCTCGTATTCGGCGATGGCGCGCGGGACCGCGCCGCTGCCGTTGGGGCCCGTCAGCGGGCCGTTATGCTTGACCACGCCTTCCAGCGTTTCCCAGGTCAGGTTGAGGCCGTCGAAACCGGCATAGCGTTCCTCGAGCCTCGTGACCACGCGCAGGGACTGGGCGTTGTGGTCGAAGCCGCCGAAAGGGGTCATCACCTCCTTGAGCGCTTCCTCGCCGGCGTGGCCGAAGGGCGGATGGCCGAGATCATGGGCGAGCGCCAGCGCCTCCGCCAGGTCCTCGTTGAGCCCGAGGCTGCGGCAGACCGAGCGGGCGATCTGCGAGACCTCGAGGCTGTGGGTCAGCCGCGTGCGGAAGAAATCGCCCTCATGGATGACGAAGACCTGCGTCTTGTATTCGAGCCGGCGGAAGGCGGCGGAATGGATGATGCGGTCGCGGTCGCGCTGATAGCAGCTGCGCGTGGCGCTCTCCGGCTCGGGGTGGAGGCGGCCGCGGGAGGTTTCCGGCAGGCATGCGTGGGGCGCAAAGGCAAGCGGGGCGCTCATGGCGCGCAAATTAGAGCACTATCCGACCAAATGGAACCATTCTGACCGAGGCCTTTCGGGTCTGGAGCAGGAGGGCTTCGAAGAGCGTATCGGGGACTACGGTCGAGGAGCCCGACGC
>JANQJG010000030.1 GCA_028281785.1 Rhodospirillales bacterium
ATCGCCATGCTCGAACGCATGCGCGATCGCGTGCAGGAGGAGGAAACGCTGGCCGAGGCCTATGGCGACATCGCGCAGGTCGGCACCAGCGTCGACGACGATATCGAGGCGGCGCTCGGCGGCACCAAGCAGCTCGAAGGCACCGCCGCGCTTGAAGATCTCAAGGCGAAAATGGCAGCGCGGGCGCTGCCCGATTCCGACTCCTCCAAGGCGCCGCTGCTGCCTCCGCTGCGCACGTCATAAAGGGGCACCGCCCCGCAGGACGGATACCCGTTGTCATGGAGTTCCTTCTCGTTCTCGTGCTGATCGCCATCGCGGCCGGTGCGGGGTACATGATTTTCAAGGCCAATCGTAACGGTGCCGGGGCCGCGTCCTCCGGCCCCGCCGACGGCGGCCACCGGGGCAGATACAGACCGGACGAGCTTCGCATCGAGAATGTCGGGCCCGGCGGCGTCTACGGCCTGCGCGGGTTCGGCGCGGAGATGAAGGACATCGACGTCCAGGTCATCGCCCGTCACACCTATGAGGAACAGGGCTGGCAATGGTTCGAGCTCGAAGGCGAGAGCGAGCTCGGCAAGGTTTGGCTGACGGTCGAGGAGGACGACGAAACCGAGCTGTCCGTCTCCCTGCGCCGGTTCAGCTTCGCCGAACTCGGCGTCACCAAGGAGCAGCTTACCGAGTTCGACGAGATGGAGCGGGGCGGCTTTGCGTTCGAGGGCACCGAATACGCCTATGAAGATTCCGGAGACGCCGTCTTCCATCGCAATGGCGACCGGACGAAGTCCGAGCGCTTCTACTACTGGGAGTTCGAATCGCGGGACGGAACCGGCCTGATCTCCGTCGAGAGATGGGCGGACGGCTCGGTCGAGGTCCACCTCTCCCAACCTCTCAAATCCTCGCAGATCACGGTGTACGCCAATACGGGGGCAGCATGAGCGTCGACTGGTCCGCGTTCCTCACCACCGCCGGAACGGCGCTGGCGTTCGTCGCGCTTTACGGCGTCCTTGTCCTTCTCGCGAAATGGATGAACGACCTGCTGACGCCGTACAACCTGACGGCCGAGCTGTTCAAACAGGACAACCCGGCCCTCGGCATATCCGCCGCCGGCTACTTCCTCGCGACCGCCATCGTCTTCGTCGGCGCGACCCTGGGCCCCTCCCGCGGGCTGTGGGTGGATTTGGGCGCCGTCGCCGGCTACTCGGTGCTCGGAATCGTGTTCCTGAACATCTCCCGCTATCTTCTGGACAAGCTGATCTTCACGAAGTTCGCGACCGTCAAGGAGATCGTGGAGGACCGCAATTGCGGCGTCGGCGCGGTGCGCGCCGGCGTCTATATCGCCACGGGCCTCATCGCCGCCGGCTCGGTGAGCGGGCAGGGCGGGGGTGTAGTGACGGCGATCGCCTTTTTCGTCCTTGGCCAGCTCTGTCTGGTTCTGTTCGCGCGACTCTATGACCTGATCACGCCCTACAAGCTGCAAGACGAGATCGAGGCTGGCAACGTCGCCGCGGGCGTCGCCTTTGGCGGCACCCTGATCGCCATCGGCATCATCCTCGCCGACGCGGTCTCCGGCGACTTCACCGGTTGGGGACAGAGCCTGTTGTGGTTCGCCGAGGTCGCCGTCATCGGCATGGTGATCCTTCCCATCGTCCGTATCCTGATGGACAAGCTGGTCATCATCGGCGAGGACCTGAATCAGGAGATCGCCAAGGACCAGAACCTCGCGGCCGGTTTCCTCGAGATGTCGGTGGCCGTGTCATTCGCCTCGGTCATCGCCGTCTTGATCTAGGAAGGTGTCCCGACCGATGGCCGCCAGAGCGCGCTCGAAGCGATCGATCATCCCCGCGACGGCTCGTCGCCGGACGACTCGGAGCAGGACGCCTCCCCCTAGGACGCCCACAACAGGGACGACTGGCAAGGGTGGGGGGATCCATCTGGGTCATCTGGCCCTTCTGTTTCTTGCCTTTTCCATTCTGTGTCTCGCGACGACCCTGTTCTTCTCCTCAAGTCTGAACGAGTGGAAAGGGCCAATTGCCCATGATGGCTTGGTCGGGCCCATCGAGGTGACAAAGGACCGAGCCGTCCACGAGGTCACGATCTCGGCAGGGAGTCTGCGGAACAACTCCTGGGCCTTCGTGGAAGCGCAGCTGCTCGACGCGAACAAGGAGTATCTGTTTTCGTTCGGGGATGAGCTCAGCCTTTATTCGGGCCGGGACTCGGACGGACCCTGGGTCGAGAGCAAGTACAACTACTCAACGAAGCTGACAATTCCCCAAGCGGGAAACTATCACTTGAAGTTTCTGCTGGAACAGAGCCCAGGCACAAGCGGTAGCGGCAGCTTTAGCGCGACGGTGAGGCAGCTTCGCGGCAGCACGCTGCCGTTCTTCGTCGCCGGGATTGCCGCCCTTCTTATCGCGATCGCGTTGAACGAGATCCAGAACCGAACCGTCACCAAAGTTGTTCGTTTCGTTCACAACATGGCTGAGGACGACTGATGGGTCGGGGCCTGATCGCATTGATCATCGCCGGCGTCGCGCTTGCCGGCGTCTATGGCTATCTCATGCTGCCGGCATCGAGCGGCCATGGCTATCCCGGGCCGGGCGCGCGGGCGTCCTTCTGGTATTTCGGCGGCCCCCAGATCTATCGGGAGCGCCCGAGCGTGCGAACCGGCAGCCCCGGCGGACCCGGCCAGACCGGGGGCGGGCTGCGGGCTGGAAAGTGACGTGAAACCGGGCCGTGGCGCGCGCCGCAAGACGCGCTCGATCGAAGTCTTCACGCTCATCTACGCGGTATTCATCGCCGGCCTTTGCTCGATCATCTACGAGCTCCTGATCGCGACGACCGCCTCCTACTTTCTGGGCGACACCATCCGCATCTTCTCGCTCACCATCGGCATGTACATGGCGGCCATGGGGCTCGGCGCTTTTCTGTCGAAGTATGTCGGGGGCAACCTGCTGACTTGGTTCGTCGTCGCCGAGGTGGCGCTCGGCTTCATTGGCGCGGCCAGCATTCCGTTGCTCTATGTCGCCTTCTCCCATACAGACGCCTTCACCTTGGTCTGGGTCGCGCTGACGATCGCGATCGGCCTGCTGATCGGCCTGGAGATTCCGTTCCTGACCCGGCTCCTGCAGGGCTACGAGTCCCTGCGCGTCAATATCGCGCATGTCCTGTCGCTCGACTATTTCGGCGCGCTTATCGCCACCGTCGCCTTCCCGCTTCTGCTGTTGCCGTTCCTCGGCACCTTCAAGAGCGGCCTCGCCTTCGGCCTCATCAACATGTCGATTGGCCTCCTCGTTCTGTGGTGCTTCGGCCGCCGCATTGGAGGCGCCGCGGCGGGGCTCCGCGTCGTCAGCGTGCTGATCTGCCTTGTGATCGGGGGCACGCTGGTCGGCTCGCAAACGCTGCTCGCCAAATGGAATCAGATCAGCTACGACGGCAACGTCCTGTTCGCGGAACGCACGGAACATCAATGGATCGTGCTGACGCGCGACCGCACCGACCTGCGGCTCTACCTCAACGGCCATCTGCAGTTCTCCTCGGTCGACGAATACCGGTATCACGAGACGCTGGTTCACGTGCCCATGGCGTTCGCGCCCGGGGCCCGGTCGGTGCTGATCCTCGGCGGCGGCGACGGGCTGGCGGTGCGCGAGCTGCTGAAATACCCGGCCGTCGAGGCGATCACCCTGGTCGACCTCGATCCCGGCGTTCTGGATCTCGCCGCCACCAATCCGCACGTCTCCGAGCTCAACGGGCAAAGCCTCACCCGCGATCCCCGCGTCCGCGTTCTCGCCGAGGACGCCTTCGCCTTCCTTGCGGAGCGCTCGGCCCTCTATGACGTCGTCATCGCCGATCTGCCGGATCCGAACTCCAGCGCCTTGGCGCGCCTCTACAGCCGTGAATTCTATCAGCTGATCGATCGCAACCTGGCACCGGACGGCGTGTTCCTGACGCAGGCCACGAGCCCCTACTTCGCGCCCCGCGCGTTCTGGGGGATCCATGCGACGGTCGGCAGCGTGTTTCCCCACACCAGGCCGCTGCATGCCCTGGTGCCGTCCTTTGGCGACTGGGGGTTCGTCTTGGCGGCGCGGCGGCCCCTGGCCGAAGGCGAAACGCAACCGGTCGAGGGCATCCCGACCCGGTTCCTCGATGGGCGCAACTTCGCCAAGCTGTTCGTCTTCGAAAAGGATATTGCCGCGCCCGCCGTGGAAACCAGCACCTTGGACCGGCCGATCGTCCTGTCTTACTACCTGGAAGGCTGGCAGCAATGGCCCCGCTGATCGTCGAGCGGGCAGGGCGGCCAACTGTCTGACCCCGTTCTATTGGAGAAGAAGACGGGCCGGTCGGATCTCGACCGGCCCGTCTGACGGGACCCGATTTGCGCAAGGAGACGGTGGGTCCCCGGTATGCCGTTTAAGCCGCGCGGACCTGTTCGAGGAACTTGTCGACCTCGCCGCGCAGGCGGTCCGACTGCTCCGACAAGGCCGAGGAGGCATCGCGGATCTGCGTGGCCGCGGCACCCGTGTCGTTGGCCGCCTGGCTGACGCCCCCGATGTTCGACGTCACCTCCTGGGTGCCATTGGCCGCCTGCTCCACATTGCGGGCGATCTCCTGCGTCGCCGCGCCCTGCTCCTCCACCGCGGACGCAATCCCGGCCGCGATCTCGTCGATCTCGCCGATGGTCTTGCCAATCGCCTCGATAGCCGAGACCGCTTCCTGAGTGGAGGCTTGGACGCCCGATATCTGGGTGCCGATCTCGTCGGTGGCCTTGGCGGTCTGGTTGGCCAGGTTCTTAACCTCCGAGGCGACGACCGCGAAGCCCTTGCCGGCGTCGCCGGCCCGGGCCGCCTCGATGGTGGCGTTCAAGGCCAG
>JANQJG010000059.1 GCA_028281785.1 Rhodospirillales bacterium
TTCATCATCGCCTTCTTCTCCTCCTCGGCCTTGCGCTCATTCTCCTTCTGCTCGGCTTCGAGCCGAACCTTCTCAACGGCGTTGTCCTTGAACACCTGGGCGGCGCCGGCCATGCGCCCGACCTCGTCCTTCCGATCCCGCGCTGGGATCTCTGTTGTCAGGTCTCCGGTGGCCAGATTGCCCATGGCTTCGGTCATGCTCTGGATTGGCCGTGAAATGCGCGCGCCGAGCAGCCAAGCGACCAGCAGCCCGATGGCGAGAATCATTCCTCCGACAAGCAGGGAAATATCCCGCGAAGCCGCCGTTGCGGCGACATATTCGCTGACGTCCTTGGCAACGACCGCGACGCCGACGACCTTGCCCGAGAAATCGGTCAGCGGCCCGGCATAGACGCTCATCGGAACGCTTGCCAACTCCGCTCGAAACACCATCTGGGTCCCGGACAACGCGGTCTTCAGGCGCTCCTGATCGATGATTTCGGGCGCCCCCATGGTCGTGGCAAAAGGTTCGAAACCCCGTTCCCCTTCTATATAGAGCGCCGCATCAACCCCAGTCTGCGCTTTAAAGGCTTCGAAGAACGGGTTGCCGAAGGACATGCCGAATTCCACCGATCCCAGATGGTCATCCCCATTGAAAACGGGGACCACGCCTCGCACGCCGAGCCCGGCGACACCCTTTTCAAGGCCCACCGTGGGAGCCTTGTATTTGTTCGTGTCGACGACCGTTTGCCGGAACGAAGAAAGATCGTCTCCGAACTTTTCTGGTTTATGTAAGCGCAGAAAGGATGTCGCTGGGGAAAGGTGGAATTGGAACTGCGCGACCGCGAAGTCCTCTTTCAGTTTTTTGAAGGTTGGCAAAAGAGCCCGTGCCAACCCGTCTCGATCCCGCTTGGCGAACAGTTCCTGCACGTAGGGGAGGCTCGCGACGAGGGTGCCCAGGTTTTCCGCCTTTGCCGCTTCCGCCGCGATGGCACCCTTAATGTTCTCGAAATACCCTTTGAGTTCGCGGTCTTCCGCGGTCGCAACCAGTCCGTTCATCTGGTAGACGTTGGCTCCGGTACTCACGACCATCGAGGCGGCCATTACCGTGCCGAAACCAAGCATGATCCGGCGCCCGATCGTAGAATTTCCAATACTCAAGAAATCCATTTTTTGGACTCCCTTGCTCGGTTTTCCAAGGGTGAATTTTATTTTATGCAATCATGGATTTTTATCTGTCTATAAACACAAACAATCATATAAATCTTAATTTGAGACATTCTAATTTAGATAAATTTTAAATGTGGAGGTCGTTATGAAAGAGTATTTTTATAATTTTCTACTTTAAGTAAGTTTTGTAACGGAATGATGTCTTTCAGGATGAAATTAAAGGAAATCGTATGTCAGCACTGCCATGTTTGTTATAACTGTTACGACTCTAGCTTGCATGAATTTCAGCCCCGAGATGAAAGGAAACCCCGCCGGCTATGCTGGCGGGGAGACGGGACAGAGATAAGTTCGAGGTAAGCCTTAGGGTTCCGCCTCAGGCGGCGCGAACCTGTTCGCACTGTCGAAGAATCTCGCGGCAGCCCGCCGGGCATATCCCCGCTGTTTCCGTTATTAAGGCTCTGTTAGGCATCCGGCTGATACATTCCGCGACGGATGCGTTGGCGATTGCCGCGAACAGCAAAACCAAGACGGGCGTCGGAGATCGAAAATCATGTCGGAGCAGGTTCTCGTAGTCGAGGATGACCCGACGGTTCGAAGCTTCATCGAAGAATATCTGAACGTGAACGGGTTCAAAGTCTTCGCTGTGCGGGACGGTGCCGGCATGAGGCAGGTTCTGTCCCGCCAGCGTGTGGATCTGATCCTTCTCGACCTCATGCTGCCAGGAGAGGACGGCCTCGCCCTCGCGCGCGACGTTCGAAATGAATCCGACGTCGCGATCGTCATGGTGACTGGCCGCAGCGATACCGTTGACAAGGTCGTCGGACTCGAGATGGGGGCCGACGACTATATCCCGAAGCCCTTCGAGGCGCGGGAACTGTTGGCGCGCATTCGTTCGGTTCTGCGCCGGACACGGCGTAACGGCGAGGCCGCATCGGGGTGGGAAGGCCGCAATGGCCGCAATGTGGCGTCCTTCGCCGGTTGGGCCATGGACCTCGGGCGTCGGCAGCTGACCGATCCGAAGGGCGAGAGCGTTCGGCTCACCGCCGCGGAGTTTGATTTATTGGCCGCCTTCGTCAACCATCCGGACAAGGTTCTCAGCCGGGATCGCCTTCTCGATCTTGTATACGGGCGCGAGATGTATCCTTTCGAACGGAGCATCGATGTCCTGGTCATGCGTCTGCGCGGCAAGGTCGAACTGGATCGAGCCAATCCGCTCCTGATCAAAACAGTGCGCGGTGCGGGCTATGTCTTCACTCCCGAGGTCGCTTACTTGTGAAGCGATGTCGGGCAGGGTGTCTTGTCAATGGAGGAGTCACGGGTGGCGCGACGGCGCGGTCATGGCCTATGATCAATGGTGGCCTGAGGCGGCGCCGGGGGCTCGAATGGCTTTTGGGCCGGGCCCGTCATACTTAACGATCTCACCCCCATATTCGCGCTCCGGCCCTCTATTGGGCCAAGCCGTCCGATGATGGAGTGATGCATGGCAGTCAACTTGGATATGAAAGTCCTCATCGTGGATGACTACCGCACGATGTTGCGGATTCTGCGAAATTTGCTGCGGCAACTCAATTTCAGCAATGTCGACGAGGCGACCGACGGCTCTGCGGCCCTGGAGAAACTTCGCGAGGGCAACTATGGCCTCGTGATCTCCGACTGGAACATGGAACCGATGACCGGGATTCAGCTGCTGCGGGAGGTTCGCGCCGACGAAAAGCTGAAAAGCATTCCGTTCATCATGGTCACGGCGGAGAGCAAACCCGAAAACGTGATCGCGGCCAAGCAGGCCGGCGTATCCAACTACATCGTCAAGCCCTTCAATGCCGAAACTTTGAAGGCCAAAATCGCGAGCGTCTTGGGGAACTTCTAGGAGCTGTGATGTCTGTCGCTGTTAAAAAACTGGACGTGGCCCGGCTGCTCGAAGAGTTGCGCAAACGCTACGGCGACACGGTGAAGGTGGAGGAGGTGGCGAAGGTCGTCGGCCATCTCATGATGTCCGGTGCGCCCACGATGGCGAGCGCGACCCGCCAGATCTACGCCGAACTCGAGGCCTTGGCGAAGTACATCCAGACCGCCAAGGCGGAGCTCGCGGCCCTGCGTCCCCAGGATGTCAAGGACGAGTTCCTGCCGACGGCGGCCCTGGAGCTTGACGCGATCGTCGAGGCCACGGCGGAAGCCACCAATACGATCATGGACGCCGTGGAGGCGGTCGAGGGGGCGATGGACAAGGCCGATGACGAGGTCCGCCAGGTTCTCTCCGACGCGACCACTCGGATCTACGAGGCGTGCAGCTTTCAGGACATCACCGGGCAACGGATCACCAAGGTGGTCAAGACGCTGAAGGAGATCGAGAGCCGGGTCGACGAGATCGTCGTGGCGTTTGGGGGTGAGTTGGACAAGGGGAAAGGCCCGTCGGCGAAGACAGCCGAGTCAAAAGCCGAGGCGCCATCGGACGACGAGCTTCTGCAAGGGCCTCAGAAGGCGGGCGAGGGGATCAGCCAGGACGAAATCGATCGGCTGCTCGCGGAGCTCGACTGACGACCTTAATCGGTTTCCGGAATCGGGGAAGTCGCTAACGAGGATGTAGCCTCCTTAAGCTCGTCGTCGATCGACCGTCTTATCGCGTCGGCGGCGTCGCTCAGCTCCGCGGCCTCTTTGTTCTGCCGAACCTCGCGCCCTCCAATTGATTTGCGTCCGCCGGCGTGGCCGCGCGCGAGCAGATGCTCGAACCTGTCGCCCGAGAACGGCTGCCCGAACAGATAACCTTGAAGCAGATCGCAGCCATTCTCGCGCAGAAACTCCGCCTGCTCCTCGGTTTCGACGCCCTCGCCGACCACGCTCAACCCCAGATCCCGCGCCATCGAGATGACGGCCTTTACCAGGGCGGCGTCCTTGGCCTCATGGGGTATGCCGCTGACGAAACTGCTGTCGATCTTGAGCGCCCGGAAGGGGTATTGGCGAAGATAGCTGAGCGCCGAATAGCCGGTACCGAAATCGTCCACCGCCAGCTTGACCCCCATCTCGCTGAGTTCGTTGATAATGACCGTGCTCGCCGGCGTGGGTTCGACCAGAACCCGTTCCGTGAGTTCAATCTCCAGCAGCTCCGCCGGCAACCCGCTGGCGTTTAACGCGTCCGACACCTCCGACAGGAAGTCCACCGGCTCGAGCTGGCGGGCCGACACGTTCACCGCGACCTTCTTGGGATGTCCCGTGAGTCGGTACCAGGATCGCGCCGCCATGCACGCCTCGCGCAAAACCCACGCGCCGATGGACACGATGAGATCGCTTTCCTCGGCCAAGGGAATGAAACGGTCGGGCGCGACTGTCCCCAGCCGTGGGTTTCGCCAACGCAACAGCGCTTCGGCGCCGACCCATTCCTGGTTTTGGGCCCGGACAAGCGGTTGATAGACGAGGTGGAACTCGTTGTTCTCCAGCGCGTGCGACAGCAACGGAATCATTTCCATGCGCGCCGCGGCTTGCTTGTTCAGCTTGGGTGTGAAGAAGCGATAGGCGTTGGGCCCCGCTTCCCCCGCGCGCGCGGCCGCCGCGTGGGCGTTCCGGAGGAGCAGGTCGGGATCGTCGCCGTCATTGGGTGCGATGGTGATGCCGATATTCGTTCTCACCATGACCTCGTGGTCGTCGATATGGAACGGTTGCGACAGGACATCTCGAAACTCGCGGGCCAGCAGTTCGGATCTCACGCTGTTCTTAAGGTCCGGTAAAATGACGAGGAACTCGTCGCCGCCCACGCGCGCTACCGTGGCGTCATCATTCACCTGCGACCGCAAACGCTCCGCCGCCGACAGCATCAGCCTGTCGCCAGCGGCGTGGCCGAGCGCGCCGTTGATCTCTCCGAAATTGTCAAGCGTCACCAGGATGACGGCAACCATCGCGTCGTCCCTCCGCGCCCGCTTGATGGACCCGTCGAGACGGTCGGCGGCGAGGACACGGTTTGGCAGGCCGGTGAGATCGTCGTGGTTGGCTTGGTGGATCAGGCGCTCTTCGTATTGCTTGCGGGCAGTGATGTCCTCTTTGACGGCCACGAAATGCGTGATTTTGCCGTTGGGCTCCTTGAGCGGCGAGATGTGGGCGTACTCCCAAAAAAAATCGCCGTTCTTCTTTCGATTGTAAAATTCGCCTCGCCATTCACATCCAGATACGATCTTCCCCCAAAGCTCACGATAGATGTCCGTCGGTATGAGGCCGGATTTGAGGATCCGCGGATTGCGGCCGATCACCTCGTCCCGGCGGTATCCCGTGACTCTCTCGAAGCTCGGATTCACGTATTCTATCCTGCCCTCGGCATCCGTGATCACGACAATGGAGGGGCTTTGCTCGACCACCTGGGAGAGCTTTCTTTGGGTGGCCTCCGTCCTGAGGCGTTCGGATATGTCCGTGAAACAGACCACCGCGCCCACGACCTCACCGTCCGAAAGCAAAGGCTGCGCGTGGTATTCGACAGGGATTTCGCCGCCATCGCGGTGCCGGAAGACCCGTTTGAACTCGTGTACGCTTCCCCCATAGCGGGAGACGTTGCAGATGCGGCAATCGCTACAGCGCACGCCACGTTCCGTCGCCTCGCAGCCGTGGATCGTCTCGTGGACGTTCGAGCCGCGCAATTCTTCGGGATCCGAATAGCCGAGAATCCTTGCACAGGCCGGATTGGAGAAGATGCAGGTGCCGTCGAGATCGAAGCCGTAAATGCCCTCGCCCGCGGACTCCAAAAGAGAGCGCATGCGGGCTTCGTGGTCGCGCAGTGTTTCTTCGGCTATCTTGCGATGACTCAGGTCCTGAACCTGGCGGATGGAGTGTCGCGGCGTGCCGTCGGCGTTGCGAATGAGCACCGCGCCAACCAAGGCCCAGATCGTCCGGCCATCCTTGCGCAGATACCGCTTCTCCCCATATCGCCGGGCAACATCGCCGGCCCGAAACTCTTCGAGTGTCGTTTCGCAGGCCGCGCGATCGTCCGGGTGGATGAAATCCTTGTAGACGGCTCCGACGATTTCTTCGCGGCTTCGGCCCAGCATCTCGCAAAAGGCATCATTGACCATCGAGCATCGGCCGTCGAGATCGATCACCGCCGTTCCCACGGCGCCGCCCTCGAACAATGCGCGGAAATACTCCTCCCGCTCCCGAACGATGGCGCGTTCGCGTTCCCTCGCTTCTTCCCGCTCCGATCGCAACCCTTCAATCTCTCGGTGGTTGCGCTTGAACACCTCCATTGCTCGGGCGAGATCGCCGAGTTCGTCGCCGCGCTCGATATAGCGCGCCTCGCTGTTCAGATTTCCTTCCGAAAGGCGCAGCATGTCGCGGGAGATGAACGCGAGCGGGCGCGTGACGCTCCGGCCGACGATGATCGCCAGGGCGAAGGCGAGGGCCAGCAGCAAACCGGCGACACTCACATGGGGGATCGCACGCGACCAGAAAACGGCCTTGACATCGTCGACGAAGATCGCCGAGCCGACGATCCACCCCCATGGCCGGAAACCCTTGACGAACGCGATCTTGCGAACCGGCTCCGTCGATCCCGGCCGCGGCCAGAGATAGGACGCATACCCCTCGCCATGCTCCGCGATGATGGCCTCGAACTCCGCGATTAGGGGCCAGCCCCGCCCGTCCCGCAGATCCGAAACGTCCGTGCCCAGCAGACGGGGCTCGTAGGGGTGCATGATCATTTGGGACCGGTCGTCGGTGAGCCAGTAGTATTCGCGATCCGACATCCTGATATCGTTCAGCACGGAGAGTGCCATTTCCCGCGCCTGACTGGTGGTAAGGCGCCCGGCGGCCTCCTCCGCGTGGTAGTGGATCAGCAGGTCGTAAGCCAGATAGACCCGGTCCCGGGCCAACTCCTTGCGGTCCTGCTCGGATTGTTGCCGCATTTCCACCAAATCGAAAACCAGGACCGTCATCACGCTGATCGCGGCCACTCCGGCAAACACCAGCTGCTTTGCTCGAAAGCTCAGATTATCGAGAAACGCGGCCGACCTCAGCGCGTCGCCCAAACGAAAAACGCGACCGAATGCAGTTTGGTGTTTCCGCCGATTTGGAGGATTGGACATAGTGTCTTTCGCTCTGGGAGATGATACCGGTTTCTATCCCCGCATGGTCTTAGCCGCCCGTCAACTGAGCTGCGAGAGCATGGGGGCCGAGTCCTCGATGTCCTGGATGTTCTCGATACCCTGCTTCATTTCCGACATGATGAATTCGGCTCGACGTACAGGTCCGCCCGTGTCCCGGGAAGGGAACAGACGCGCCCAGGCGTTCATTTTTACGGAAAGCGCGCACAAAACCCCGCCAATGGTCGTGTGGTAGCTTTCGATCAGGTTTTTGACCTTGCGGAACCGCTCCGCCGATATATTGTCCCACATGGCCTTGGTGGAACGGTCGAAGTTCTCGAAGCGTCCGGTAATGTTCGCCATCAGGCCGTTGATCGTGCCTTGGACCATGTCGCAGGTGCGGATCAAATGGGTGTCGTGGCTGAGCTGCCAATTGCTCCGGATATCTTCGAGCGTGTCCAGGAATTCCGTGATGGTCGGAGCGATGTCGTCTAGGCACTGCCGGTAGTAGGACAAGGAAAGGAAGATATCACCATAGTCTTCGAGGAACTGGGGAACCTCTTCCAGGCGGATCTCGAGCTTGGCGGCCATGACTTTCAGTTTCTCCCGTGCCTTCTTGACGTCCGGATCGCGAAACAGGGCGATGACGTCACTGAAATCCTGAATGGTCACGTCGCTCTCGCCATAGACTTGGAGGATCAGGGGCCGCGTGAAAGACTTCATGTAGTCGGTCAGCTCTTCGTTTTTCGACCGCGAGAGTTTGAGCGCCTCGAAGCTGTTGACCGGAATACCGTTCTCGCGCAGCAGGATGCGCAACGAGTACACGTCGTAGCTGGGAATCGCGGCGAGCTTGTTAAGAATGGTGCGATCGGCGACCGGCTTATCCGTTGGCCAGCCGAACTCCTTGCCGACATCGGCGATATCGAGCTGTCCGCTGCCGGTCTGCCGTTCTTCAAAAAGTTCGAGCACGCTCTTCAAGCGGACATTCTTGATCAAGCGAGCCCGTCGAAGGGCGATGGTCTCCATGGGGACGATGGCCAATGGCAGGATATGCAGAGAGTCCCGGTCAATATCCGAGACTTTTGTTTTGGCTTCGCCTGGCGACACGTCGTTCATGGCACTGGTCACGTTCGCGGTCGATCGTCTTGGACGGGGCTGGCCCGCGCCTTGTATCGAGCCGGTCGGCTGATCCTTTACTCTTCTCTTTCCGTTAACATGTCTTCCGTCACCTTATCAGTATGCGTAGAGAGCTGTTTCCCGATGATGACGGCGAACACTCGGGTCTGTAACGTTTTGTAGCGAACCGACTACAAGTGGATACAAAATATGCGGTCGAAGAAAGGCGGATCTTCTTGCCTTCCAGACATCGACATGGCATCAAAACTAGGAGGAATGGATCAAGATTGACAAAGGTGGTCGTTTAATCCTCGGAAGGAGCGAAACCTTTTAGACCGAAAACCGAACTCCGGAAACAGTCGTATGAAAACTTGCCTCATCGTTGACGACTCAAAGGTGATTCGAAAAGTTGCGAGAAGAATTGTTGAAGATCTGGGCTTCGCTGCGGAGGAAGCGGCCGATGGGCGAGAAGCGCTTGACGCATGCCAGAAGCAAACCTTCGATGCGATCTTGCTGGATTGGCACATGCCTGTGATGAACGGGTTGGAATTTCTCCAGGCATTGCGGGCTCAGCCCGAAGGTGTGTCGCCGGTCGTCGTGTTTTGCACGACCGAGAACGACATCGACCACATTCGCACGGCCATCGAGGCCGGCGCGAACGAATATGTCATGAAACCTTTCGACGGCGAGATCATTCAGGCGAAGTTCTCGCAGGTCGGCCTGCTGTAAACATCGGAGGCGTCCTTGGCTGTGGGATCGTCAGCGACCGGGGCAACCCCGAGGCCTGTACGCGACTCTTCGGCGCCTCAGATTCACGTGATGGTTGTAGACGATTCGGCGGTCGTCAGGGGCTTGATCACGCGGCTATTGGAAAGTGATCCCGGCATCAAGGTCATGGCGTCGGTCGCCAACGGCCAGTTGGCGGTGAGCCAATTGTCGCGATCCCCCGTCGACGTGATCGTTCTCGACATCGAAATGCCGGTCATGGACGGGCTGACGGCTCTGCCCAAGCTTCTTGAGGTGGATCCCGGCGTCAAGGTCATCATGGCGTCAACGCTTACGCTCAGGAACGCCGAGGTGAGCATCCGGGCGTTGGAGTTGGGCGCAGCCGACTATATTCCCAAACCTTCGGCTTCCCG
>JANQJG010000122.1 GCA_028281785.1 Rhodospirillales bacterium
TCTTCCTGGCCGATCTCGCGAGCTCGAAGGAGATCGTCCTGCCCGGAGGCCCGACGGTCGGCGGGCGCTCGGTGTCCGTGGCGGTGGGGATGGCGACCGAATTGCTCGACCCGAACGAGCCGCTGCACGTGCGGCTCGAGCAGCGGATCCGGGAGCTTGGGAGTGCACCCGGACGGCTCACCATGGCGTCCGTGGTACGGGCTGGCGAGGGGCTGGGCGACGCGCTTTCGGGCAACCGCACGCTGGGGCGGGAGGACCGGACGGTGCTCGGTGTGCTCTCGCTCTCGGTGCTGGCGCTCGGGGCGTTCGCCGCGATCTTCCCGGCGGCGATCGGGTGGGTCGTTGCCGTGACCGCGCTCTGGTTGGGGCTCGCGACCGGGCTCCGGGCGTTGGGGCAGGCGGCGCGGGCGCGGGCCGAGGAGCGGGCCGCGCAGGAGCAGATCGAGGCCCAGGAGCGGATCGGGGCGGAGCTGAACGAATCGATGAGGACGGACGGGTGAACGAAGTCGAGATCGGGATCACGATCGCCTTCACGGCGGGGATCTTCTCCTTCCTATCACCGTGCGTGCTGCCCCTCGTGCCGAGCTATCTGACGTTCGTCACCGGAATGAGCCTCGAGGACCTGCAGGAAGGGGTGAACCGCAAGGCGACCTTCACGCACTCGCTCCTCTTCGTCACCGGCTTCTCGGCGATCTTCATCATCCTCGGAGCGTCCGCGTCCTTCCTCGGGCAGTTCCTCCAGCTCTACGACGAGTGGATCGCCCGCATCGGTGGCGTGATCATCATCGTCCTGGGGCTTCATCTGGCCGGTGTCTTCCGGCTCACGCCGCTCATGCGCGAGAAGCGCGTCCACCTCGCCGACAAGCCCGCGGGCTACCTGGGAACGCTCGGCGTGGGGATGGCGTTCGGGGCCGGGTGGACGCCGTGCATCGGCCCCATCCTCGGGGCGATCCTCACCTACGGGATGACGCAGGAGACGATGTGGGCGGGGGTGGGGCTCCTCTCCGTCTACTCTCTGGGGCTCGCGGTCCCCTTCCTGATCGCGTCGCTCGCACTCGACGGGTTCCTGCAGACCTTCCAGCGCTTCCGTCGCTGGATCCCCGTCGTCGAGAAGGCGTCGGGTGTCCTGCTGATCCTGCTCGGCGTTCTGCTGCTCACGGGTCAATTCACGGTGCTCGCGGCCTGGCTCACCCGCTACACGCCCGCGTTCATCCTCGAGCGGATCTAGCAGGCACCGCCGCGACGTCCTCCTCCAGCCCCTGCTCGAGGACCTGCCGCCGCAGGAGCCGGGCGTACGTGCCGTCCACCGCGATAAGCTCGTCGTGCGTGCCCTCCTGGACGATCCTGCCGTCGAGCGATTCCAAACCTTCGAAGTTCGCGCTCTGGCCTGTGGCGACGACGATCAGATCGCAGGGGATGTCGAACTCGGTCCCCTCCTGAACCACCATCTTTCCGGTGCTCCAATCGGTCCTGACCACACGCAGCGCCACCGCCCGGCTATCCGCATCGCGCACGACCTCGATCGGCGCCAGCCCGTCATGGAGCGCCGCGCCCTCGCTCAGCGCCGCTTCGATCTCCTCCTCGAAGGCCGGGGCCATGGCGATCGGACGGCGGTAGACGATCCACACATCCGCGGGGGCCATGCGGTCGCTGGGCAATTCGTCCTGAACGGCCTGGCCGGCGATGACCGCGTCGGCGCGGGGCACATCCGTGCCGTCCGGCGCGCCGCCGAGGCGCAGGGCGACCGACGCGCAGTCCATGGCGGTGTCGCCGCCGCCGATCACCAGCATCCGTCCCGATAGGTATTTGAGCCGCCCGGTGTTGGCGGCGCGCAGGAAGTCCAGCCCGCCGATGCAGTTGGGGGCGTCGCCGCCGGGAACGGGCAAGGGCTTCGCGGCCTGGGCCCCGATTCCCCAGAAGACGGCGTCGAACGCCTTCTCCAGCTCGGGCACCGTGATATCGGTGCCGACGCGGGTGTTCAGCCGCACCTGGACGCCCATGTCGAGGATGCGCTGGATCTCGGCGTTGACGATGTCGCGCGGGCAGCGATGCCGCGACAGGCCGTATTGCAGCATGCCGCCCAGCGCCGCATGGGCCTCGAAGATCGTCGGCGCGTGCCCCATGCGGCGAAGCTGATAGGCACAGGCGAGCCCGGCAGGGCCGCCGCCCACGATCGCGATCTTCTTCCCCGTCTCGACCTCTGGCGGATCGAAGGCGAAGCCCTGCTCGACCGCATGGTCGCCGACATAGTGCTCGACCGAATTGATGCCGACATGCTCGTCGGCCGCGCCGCGGTTGCAGTTCGTCTGACACAGCGCCGGGCAGACGCGCCCCATGGTCGCGGGGAAGGGATTGGCCTCGGTCAAGCGCCGGAACGCCGCCTCCTGCCAGGACATCCCGCCCTTGGGCTTTTCCTGTCCCCGGGCGATGGCCAGCCACCCGCGTACGTCATGGCCCGAGGGGCAGGCCGCCTGACAGGGCGGCGTGCGCTTGACATAGGTCGGTCGGCCCGGCGACCGCACCGCTTGAAAGACGGGTCGGATGTTGCGACCCCGTGCCATGCCTGTTTCGCTTTGCCGGCTTTCTTGCGTTTCCTCGATCATCGCCTTGTTCCCAAAACTCGGTTCATCCGGTTCCGGTCGCTCTCGCCTTATCTGCCGTTCTGTTCAGCCGACGGCTTCGGCGAGAACCTCCGAGAGGTCGAGCACCTGAAGCTGGTCCTCGAGGCCCTCCGTCTTTCGACTATCCTCCAGGAGGGTGATGCAATAGGGGCATCCCGTGGCCAGAACCTCTGCCCCGGCCTCCGCCGCCTCGCGCACCCTCAGCACGCTGAAGCGTTTTTCGTTGGACGTTTCCATCCACACCCGGCCGCCGCCGCCGCCGCAACAAAGGGAGAAGTTGCGCTCCCGCGGCATCTCGACCATCTCCGCTCCCGCGCCCTCCAGCACGCTGCGCGGCTCGTCGAAGACCTCGGAATGGCGGCCGAGATAGCAGGGGTCGTGATAGGCCACCTTCTTGCCGAAACCTTCCGTCACCTCCAGCCGCCCCTCGGCCACCAGCTGGGCGAGAAGCTGGCTGTGATGGATCACTTCCCACTCGCCGCCAAGCTCCGGATATTCGCGGGTATAGGTATGGTAGCAGTGGGGCGAGGTGGTGATGATCTTGTTCACCTTCTTGCCGTTGAACAGGCCGATATTGGCCTCGGCAAGCTTCATGAAGCCGCTCTCGTCGCCGGTCTTGCGCAGGCTTTCGCCGCAGCAGCTCTCCTCGGCGCCGATCACGCCGAAGGAAACGCCGGCCTTCTGAAGAAGCTTGACCAGGGAGCGGGCGATATTGCGGCTGCGCGCGTCATAGCAGGAGGTGCAGCAGACCGACAGCAGATACTCGGTGTCCTCGGTATAGGCCGGCACGTCCAGGCCGTTCATCCAGTCGGTGCGCTTCTCGCGGGCCTCGCCCCAGGGATTGCCGTTGCTGTCGCAGCTGCCGATCACCGCGCGCAGGGTTTCCGGCGTCGCCCCCATCTCTGCGCCGATCGCGCGCATGGCGCGGACCACGCCGATGATGTCGACGCTGCGCGGGCAGTTGACCACGCATTTGTTGCAGGTCGTGCAGCCGTAGAGGATGTCCTCGAATTCGTTGCCTTCCAGGCCGAGCTGTCCGAGGCGGATCACCTTGCGAATGATGAACTCGCTCTCGACCTCGCGCCAGGGGCAGACGGCCGCGCACATGCCGCATTGCATGCAGGCGTTCAGATCCTCGCCGCCGGAGCAGACGATCGCTTCATTGACCTCGAAAAAAGGGGTATCGGGCATCGGTCAGCTCCCTGCGGGCTCCTCTTCGTCATCGTCCAGCGTCGCGTTCTCTTCCAGGCCATAACGGAAATAGCCGTCGTCCTGCGTGCGTTCGCCGATGAGGCCGTACTTCTTCATCGCCGTCACGCACCACAGCACATGCGTGCTCTCCAGCCCGGTCGCGGTCGCGAGTTCGGGAACCGTCATCGGCTCGTCGGATTGGGTCAACGCGTTGCGGACCCGCTTGATGTCGCGCATGCGCCTGCGGCTGGCGTCGAAGGCGCTTCTGTTCACCTCGCGGCGCCGGCGGCGGATCTCCGCCAGCTCGGTTCTTTGTTCTTCGGTCAGTTGATACATGCTCACGCCTCGACCAGTTCCTTCGTCGCCGGAAGGGCGACGATGGCGTCGACCATGGCCTCGTACTGGCGCAGGGTCCAGCCGTTGACCTCGATGGCGACGTTGGGGCAGACCGCGACGCACATGCCGCAGCCCGTGCACAGGGCGGGATTGATCTCCGCCTTCTTGCCCTTGCCTTCCGGGGCGTCCACCAGGGTCACGCAACCCGGATGCGGGCATTCCGCGACACAGGCGCCGGTCCCCTCGCAAAGCTCGGTGTTGACCGTCGCCACGTAGGGATCGAGCTCCACATGGCCCTTGGCCAGCAGCGCTGCGGCTTTGACAGCGGCGGCCGTCGCCCCTTCCGAGGCCTCCGTCGAGTCCATCGGCGCCTGGCAGGTGCCGGCCAGGAGGACGCCGGTATTCGCCAGCTCGACCGGCCTGAGCTTCGGATGCACCTCCAGCAAGAAGCGGTCGGCGCCGACGGGAAGCTTCATCTTGTCGATAAGGCCCGAGACGTCGGAGGGCACCATGCCGACGGACAGCACGACCAGATCGACCGGCACGTCCAGCTCCTGGCCGGACAGCAGCGTGTCCTTGGCCATGACGCTCAGCGCATAGTCGGGATCGCTGGCCGGACCGACCACCGGCGGGCCGTCGGGCTCGAAGCGCAGGAACAATACCCCGTCCTGCGAGGCCCCGACATAGAATTCCTCGTGGCCCCTGCCATAGGCACGGATGTCGCGGTAGAAGTCATAGATGACGGTCTCGGGATACTTCTCCTTGATCTCCCGGTCGGCCTGAAGTGTCGCCGTGCAGCAGGCGCGCGAGCAGTGTTCGTTGAGATTGCCGTTCTCGTCGGGCTCGTGGATGCCGGGGATCTGCCGGCTGCCGACACAGCGGATCATGGCCATCGACTTGATCGGCCGGCCATTGACCTCCAGCATGCCGCCAGTGTCCTCCTTCTCCGCCATCAGCCGGATCAGGTCGGGCAGGGTGATGACTTCCGGATGCTCGCCATAGCCGTAGAGACCCTTGGGCGGCGAATAGTGCCGGAAACCGGTGGCCAGCACCACGGCCCCGGTCGAGATCTCTCGCGTCTCCTCCGTGGCCGGCACCGCCTCGGGGAGGATGCCGACAAAGGGGACGAACCGGCCCTCGCCGGCCCCGGCCGCCTCGACGGTCCGCAGCCTCTCGCATTCCTCCTCGCCGGTGGGCGGCGTGCGAGTCACCTTGAGGGTGAAATTGCCGACATAGCCCTCGGACTCGGTGAGTTCCGCGCAGGTCAGGACCTCGATTTCCGGGCGTGCCCGCACCTCGTCGACAACCTCCTGAAGCAGCTCCGCCGCGGGCTCGTTGGTCGGGAACAGGCGGTCGAGCTGGGCCACGTTGCCGCCGAGGAAGGGCGTCTTTTCGATCAGCGTGACCTTGAGACCGCGCATCGCCAGGTCGCGCGCCGATTTCAGCCCGGAGATCCCGCCCCCGACCACGGTCACATGGTCCACCGCATCCATGCGGATGGATTCGAGGGGCTTGAGATGCCGGGCCTTGCCGACCGCCGCAGCGACCAGGCCCGCGGCCTTCCGCGTCGCCGCCTCGCCGTGGTGCACCCAGCTGCACTGCTCGCGGATATTGGCGTGCTCGTACATGTAGGGGTTCACGCCGGCCCGCATCACGGCGTTGCGGAAGGTCGTCTCGTGCAGGCTGGGCGAGCAGGAGGCGATGACGACGCGGTCCGCCGCGCCGGATTTCAGATCCTCGATGATCTTGTTCTGCCCGGGGTCGGAGCACATGAACATGTCGCGGCGAGCAACGGTGACGCCCGGAAACTCCTTGGCCATGGCCTCGAGCTTCTCGACA
Organism: Rhodospirillales bacterium; assembly: GCA_028281785.1. Taxonomy (GTDB): domain Bacteria; phylum Pseudomonadota; class Alphaproteobacteria; order Rhodospirillales; family Shumkoniaceae; genus JANQJG01. The sequence goes on from JANQJG010000122.1 coordinate 5,988, forward strand.
TCCACCTGGTCGGAGATGTTGCCGCCGCAGTGACAGATATAGACCGCGACCTTGGCTTCGCCTTCGGCTGTCTTGTCCTTGCCCTTCGCTGTCATTCCTACGGGTCCTCTGCGCGTCTGGTGCGGGGCGGCGGTCACTCGGCCGCGACCAGCGCCTCCTGGTTCAGATAGTTGGAAACCTCCATCGCCGCGGCGCCGGCCTCGACGATGGTGTCGACGATGTCCTTGGGACCGGCGGCCACGCCGGCGGTGAACACGCCATCCATGTCGGTCAGGGTGGGCGCGATCTTCGGCTTGACCGATTTGATGAAGCCGTCCGTGGCGGTAGAGACGTCGACCACGCCCTCCGGGTTCCAGGCCGGCACCATGGCCAGCGCCTGTACCACCAGGTCGTGCTCCCGGGTCATGCCGCCGCCGCCGCCCTCCTGGTCCTCATAGCGGAGGCGCACGGCACCGTCCTCGGTGCCGCCAATCACCATCGGCTTGGCCTTGACGAACTCCACGCCCATGGCCTTGGCGTTCTGGAAGAACTGCTCGTAGTTCTTCCCGAAGGCGCGGATATCCATGTAGTAGATCGTGATGTCGGCCAGCGGCAAGGCGCCCGAAAGCAGCATCGCCTGCTTGATCGAATACATGCAGCAGACGCGCGAACAGTAGGAAACCCCGAGGTTCAGATCGCGCGAGCCGGCGCACTGGATGAAGGCGATCGAGTCCGGCTCCTTGCCGTCCGATGGCCTGAGCGCCCGCATGTACGGGCCGTGCGGCGCCAGCAGCCGTTCCATCTGCAGCGAAGTGATCAGATTGGGGTGTTGGCTGGCGGGGCCGAATGCCTTCTCCGAATAGTCGGGGATCAGCTCGTATCCCGTGGCCAGGACCATCGACCGGGCCTCCAGCGTGAAGTCCTCGGGCTTGTCGAAATAGTTGATGGCGTCGGTGGCGCAGACCTGCACGCACTGGCCGCCGTCCTTGCCGCAGATCCAGCAGTTCTCGGGGTCCATGACCGCTTTTTGCGGAACCGCGTTGGAGAACGGCACATAGATGGCCTTGCGGGAGGTGAAGCCGCCCTGCTCATGATCGGGGACGAAGGTCGGGCAGGCATACTCGCAGGAGCGGCAGCCCGTGCATTTGTCGGGATCGACATAGCGCGGCTTCTGCGTAACCGAGGCCTTGAGCCCGCTTCCCGTCCTCTCGACCCCGTTGAGCTCGCAATAGGTGAAGAGGGTGATGTTCGGGTGATGGGCCGCGGCCGCCATCTTCGGGGTCGTGATGCAGCTCGCGCAGTCGAGGGTCGGAAAGACCTTCGACAGCCGGATCATCTTGCCGCCGATGGAGGGGTCGCGCTCGACGATCGCCACCTGAAACCCCTGTTCGGCGAGGTCGAGGGCGGTTTGCAGACCGGCGATTCCGGCACCGAGTACCAGGGTATCGAACTGTGGGTATTCTTGGGTCGTCATTTGAGCCCTCTTCCCCTCTCAGGCGATGACCGCTTCGCGGATTTCCTCGCCGGGGAGCCCCAGCTCGGTCACGACCTGGTTCATGTTCTTGACCTCGTTCAGGAACGCCCGGTTGCAGACCGTGCAGATTGCGGTCAACCGCAGGCGGCGGATGTCCAGCCCCCGCTCCTTCATCTGTCTGTAGACCCCATCGACGCGCTTGGCCAGGGCGTCATAGGCGCCCTCGTAAGGGCATTCGACACCGCAGGACATGATGATGATGCCGGCGATGCCCTTGTCGAAGCAGTCGAGGTAGAACCTCTCCGGAAACATCGCCGGCTCTCGGGTCCTCAGGATGTAGGTGTTCTCGCCATAGGACAGGTGGGCTTGACCCACCGAATTGGCGCCGGGATAGGCGCAATCCTCGGTCGCCAGGATCAGAATTTTGGGAGCGCTTTCCCGACGCTGCATCGTTCGAATATCCTACTTTCCGCGGCGGACATAGAGACGGTCATAACCGTCCGCCTGCAAATGACCGATATAGTTGTGGCCGACCTTGCCAGCCCATTTCGGAATATCGTCCTTGGTGCCGGGGTCGTTGGACAGAATCTCCAGCACGTCGCCGACCTTCACCGACCCGATGGCCTTTTTGGCCTCGAGCAGGGGGCCGGGGCAGGCGCTGCCGCGGGCGTCTACCGTGTTCGCGCATTCAGGGGCATCAGGCAGCAGTTCGGACATAGCTGTCTCCTTCACTCGATTCACTTGGACGGGATTTCCTCAACGCCGGGTTCGCGTCTTGCTTTTTTGCTGGGGCGGCTCAGGGCCCGGCTCCAAAACTCAAGCCACACCAGATCCTTACATGAGAATTTGCAAAGGTTCAAGACAAAACCATAAGAAAAATGTGGACTTTGAGACACATTCTCAACTCGCTTGTGACGCGATCTCGATTCGTTCGATTTCCTCTCCTCGGGGAGGTCGGCCGGAGGCTTAATTCCAGTCGAGAATGACCTTCCCGGCCTGGCCTGATCGCATCACCTCGAAGGCCTTCTCATAGTCGTCGATTGGGAATCGATGGGTGATCACCGGGCAGATGTCCAGGCCGCTCTGCAGCATGGTCATCATCTTATACCAGGTTTCGAACATCTCGCGACCGTATATGCCCTTGAGGGTCAGGCCCTTGAAGATCATGTCGTGCAGATTGACCGATGTCATCGGCTCCGGCGGAATGCCCAGTACGGCGACGCGTGCCCCGTAGTTCATGGTCCGCAGCATGTCGCCCACGGCGGCTGGATTGCCCGACATTTCGAGTCCGACGTCGAACCCTTCCGCCATGCCCAGATCGTCCATGACGTCTTCGAGTCGGAGCCGGCTCACGTTCACGGTACGGGTGGCTCCCAGCTCTTCGGCCAGCTGCAACCGATAGTCGTTGACGTCGGTGATCACGATGAAGCGGGCGCCGACATGGCGGGCGATCGCCACCGCCATGACGCCGATCGGGCCGGCTCCGGTGATCAGCACGTCCTCGCCGACCATGTCGAAGGACAGCGCGGTATGCGTCGCGTTGCCGAAGGGATCCATGATCGTGGCGATCTCGTCCGATATGTCGGCCGGCAGGCGGAACGCGTTGACGGCGGGAATCGACAGATATTCGGCGAAACAGCCGGGCCGGTTGACTCCGACGCCGATGGTGTTGCGGCACAGATGGCGGCGCCCTGCCCGGCAGTTGCGGCAATGCCCGCAGGTGATATGCCCCTCGCCGGAAACCCGGTCGCCGGGCTCGATCCCCTGGACCTCGCTGCCGACCTCGGCGACCTCGCCGACGAACTCGTGACCGACGACCATGGGCACCGGAATCGTCTGCTGCGACCAGGCATCCCAGTTGAAGATGTGCACGTCCGTCCCGCAGATGGCCGTCTTGCGAATCTTGATCAGGATGTCGTTGGGGCCGGCTTGGGGCGGGGCAACGTCCTCCATCCAGATTCCCGCTTCGGCCTTGCTCTTGACCAACGCCTTCATGATCCCGCCCCCGATTCGGTTGTGATGATATCCAGTTCGCGCCCGACGGCGGCAAAGGCGGTAATTGCCCGATCGAGCTGCGCGCGGGTGAGCGCCGCCGACATCTGGGTGCGGATTCTCGCCTGCCCCTTGGGCACGACGGGATAGGAGAAGCCGATCACATAGATTCCCTGTGCCAGCAGGCGATCCGCCATCTCCGAGGCAAGGCGCGCGTCGCCGATCATGACGGGGATGATCGGATGGCCCTCGCCCGCGAGCTTGAAGCCGAGTCCCGCCAGGCTTTCCCGGAAATAGGCGCTGTTTTCGCGAAGCCGCCGGCGCAGCTCGTCGCTTTCCGAGATCAGGCCAAGCGCGGTCAGCGAAGTGGCGGCGATGACCGGTGCCAGGCTGTTGGAGAAAAGATAGGGGCGGGAGCGCTGCCTGAGCCACTCGACCACCTCGCCCCGGGCCGCCGTGTAGCCGCCGGAGGCGCCGCCAAGCGCCTTGCCCAGGGTCCCGGTCACGATGTCGATTCGGCCCGCGACCCCGCAATGTTCGGGTGTGCCTCGCCCGCCCGCGCCCAGAAAGCCGACGGCATGCGAATCGTCGACCATCACCATGGCGTCATGGCGTTCGGCCAGATCGCAGATCCCGGCCAAATCGGCGATGACGCCGTCCATCGAGAACACTCCATCTGTGACGATCAACCGGAAGCGGCTGTCCCCCGCCGCCAGGAGCTGCCGCTCCAGATCTTCCATGTCGTTGTTGGCATAGCGCAGCCGGCGCGCCTTGCACAGGCGCACCCCGTCGATGATGCTGGCGTGGTTCAAGGCATCGCTGATGATCGCGTCGCGCTCGTCCAGCAATGTTTCGAACAGGCCGGTATTGGCGTCGAAGCAGGAGGAATAGAGAATCGCGTCCTCGGTGCCCAGAAAGGCGGCCAGGCGTTGTTCCAACTCACGGTGCACCGTCTGCGTGCCGCAGATGAACCGCACCGAAGACATGCCGTAGCCGTAGCGGTCGAGGGCCGCCTTCGCCGCCTCGACAAGCGTCGGGTGATTGGACAGGCCGAGATAGTTGTTGGCGCACAGATTGACGACCTCGCGCCCGCCCTCCAGGCGAATGGCCGCGTCCTGGGGCGAGGCGATGACCCGTTCCGCCTTGTACAATCCGCCATCGCGCAGGACCCGGATCTCGCCTCTCAGATGTTCAAGCACCGTCTGGGACATCGGATTCCTCACTTCCTGTTCCACGAAGACCTCGGGGGACGCGTTTCGCCCCCTGGGGATTCAGGGATCACCTGGGCCATTGAGGTCCTAGATGGTTTCCTGTATGTTGTACATATTCCGAGATAATGGAATCAAGTTCAAAATAAAGGAAATGCTGTGCCTCCCGCAGCTCACTCGACGCCGCCCAATGTCGGCCAGTATGTCCGCAGCCAACGCCGCTCCCGCGGCCTGACCCTTGAGGAGCTGGCAAACCGCTCCGGCGTCTCGAAGTCGATGCTCTCGCAGATCGAGCGCGACCAGACCAACCCGACCCTGGCCACCGTCTGGCGGTTGTGCGACAGCCTGGGCGTTTCCGTCGAATCCTTCCTTGGTCAGGACGAGCGGGTGGAAGCAATCGAGGTGCTGACCGCGCACGCCACACCCTCTATCCGCAGCGCCGACGGCGGATGCGAACTGCGTATTCTGGGGCCGTTGAATCTTGGTGGGCAGATGGAATGGTACGACATGCGCGCGCAATGCGATGCCGAACTGGTCTCGCAGCCGCACGACGCTGGGACCGTTGAACATTTGACGGTTCTCGACGGGGTGCTGGTGGTTGAAAGCGGCGGCGAGCGACGGACGCTGGAGGTCGGAGAAACGGCCCGTTACCGGGCCGACCGGCCGCACGCCATCCGCAACGAAGGCGACCGGCCCGCCCGGGCCCTTCTGGTCGTCATCCTCGGCCGCTCCTAGATCAGATCGCGATCCGCTCTAGAAATTCGTTCGCAGACGCTTCAGATGCCGCCGGGCTGCTCCGGGTCCTCGACCGAGCGGTGGGTGTACTGCAGGCCGATGGTCGCGCCCTTGATGGGGCGGAGGAGGGCGACCGAACCGACGAAGATCAGCGGAATCCAAAGCAGGAAATGCAGCCACAGCGGGGGTGCTGCGGTCAGTTCCAGGATCATCGCGCAGGCGACGATCACCGTGCCGAGGATGAAGGTGACGGCGACGGCCGGGCCGTCGCCCGCGTCATGGCCGCGAAAGGAGAGCCCGCAGACCGCGCAGCGGTCGACAACTCTCAAGGCCCCCTCGAACAGGCGCCCCTCGCCGCAACGCGGACAGCGTCCCCGCAGGCCGCGGCCAACGGGTGAGGAGGTGTTCATGGAAGGGGCTTCAGGGGTCGGATGTCAGCCCTGATAGCCGGCACTGCTCCACCAATAGATGGTGACGAACAGGAACAGCCAAACCACGTCGACGAAATGCCAGTACCAGGCGGCGGCCTCGAAACCCACATGCTTCTTCGCGGTGAAATGCCCGGCACGGGCGCGCAGCAGGCATACGACGAGGAAGCACACGCCGACGAACACGTGAAAACCGTGAAAGCCGGTCGCCATGTAAAAGGTCGAGGGATAGATCCCCTCGGTGAAGCCGAATGTGGCGATGCCGTACTCGTAGATCTGGAATCCGAGAAAGATAATGCCGAGGATCACGGTGAGCACGAGTCCCCGCACGGTCTTCTTCTGGTCGCCCATGCGCAGGGCCTCATGGGCATAAGTTACGGTCGCGCCGGATGTCAGCAGAATCAGCGTGTTCAGGAAGGGGATCGTCCAGGCTTCGAGGGGGACGATTCCCTCGGGCGGCCAGGTCGGCGAGGCGACGGCGCTGATCCAAGGCACGCTGGCATGGAAATAGGCCCAGAAGAAGGCAAAGAAGAACATCACCTCGGAGGCGATGAAAAGGAGCATGCCCATCCGCAGGCCGTGGTTGACCGGCTCGGTATGGGACTTCTGGATCACCGATTCGCGGACGACGTCGCGGCACCACCCAAAAAATGTCGCGAGGAGCAGAAGAAGGCCGGCCAGCAGCAGCCAGGGTACATCCGCATGCATGTACCAGATTCCACCCACGGCGCAGACGAACGCGGAGATCGTGCCGACCAGCGGCCACGGGCTCGGGTCGACCATGTGCCAGGGATGACTCTTCGTCTCGCTCACCATCGCCTTGCCTTTCTCACACCATCACCCGCTTGGATAGGGTTCACCGCGCGCCGGGAGTCAGGGCTGCCGCTTGGATCTCGACGGCCGGGTGTTCCCCGTCCATTGACGCCGCGTTTTCGATCGCGTCCCCGTTCTCATCGGCCGGGAAGAACGTATAGGAGAGCGTGATCGTCGTCACCTCCTGGGTGTTCGGATCTTCTAGGATCGCCGGATCGACGAAGAAGGCCACCGGCATCGACATCTCCTTGCCGGGCTCCAGGCGCTGCTCGGTAAAGCAGAAGCATTCGATCTTGGCGAAGTAAGGCGCCGCCTTGTACGGCGTCACGTTGAACGTGGCCGTGCCGACGACGGACGTCTCCGAGACGTTGCGCGCCGTATAGTGAGTAAGGGTCTGCTCGCCAAGCGGGACCGTGATCTCCCGCTGACCGGGGCGGAACCGCCAGGGCAGGGCCGCATTGACGTTGGCGTCGAAGCGAACTTTGATCTTCGGCGCGTTCTCCGTCGGCGCCGCCAGCGGCACCTCGGCGATCCGCGGCGTACCGCCGTACCCCGTGATCTGGCAGAACAGGCGGTAAAGAGGAACCGAGGCGAAGGCGAGGCCGACCATCCCGCAAACGAAGCCCGTCAGCATCAGCGCCGTGAACCGGTTGCGCTTCGCCTTTTTGTCTTGTGTCCGTGCTGCCGCGTTGGCCATTCGATCTCTCTCCTACTCGGCCGGCTGGGGCTCGATCACGGGGACGTCCTCATGGGTATGGAACGGGGCCGGCGAGGGCACCGTCCATTCCAGCGTCGTCGCGCCGACGCCCCAGGGGTTGGCGGCCGCCTGTTCCCCCCGCGCGAACGTCGCATAGAGGATGTAGAGGAACAGCAGGGTGCCGAGCACCGTGGAGGCGGCGCCGATGCTGCTCACCATGTTCCATCCCGCGAAGGCGTCCGGGTAGTCGGGAATCCGCCGCGGCATCCCCGCCGCTCCCAGGAAGTGCTGCGGAAAGAACAGCACGTTGACGCCGACGAAGGTGAGCCAGAAATGGATCTTCGCCAATGAGGATGGATACATGCGCCCGCTCATCTTCGGCATCCAGTAGTAGAAGCCGGCGAAGATGGCGAACACCGCCCCCAGCGACAGCACGTAGTGGAAATGGGCGACCACGTAATAGGTGTCGTGCAGCCCGACGGTGATGCCGGCATTGGCGAGCACGACCCCGGTCACGCCGCCGATGACGAACAGGAAGATGAAGCCCACGGCCCACAGCATCGGCGTCCTGAATTCGATCGAGCCGCCCCACATGGTCGCGATCCAGCTGAAGATCTTGATGCCCGTGGGCACCGCGATGATCATCGTCGCGAGCACGAAGTAGGCGCGGGTGTTCACGTCGAGGCCGACCGTGAACATATGGTGCGCCCAGACGATGAAGCCGATGAAGCCGATGGCGACCATCGCCAGGGCCATTCCCAGATAGCCGAACACCGGCTTCTTGGAGAAGGTCGAGACGACATGGCTGACGATGCCGAAGGCCGGCAGGATCATGATGTAGACTTCGGGATGGCCGAAGAACCAAAACAGATGCTGCCACAGCACCGGGTCGCCGCCCCCGGCCGGATTGAAAAACGTCGTGCCGAAGTTCCGGTCGGTCAGCAGCATGGTCAGCGCGCCGGCCAGCACCGGCACGGCCAGCAGCAGTAGGAACGCCGTGACCAGCATCGACCAGACGAACAGGGGCATGCGCCACAGCGTCATGCCCGGCGCCCGCATGTTGAAGATCGTGGTGATGAAGTTCATCGCTCCCAGAATCGAGGAGGCGCCGGCCAGATGCAGGCTCAGGATGGCGAAGTCGACGGCCGCTCCGGGATGATAGGTGGCGTCGCTCAAGGTCGGGTACAGCGTCCATCCCGTTCCCGGCCCCTGGCCCGACAGGCCGGCGATGATCAGCAGGACGAAGGCCGCGGCCAGCAGCCAGAAGCTGATGTTGTTCATGCGCGGGAAGGCCATGTCCGGCGCGCCGATCATCAGCGGCACGAACCAGTTGCCGAAACCCCCGATAAGCGCCGGCATGACCACGAAGAACACCATGATCAGGCCATGCGCCGTGACCATGACATTGTAGAACTGCCCGTCCTCGATGAACTGCAGTCCCGGCTGGGCGAGCTCGAGGCGAATCAGCCAGGACATGCCGCCGCCGAACAGGGCGGCGATGATCGAGATCACGATATACATCGTGCCGATGTCCTTGTGATTCGTCGAATAGGCCCAGCGCCGCCATCCGGTCGGGTGGTGGCCGTGGTCGGCGTGGGCAGCCTGTGCGGCGGTGTCGGCCATGTGTCGCCTCTTCCCTGAAAACGGTTTCCCTATTGAACCCTTGCGCTACCTTCCGCGAGGCGCGTGGAGTCCCGATCCGGATCGGTGGCGGCGAACTGCTCCTGCGCCTTCGCCGTCCACGCCGCGAACGCCTCCTTGGAGACGGCCTCGACAGTGATCGGCATGTAGGCGTGGTTGACGCCGCAAAGCTCGGAGCACTGGCCGTAGTAGACGCCCTCGCGGGTGATGCGGACCCAGGTTTCCTTCGTGCGTCCCGGAATCGCGTCCGACTTGATGCCGAAGGCTGGAACCGCCCAGGAATGAATCACATCCGATGCCGTGACGAGGATTCGAATGTCGGTCTCGACGGGCAGGACGACGCGGTTGTCGGTTTCCAGAAGCCGTGGCTGGCCTTCCTCGAGCTCGTCGTCGGGAACCATGAACGCGTCGAAGGTGAAATTGCCATGATCCGGATACTCATAGGACCAGTACCACTGATGCCCGGTGACCTTGAGGGTCATCTCGGCGTCTGCGGCCTTGTCCTGGAAGTAGAGAAGCCGAATCGAGGGCACGGCAATGACGATCAGAATGACCACGGGGACGGCGGTCCAAAGGACTTCCAGTCCCGGATTGTGGCTCCACTTCGCCGGCACCGGGTTCTTCTTGGCGTTGAAGCGATAGGCGACATAGACCAGCAGTCCCAAAACGAAGATCGTGATCAGAATGATGATGACGGAGACCAAGAAGTTGAAGTCCGTCATCATCTCCATCACGGGAGAGGCCGCGGGCTGCATCAGGATCTGCCAAGGCTCGGGCTGGGCAGCGAGGGCATCGGTGGCAACAGCGGCCATCACCATCCCAGCGACAGAAGCGAATCGTTGGACAGCGTTCAACATATTCCTGACCTGAAATCGGGCCGGCGGGCTCGTTCGGCCCTTGGTTTCCTCCGATTCATTGGATCGGGCGTTTATAAGCCCCTTGCTATATTAGGGTCGAATTCTGATATTGCAATTCAGAATTATCTAATGAAAACGAACAAGGGTCCACCCCGTTTGAGGATCAAATCCCACCGCCCGGCTTCGGCATGGAGAAGTTTGAATACACCCTGGCGACGCCGACACCCATCAAGTCTTGATTTTCGCGGATTCCATCATGATCATGCGCCAAACGGCGGGCCCAAGGACGGCTCTTGGAAAACCGTCTCCGGGGCAGATCACGAAGATCCACGGCGCGGATCACGCATATGAAGACAAAGGTGATGAACAAGTGGGTGTTGGCCGCCATTCTCTCCTCCGCGGCGATCTTTATGTATGTCGCCATCATTTACAAAATGTGGTGAGGCGGGGCGGGCGGTCGCCCGTTTCTCGACCAATCGTCGACTGCCGACCGATTGTTGACCATGCTTGAGGTCAGCGACCTTCCCCATGTGATCGCCGGGTTGAACGGGATCTCGACCCTGTGCTTGGCCGTGGGATACGTTTTCATCCGTCTCGGCGACCGCTACCGCCATCGCGCGGCCATGCTCTCGGCGATGGCGGCGTCGGCGTTGTTCCTCGTGGTTTACGTGATCTACAAGGCCAATTCCGGCTTTGCCCAGTTCGGCGGCGAAGGGGTGATTCGGCCGATCTATTTCACCATCCTCATCGCCCACATCATCGGCGCCATCATCATCACGCCCATGGTGCCGGTCACGGTCCTCCGGGCGTTCAAGGGACGATTCGCGGCGCATCGGCGGCTGGCGCGCTGGACTTGGCCGCTATGGATGTATGTCGGGCTCTCTGGGGTGGTCGTCTATGTGATGGCCGTCCATCTATACCCCTATGGCCAAGTGTGACGCCGTGAGCGAGGTCCTTCCGGCCTACCGCGACGCCATGCGCCATCCTTCGGCGCGTCGCGAGCTGTGGGGTTGGTGTGCGCTGGCCATCCTCTCCCTCGGCATCGCCGGCGCCTTCGCCGTGCTTCTGGCATGGTCGCGCACGCCCGGGCTGGGCGAGGCCGTGACCTGGCCGGCGGATTTCTTCCGCAAGGCGCTGGTCGTGCATGTCGTGTTCGCCTTCATCATCTGGTTTCTCGCGGTCTTCGGGGCGTTCCTGCAGCTGACCGCCTGGGCCGGCCGGGACGCCCCGCCACGGCTCAACGCCATCGGCGCTGCCGGCCTCCCCGTCGTCGCCGTCGCCTGCCTTCTGCTCTTGATTCCCGCGCTCCTCGACCGCGGCGTGCCGACCCTGAACAACTATGTCCCGGCCATCATCGACCCGCTCTTCTATCTGGGCTTGGCCCTGCTCGCGGGCGGGCTCTGTCTGCCGGTGCTGCGCCTGCTGCTGACCCCCGCCCCCCGGGGCGAACCTCACGAGCCCGTCTCCTTCGCCGTCTCCGGGGCCGCGGTCATCTTCCTCGTGGCGCTGATCTGCTTCGGCCTCGCCTTTCAGTTCCTTCGGCATCAGACGCCGTCCTTCCGGTTCAACGAGGAGCTGTTCTGGGGCGGCGGCCATATGATGCAGTTTCTCAGCACGACCCTGTTGATCGTGACCTGGGCGGTCCTGGCCCGAATCGCGCTGGGCCGCGAGATTGTCGGTCCCCGGTTGATCAAGCTGGCGGCGGCGATTCTTATCCTCGCGGTTTTGCCGGCACCTTTCTTTTACTACCTTTTCCCGCCCTTCTCCGCGGACCAGATGAACGCCTTCACCCGGCTGCAATGGATCCTGGGGGTGCCGACCCTGCTCGTCGTCCTTGCGGGAATCCGGGCGGTCGCGCGCCTTCCGGACACCCATCGCCCCCTGCCCTGGGGCCGGCCCGCCTTCCTTTGCCTCGTGCTCTCGATCGGCGTGTTCGGGCTCGGCGGCGTCCTCGGCCTGTTCATCGACGGCACCGATACGCGGACACCGGCTCACTATCACGGCGTTATCTCGGGCGTGACGCTGGCCTTCATGGGATTGTTCTACGAGGTCTTCCTGCCCTTGCTTCGGCGTGGTCTCGCCCGCGATCGGGTCGTTCGCGTTCAGCTTTGGCTGTTCGCCGTCGGGCAGTCGGTGGCCGTGCTCGGGCTGTTCTGGGCCGGCGGTTTCGGCGCCCCGCGAAAGACCGCCGGTGCCGAGCAGGGGCTCGAGGGCTTCGGCGCCATCGCCGGCATGGCCATGAACGGGTTGGGTGCCGCGGTGGCGGTGGCCGGGGGCGTGATGTTCATTTGGCTCGCGGGAAGGGCGATGTTCGGCCGCGCGTCCGAGGTGGCGTCGGCACTCTCGGAATGAGCCTTCAACCTCCCTCGATGGCGGCCATGATCTCCAGCTCGTCGCCGGGCGCGATGGTGTCATCGAGCTTGAGGATGTCGCCGCCCTTGAGAATGATCAGGCCGGAGCATGTGGCCGAGTCGGGCTTCATGCGGAAGAACTTCTGGAGACGCGGTTCTTCCGCCTGCAAGCGCAACAGGACCTCCCGGACCGGCGTCGCCGCCGCGAGATCCAGCTCCGTCGCGTCGCCCTTGATGGCGTCGAGCGGCGGATACCATTTAATGCGAGAAGATGTTGTCATGATGTTTCCTCACACTGCCCTCTGTTCTGATAGCGCAAATCACCGGCGGAGTCTTCTCCCCGCCGTCCCAGGTGGGATGCGCGCGGGGCGGCAAGTTATCTGGGCGGCCGGGCGCCGGGGACGGATCGTCCATGGGCGCTGAGGTTGTCGAGACGCGCCATCGGCGGATCATCGCCGCCTGGCTCTTCGCGGTGGCGGCCATGGTGTTCGCCATGATCGTCTGGGGCGGCATTACCCGCCTGACCATCTCCGGCCTGTCGATGGTGGAGTGGCGCCCCTTGACGGGCTGGCTCCCGCCCTTGACGACGGTGGAGTGGGAGGTCGCCTTCGAGAAGTACAAGCAGTTCCCCGAGTTTCGCGAGCTCAACTTCAACATGACGCTCGCGGAGTTCAAGCAGATCTATTGGATCGAATATCTCCATCGCCTTTTGGGGCGCATTATCGGTGTCGTCTTCCTGCTGCCGGCCCTGTTTTTCCTGGCGAAGGGGTGGTTGGACAGGCCGATGCGGCGCCATGCCGTGATCCTCTTCGTGCTCGGCGGCCTTCAGGGCGCCCTCGGCTGGTACATGGTCAAGAGCGGCCTGGTCGACATCCCCGATGTCAGCCCTTACCGCCTGACCGCCCATCTCGCGCTTGCCTTCGTGATATACGGCTATCTGGTCTGGCTCGGCCTCCGTCTGTGGTGGCCCGCGCCTTTGGTGGCCAAGACGGCGAACCGGCCCTCGGACTTTCGGCGGTGCTGGCTCGGCCGGTATGCTTTCGCGCTGGTCTTTCTGGTCTTTCTCACCGCTATCTCGGGCGGTTTCGTGGCCGGCAACAACGCCGGTTTCGCCTACAACACCTTTCCGCTGATGGACGGTCGGTGGATCCCGGAAGACCTGTATGGGCTGGAGCCGCCGATCCGCAGCGCCTTCGAGGAGGTGGCGACGGTGCAGTTCCATCATCGGGTATTGGCGATGGTGGTCTTCCTCGCCGTCGCCGCGTTCTGGGCCGTCTCCGTCACCCTGCGCCTGACCCCACGGCAGCGGTTGGCGGTCCATGCGTTGGTCGCCATGATGGTGATTCAGGTCGCCCTCGGCATCTCGACATTGCTCATGATCGTACCGATCTATCTGGCGGCCCCGCATCAGGCGGGGGCCGTTCTCCTGTTCACTTTCGCGTTGTGGGTGGCCTACGAGCTGCGATCCGGGGAAGAACACGGGGCAGCGCGTTCCCTTCCGGAGAAGGAGCGCGAGGACACGGTCGGCATCGCCGCTGTACAGCGACCCGGCTAGGGCAGGGGAGGGCGTGGGAGCTTCTGCTCCTTGCCCACGCGCCGAACGACTATATATTGCCCGGCGGGACGGTGTTGGGAAACCGCATGGATATGGTCTGAAGAAGGAAAGCAAACGCGTGTCGCGAACAACGTCCAAAATCCTCCCCGCGTTTCCCGCCAAATCCGCCCGTTCCCGGAAGGACGCCCGCGAGGGGCCGCGTTTTCGGGCCGTCGACTACGCCATCATCCTCAAGCCCAACGTCATGTCGCTGGTGGTCTTCACGGCCCTGGTCGGGCTGCTGCTCGCGCCGGGGGAGATCGCGTGGTGGCGGGCGGTTGTGGCGGTCCTGTGCATCGCGCTGGGCGCCGGTGCGGCGGGGGCGATCAACATGTGGTACGACCGCGACATCGACTGCGAGATGCGCCGCACCCGCGAACGGCCGATCCCCGCCGGCCGCATGCCCCCCCGAATCGCCCTGTTCTACGGCACGGGACTCGCGCTCGTCTCGATCGCGGCGATGGCTGCCGTCGTCCACCCTCTGGCTGCGGCGCTCCTTGCGACGACGCTTCTCTACTACGTCGTGATCTACACGGTCTGGCTGAAACGCCGGACGCCCCAGAACATCGTCATCGGCGGCGCGTCCGGGGCGCTGCCGCCGGTCATCGGCTGGGCGTCGGTAACGGGCGATGTGGGGCCGGAAGCGCTGGCCCTGTTTCTCATCATCTTCCTGTGGACGCCGCCGCATTCCTGGGCCCTGGCCCTGTTTCGGCGGCAGGACTATCTCCGCGCCAAGGTGCCGATGCTGCCCGTCGTCGCCGGCGAGCGGGCGACTCGCAACCAGATCCTGCTCTACACCCTGCTTCTGATCCCGGCGAGCCTTCTGCCGGTCGCCCTCGGTATGTCGGGCGCCGTTTACGCCGTGGCCGCCCTCGTTCTCGGAGGCCTGTTCCTGCGCCACGCGCTTCGCGTCTGGCGGGACGAAACCGATCGCTCCGCGCGGCCCATGTTCGGCTATTCGATCCTCTATCTGTTCCTGATCTTCGTCTTCCTGCTCGCCGATTCGCTGATCGTTCCCCTCATATAGCTCAGCTCGATCGGGCGCCCCCCGGGATGATCCCCAGCACGGGATGGGGAACGTAGGGCTCCTCCAGGGCAGCCATCTCCTCGGCGCTCAGTTTGACGTTCAGCGCCGCCGCGGTGTCGTCGAGATATTCGAGCTTGGTGGCGCCGATGATCGGCGAGGTGATCGCCGGCTTGCGGAGCATCCAGGCGAGCGCGATCTGCACGGGCTTGACATCGCGGCGCATGGCGAGTTCGCTGACCCGGTCGGCCACCGCGAAATCCGCCGCTTGAAAATACATGCGCTGCGCCATGGGATCGGCCTGTGAGCGCGTCGTCTCGCCGCCGCCCTCGCGGGCCCGGTTGCCGGCCAGGAAACCCCGGGCGAGGGGGCTCCACGGGATCACGCCGATCCCCTCCTCGGCGCAATAGGGGATCATTTCCCGCTCCTCCTCGCGGTAGATCAGGTTGTAGTGGTTCTGCATGGCGACGAAGCGGGTCCAGCCGTGGCGCTCGGCCACGAACTGCATCTTCGCGAACTGATAGGCGAACATGCTGGAGGCACCGATATACCGCGCCTTGCCGGCCTTCACCACGTCGTGGAGCGCCTCCATCGTCTCCTCGATGGGCGTCTCGCGGTCGAAGCGATGAATCTGGTAGAGGTCGATGTGGTCGGTCCCAAGCCTCCGCAGGCTCGCGTCGATCGCGTCCATGATGTGCTTGCGGCTGAGGCCGCGGTCGTTGGGGCCTTTCCCCATGGGGTTGTAGACCTTGCTGGCGATGACGACCTGATCCCGCGGTGCGTATTCGAGCAGCGCCCGGCCGGTGATCTCCTCGCTCGCGCCCACGGAATACATATCGGCGGTGTCGAAGAAGTTGATGCCCAGATCCAGTGCCTTCTTGAAGAACGGCCGGCTCTCCGCCTCGTCCAGCACCCATTTGCGCCAGGATGAGCTGCCATAGCTCATGCATCCGAGGCAGAGGCGGCTGACCTTGAGTCCGGCCTTGCCGAGATTGACGTACTCCATAACTGGCTCTTCCCCCTCCTGGTTGTCCGGAAACTTCGCTGGGCGGCAACGCCGCGCGAGACTCTCCGACGACTCCGCTCAAGCCCCGCGGCCCGCCATCTCGAAACCGAAGACCGCGCGGGGCTGGTAGAGCTCTTCCAGCCGCGTCATGTCCTCCTCGTCGAGGGCAATGTCGACGGCCACGACCGCGTCCTCCAGATAAGCGTCCTTGACGGTGCCGACCACCGGCGAGGCCACGCCCGTTTTATGGAGGGTCCAGGCCAGGGCGATCTGGATGGGTTTGACTCCGTGCTTTTCGGCCACGGCGTCCGCCCGCTCGGCGATTTCGAAATCCAGCTCCCGATAGAACAGGTCCTGGGCCTTCTGATCGGTCTGCGCGCGCAGCGTTTCGCCGCCTCCCTCTCGGCGGCGGTTGCCGGCGAAGAAGCCCCGGGCCATCGGGCTCCAGGGGGTCAGCGCCACGCCTTCCTCGACGCAATAGGGAATCATCTCCCGTTCCTCCTCGCGGTAGAGGAGGTTGTAGAGGTTCTGCATCGACACGAAACTGGACCAGCCGTTCTTCTCGGCCGCGAAGCGCATTTTCGCGAATTGGAACGCGGCCATGCTGGAGGCGCCGAGATAGCGTGCCTTGCCGGCGCGGACGACGTCGTTGAGGGCCTCCATGGTTTCCTCGATGGGTGTCTGCCCGTCGAAACGGTGAATGACGTAGAGGTCGACATGGTCGGTGCCGAGCCGCCGCAGGCTGGCGTCGATGGCGTCCATGATATGCTTGCGGCCGAGCCCTTCGTCGTTGGGGGCGTCGCCCATACGGCCGCAGACCTTGGTGGCGATCATGACCTGGTCTCGCGGCGTCAGCTCGCCCAACAGCCTTCCGGTAATCTCCTCGCTCAGACCAGTGCTGTACATGTCGGCCGTATCGAAGAAATTGATGCCCAGGTCGAGCGCCTTCCGGAACAGAGGGCGGGCCTCGTCCTCGCCGATCGCCCATTGCTGAAACGCGGGGCTGCCGACCGCCGAGGTGCCGAAACAGACGCGGCTGACCTTCAGGCCGGACCGGCCGAGATTGACGTATTGCATGGGCACTTCCCCCTGGTTGGGCTCATCCTCGCCCATCTTCGTGGGCATGTTAGTGGCTTAGTCCGGGCAAGGCCAGTTGGGTGTCGGGAATTGATCGCGCGACTGAGGCTGATGTCAGGCGGCGGCGTCGAGGGTTTGCCGGATGACCCGGCCGAGTTCGCTGGGTTCGACGGGCTTGCGCACGATTTCGCTGAATCCCACCGCCTGTGTGGCCTGCTCCGAGACGGGCGGTGCGTAGCCCGTGCACAGGATGATCGGAATATCGGGCCGGATCTCCGACAGGTGCTGGGCCAGATCCTCGCCCGTCATGCCCGGCATGATCTGATCGGTGACCACCAGGTCGAACTCCTCCGGCATGGACTTGAACAGGGCGAGGGCGGCATTGGCACTGGTCAACGCTTCGATCCGATAGCCGAAATGCTCCAGATAGCTGCCCATGGATTGCACGACCATGCGCTCGTCATCGACCAGCAGAATACGCTCGGTTCCCGAGAAGGAGGTTTTGTCTTTGGGGGCGGCCGGCTCCCGGGTCGGGCGTGCCGCAGGCAGGAGGATCGTGAAGGTGGATCCCTTGCCCGGCTCACTCTCGACCTGAAGCCCGCCGCCGTGGTCCTGGACGATCCCGTGGACGGCGGCAAGGCCGAGGCCGGTTCCCGAGCCCACGGGCTTGGTCGTGAAAAAGGGGTCGAAAACCCGGCTCAAGGTGTAGCTATCCATGCCACAGCCGGTATCCGAGACGCGAAGGCGGACATACCGCCCGGGCGGAAGGTCATAGCCGGCGGCCGCGATTCCATTCCGGCTCTTCAACGAATCGACCGTGACGTCGATCACCCCCGCATTGGTCCCGATGGCATCGACGGCGTTGGCGCAGAGATTCAGGAGCACTTGGTGAATCTGCGTGGCATCCGCCATGACCGCTCCCGATTTGGGCGGGGCGCTCCACCGCAGTCGAATGGTCGTCGGCGTGGAGGCGTGGACCAGCTTCATCGCCTCGTCGACGATCGTATGCATGTTGACGGGCTCGAGGACCGCCTCCTTGCGGCGGCTGAAGGCGAGCAGTTGCTGGACGAGATCCCGGGCACGATCCGAGGCGCCCATGATTTGATCGAGGTTGAAGCGCAGGTCGCTTTCCGCCGGCAGTTTCTCGATGGCGATTTGGCAGTGTCCGAGGATTCCAGTCAGGATGTTGTTGAAGTCGTGGGCGACGCCCCCGGCCAGGGTTCCCACGGCCTCGAGCTTCTGGGCGTGGCGCAGCTGGTCATTCACCAGCCGTTTACCCGTGGTGTCCTCGGCGATCGCCAGGAAATTGAGGATTCGTCCGCCGTCGTCACGAATCGGCGAGAGAGCCACCGACGACCAATAGAGCTCGCCGTTCTTGCGTCGATTTCGAAGCTCGCCATGCCATTCGCGGCCGGCGCGGACGGCCTTCCAGACCCTTTCGTGCTGGGTCGGGTCCGTTACCTCGCAATTGAGGAAGGCCGGGATCTGGCCCACCGCTTCGTCGAGGGCGTAGCCCGTTTTTTGCGCGTATTTCGTGTTCGCATATTCAATCCGGCCCCGGGGGTCCGTAATGACGATGGCGGCCGGGCTCTGTTCGACCGCTGTGGAGAGCTTGCGCAGGCTCTCCTCCGTTCGTTTCTGCTCCGTGATATTGTGGCAGACGATCAGCGTGCCGCCCTCGGGCGTTCCATGCTCATGAACCGCAATCCAGCCGCTGGATCTCCGAATCTCGAAGCCCTCTCCGGGGCTCCGGCGCCTTTCGAGTCGCTTGCGGAGCCAACCTTCCGGATCCGGCTCGGCTTCGGGAATGAAACCGGCCTCGATCTCCCGCCGAAGGAGATCCTCATATCTCAACCCCTGCTCAAGGCTTTTGCGGGTTTCCGGCGAAAGCAGCGCCCGGTACTGGCCGTTGCACACAACCAGGCGGTCCTCGGGATCGAACAGGGCGAAGGCCACGGGCACGGTTTCAATGGCCTGCAGGAACCGCTGCTGGGTCAGGGTTTCACGTTCTTTCGCCTGGACCTCGGCCGTAACGTCCGATCCAGTGCCGCGATAGCCCATAAATCGCCCGTCGGCATCCTGCCTTGGCCTACCGCTCAACCGCAGGGCGCGAAGCTGTCCCTGGCAATCACGCCATGCACATTGGGCATCCCGGAAGGGGCGCCGCGCGGCGAGATCTTCGGGCCGGCCGGCCCAGTCCGCGGGCAGTCCATGGCTGGACGCGATCTCTTCCGGCTTTCGGCCGAGCACGTCATTCGGGTCGAGGTTCAGCGCATCGAATAGGCGTTCGGATACATAGGTGAACCTATGCTGGGCATCGGTCTCCCACATCCAGTCGGAGCTTGCCTCCACGAGATCGCGGAAGCGCTCCTCGCTCTGTCGCAGGGCCTCCTCGCTTTCCACGTGCCGCGACATGTCGACGATGACACCCCTGAATCCCATCAGCTTGCCGTCTCGAAGTATCGGAACCGAGGTGGTCAGCACGGGAAAGGTGCTGCCGTCCTTTCGCAGGGCCGTAAATGCCCTGTCGTCGGGTATCATTCCCCTGGACAACTTGGCCATGTTTTCGCGGACATGCTCGCGATCTTCCGGAACGACGAGATCCGTTCCTCTCAGACCCCGCCGGAAGTCCTCCTCGCTGTAGCCGGTGAGCTCGCAGCCTTTATGGTTCACGAAGGTCAGCACGCCCTCGGCGTTCATCTCGTAGACGATCTCGGGGAGCAGCTCCGAAAGCTCCCGGAACCTGAATTCGCTCTCCCTGAGCGCTTCCTCGGCCCGTTTGCGCTCCGTGATGTCCAGAACCTGCGTGATCACAAGATCCGGCCGATCTTGGGACTTCCGCACCAGCGACGTGGTGATGGAGACCCAGATCGTGCGTCCGTCCTTGCGGACATACCGTTTCTCCGCTTGAACGTAGTCGACTTCGCCGGCCCTCACCTTCTCGGCCCGCTTTCTTGTGGCCTCGCGGTCGTCCGGATGGGTGACGTCGTACATCGTCATCGAGAGGAGCTCGTCCTCGCTGTATCCCAGCATCTCCTGGAAAGCCGGGTTGACGATATGGAATCGGCCATTGCGACCGACGAGGACGGAGCCCACGGCGGTGCTTTCGAAGACTTTGCGGAAACGCTCCTCGCTTTCCCGGAGCTCCTGCTCACGAACCTTGAGGGACGTGATGTCCGTGGCGATCTGCGCCACGCCGCCCCCGGTCGTCCTGTGTTCGCTTAAACGCCACCAGGTGCCTCCGGGGAAGGGTCGATCGACGGGGCCCTCGCGTTGCCAGAACTTGTGCATGCGTTCCCGGACCCAGTCCTCGATCGCGCCCATGATGCCCGGGGTAAGACCTTGTTCGGCCCGTGACTTGAGCAGCTCCTCGAACTTGATTCCGGGGACCAGCAGGTCCGCCGATTCACGGTAGAGCTGTTCCCAGGCGCCGTTGAACGTGACGAGCTGGCCGTTCTTGTCGAACAAGGCGAAAGGATCGTCGATGCTGTCCAACGCGTCCTTTAGAAGCGCCTCCGTCTTTTCGGCCCTTGACTTTGCTTCACGCAGATCATCCAGAACCTTCGTGCGCTGCCTCCGGATCCTCGCCTCGCGCAGGCCCCGTTCTAGGGTAGGCAGCAGCCACGACATATTGTGCTTTTGAACGAAACCGTTCGCCCCCGCCTTGACCAGGGAGGCGACCGTCGGCGCGTCTTCTGAATCACAAAGAAGAATGAACGGGATCTCGCGGCCGTCCTCCGCCATGATCCCGAGAGCCGCTTCAGCGCCGAAGCGTTTCAAACTGAGGTTGGAGATCACCGCGTCCCAGTCCTCGGCCAGCGCGTTGCGCATCCCGCGCCCGGAAGCGATGCGTTTGATCGAAGGCTTATATCCGCAGGCGTGCAATTCCTGGCGAAGGGCCGGAACGTCGTTTTCGGATTGGCCCACGAACAATATGCGGATCGGCTCCGCCATCAGGGCATCCCCTTGGCAGTCATGCGGATGGCGTCGGTCGCGGCCTGTCCGATCATGCGCCTTGGCCTGCGGTCAGAAGAGGTCGCCTTAGCTTCGCATGACAATTCTTGACCGATCGTTACGCCCAGGGCACTTCTGGCCCTGACCACATCAGCATGGGTCCACGAGAGCGAGAAATGCTCTGGAGCACTTCTCGCCCCTACGGGCGCACACCGATATGGCTGCGGCGTCGTCATTCTCAGGCTCAAAAACCGACGGGTTGGGCAGGGCGGGTCGGCCTTCCCGGCGCCACGCAAGGCGGGGCCGGCCGGTTTCAGCTACTTCGCGATAGCGTTACCGCCAATTTCCAGCAGCTTCTCGATATTGAGCACGATCAGCAGCCGGTTTTCGAGGCGGTAGATGCCGTCGGAGAAATCACGCCAGAGTGGATCGACCGTGGCCGGATTCTTTTCGAACTTGTCTTCAGGGGCGCTCATGACCTCGCCGACCGCGTCGATCAGAAGGCTGCAGAGGTTGCCGCCATGGTCGACAACGACGTTCATGCCTTTCTCGTCATCCGGGCGCGGTGGTAACCCCAGCCGCTTGCGCATGTCGATGACGGTGACGATACGTCCCCGGAGATTGAGTGACCCGGCGACCACTCGGTCAGCGAGGGGGATTGGGGCGACGTCCCGTGGCCCCAATACATCCTGAACCAACAGCACCGGGATTCCGAACCATTGCCCCGCGATGGTCAGGGTCACATAGTCGCGGGTCGCGGACGAGGCCTTGGCCGAGGGGTCTTCGGGATGGACGGAGGTCACCGTGTTCATGCCACACCTTCCTCGCTTTTCTCGTTGAGCGCGCGCTCGATGGTGTCGATCAGTGCGTCTCGATTAAACTTGGCCACGTAGTCGTTGAAACCGACCGTCAGCCCGCGATGAACATCTTGATCGCCTGCCAAGGACGACAACGCGATCATCGGCGTTTCGGACCACTGGCCGCTGGAGCGGATGTTCTCCGCCAATTCGAAACCACTCATGCCGGGCATCTCGATGTCGCTGATGATGGCGTCGAAGGAGTCGCCGGCCTCGCGCAGCTTCAACGCGGTGTCGGCGTCTTCGACCGCCACCACGTCATATCCCGCGATCGAAAGCTGCGGTTTCATCAGGTTGCGGAAGAAGGGGCTGTCATCGATCAGAAGCAGCCGCCGGCCCTTGCGCTGGGTTTTGGCGGACGCGGCATCCCCGGTCTGCGTGCCGAACCAGTCACTGAACGCCTGGGTCAGATAGTAGCTCACATCAATAACGTCGGTCGCCTTGCCGGCGATGACGGCGGTTCCGATCAGGCCTGATTGATCGGTGGTCAGCTCGACGTTCACATTGTCCTCGACGATATCGATGATCTCATCGACGACCAGCCCCATGGAGCGCTCGCCCTCGGTGAACACGATGGTCGGCTGCCGGCCTTCGGTCGCCCATTCATGCGTCGGATTGAAGGGGACCAGAGGCATGATGTGGCCGCGATACTGGACCATGGGCACGCCATGCGAGTGTTCGACCTCATCGAGGTCAATTTCCTCCAGGCGTGCGACAAGCACGAGAGGCACGGCCTTCAACTCGTCGTTTCCGGCCCTGAAGACCAGGAAGGATGCACGGTCGTCCCGGCCAGCGGCAGCCAGGTCGTCGGCCGCGGTGCCATCCTCGGACGCCACCGTCACCTCGCTGGTCGTCGCGGCGATCCCGTTCGGATCCAGGATCATGATGACGCTGCCGTCGCCGAGAATGGTGTTGCCCGAGAAGATCGAGATGTCGCGCAGGATCGGGGTCACCGGCTTCACGACGATTTCCTCGGTGTCGAACACCCGATCGACGATCACGCCGAAGCGGTAGGTGCCGACTTGGCAGACGACGACGAAGCGCTCCTCCTGGACCAGCCGCTTCCCGCTCCACTCCGCTGAATTTCCCAGTCCCAGCAACTGACCGAGGACGACCAGCGGCAGCAAGCGGTCGCGAAGCCTCAATACCGGCGCCTCGTTGATCATCTCGATGGTGCTCTCCGAGTTAGCCGACGCGCGCACCAGCTCGAGAACACTGATCTGGGGAATGGCGAAGCGTTCGCCCCCACACTCGACGATGAGGGCGGAGACGATCGCCAGGGTGAGCGGGATCTTGATGGTGAAGGTCGACCCCTTCCCCTCCTTCGAGGAGAACTCGATGGTGCCGCCGATTTTCTCGATGTTCGTGCGCACCACGTCCATGCCCACGCCGCGGCCCGACACGCTGGTGATCTTCTCGGCGGTCGAGAAGCCGGGCTTGAGAATGAACTGCTGGATCTGTTGGTCGCTCATCCCTTCGATGTCGGCCTCGGTGGCGAGGCCGTTGGCGATGGCCTTGGTTTTGATCTTCTCCATATTGAGACCCCGGCCGTCGTCCAGGATCTCGATGATGATATGGCCGCCCTCATGGTACGCGTTGAGGCGGATGACCCCGGTTTCGGGCTTGCCCGTGGCGATCCGCTGCTCTGGCGACTCGAGACCGTGGTCGGCCGAATTGCGCACCATATGGGTGAGCGGATCCTTGATCAGCTCCAGGACTTGGCGGTCGAGTTCGGTGTCGGCGCCGAGCATCTGGAGGTCGATCTTCTTGCCCGATTCCACCGCCAGATCGCGGACGATCCGCGGGAGCTTGGACCACGCATTGCCGATCGGCTGCATGCGTGTCTTCATGACACCTTCCTGAAGGTCGGTGGTGATGAGGCTCAGACTCTGCAGGGGAACCTTGAATTCGCTGTCGTCCTGGCCGCGCACCATCTGCAGCAGTTGGTTGCGCGTCAGGACCAGCTCGCTGACCAACGTCATAAGGTTTTCGAGGAGGCCGACATTGACGCGGATGGACTGTGAGGCGATCGAGGATTCCTTCGGCCCCTCCGAACCTTCCTTCTTCCCGGAATTGCCGCCTGGCGGAGCCGGAGGCTTGGCCTCGGCCACGGGCGCTTGTGGGCTGGATGCGGCGGCCGGAGCGGGTGTATCTTCGGGGGTCTCGGCGCTCTGGGCTGCCTCTTCGGCGGGCGCGCTGGCGTCGGCCGCCTCAACCTCGGCTTCCTTGACCATCTCGGTTTCCGTCTCTTCCTCGGCCGTGTCTTCCTCCGCTATCTCCGCAAGCATCTGCTCGTCGGTGGCGGCGACCGTTCCCTGTGCCTCGGCCGCGGCGACTTCCTCGAGCAACTCCTGGGCCACTGGGAAGCCGGCCTCGTCAGCGGCGGCCTCGGTCTCGGCCTCTGGGTTCGGATCGGCCACGGGCGCTTCTTCCTCGGCGCCGGCCCGGCCCTCCGCTGTCGCGTTCAGCTGTTCGATCAGATCCTTGTCTTCACCTTCCGGCTCGGCGCCCGTCTCCTCCAGGACTCCGAGGAGTTCCTTGATCCGATCGATAGAGGATAGAATGAGGGTCACCGAATCAGGTGTGACCTGCAGCTCACCATCCCGAAATTTGCCGAGCACGTTCTCAGCCGAATGGGCGACGGTCTCCAGCCGCGGAAGGCCCAGAAATCCGCAGGTTCCCTTGATGGTGTGAACGAGGCGGAAGATGTCCTGCAGAATCTCCTTGTCGGTCGGATTCTGCTCGAACTGCACCAGCTCAACGTCCAATACCGACAGGCTTTCCGAGGTCTCGGTTAGGAAATCCGTCAATAGCTCGTCCATAGGTATTCTCCGCTTTCTGGGTCGGAAGGCGACCCCGGCCGGCTCGGCCGGCTCGGCGCGGCCGGGCTATACAGGCGCAACCGCCCGTAGGCCCGACCGTCTGATCATAGCGTCGCCGCGGTATCGCGATGATGACAAGGCCCCACCACTTTGTATCAGTGGGTTGCCTTTGTGTGACATTTGAAACAAATCGGTTATCGTCGGCGGCCGCATCCGAACATCGCGGGTGACGCGGCGCGGCAGCGGCCGCCGGCGACTTGCTTAGGCCGCGCGGACCTGTTCGAGGAACCTGTCGACCTCGCCGCGCAGGCGCTCCGACTGCTCGGACAGGGCCGAGGAGGCGTCGCGGATCTGGGTCGCCGCCGCGCCCGTGTCGTTGGCCGCCTGGCTGACCTCGGCGATCGAGCCCGTTACCTCCCGGGTCCCGGTCGATGCCTGCTCCACATTGCGGGCGATCTCCTGGGTTGCCGCGCCCTGCTCCTCCACCGCCGAGGCGATCCCGGTCGAGATCTCGTCGATCTCCCCGATGGTCTTGCCGATCGCCTCGATGGCGGCAACGGCCTCCTGAGTGGAGGCTTGGACGCCCGATATCTGGGTGCCGATCTCGTCGGTGGCCTTGGCCGTCTGATTGGCCAGGTTCTTGACCTCCGAGGCGACGACGGCGAAGCCCTTGCCAGCGTCGCCGGCCCGGGCCGCCTCGATAGTGGCGTTGAGCGCCAGGAGGTTCGTCTGCTCGGCGATGTCGGTGATGAGCTCGACGACCTCGCCGATTTTCTGGGCGGCCTCGGCGAGGCCCTGGATCTTGGCGTTGGTGTCGCTGGCTTGTTGAACCGCGCCCGAGGCGATATCCGAAGCCTGGCCGACCTGGCGGCTGATCTCGGCGATCGAGCCCGAGAGCTCCTCGGCGGCGGTTGCGACGGTCTGGACGTTGGCCGAGGCCTGCTCGGAGGCTGCGGCCATGGATGTCGAGCGTTGCCTGGTCTCCTCGGCGGTTGAAGACATCGCCTCCGACGAGGATCGCATCTGTGAAGCTGCGGAGGACACCTGCTGGACGACACCGCCGACCGAGGCTTCGAAATCATCGGCAAGCGCGGTCAACATGGCGCGCTTTTCTTCCACGGCCTTGCGTTCGTCTTCGGCTCTCTCGACCTCGAGTTGTGTCTTCTCGATCGCATTGACCTTGAACACCTCGACCGCCTTCGCCATCTTGCCGATCTCGTCCTTGCGCGCCGTCCAGCCGATGTCGACATCCGTTTGTCCTTGAGCCAGATGACTCATGACCCGTGTCAGGCCGGAGATGGGGCGCACGATCCGGGAAACGACAAAAAAGATGGCGAGGCCTAGAATGGCAAGGGTCGCCAGCGAGACGACAATCGTGATCAGTCCGACGCGAACCGCCGGCGCGGCGATTTCCTTGGATGTCGCGTCGATGATGACTGTCCAGCCCAACCCGCTTATCTCTTGCAGGACGGCGCGGCGGGCAACGCCCGTTTCCTCGTAGTCGGTGACTCCGTCCGCCTCCTGCACGGCGGCGATGTCGGGCACGAGGCTCGAGAGAGGAAGGTCCAATCCGAACGCAAACTCGGTATGAATGAAGTTCTCGCCCGCGGCGTTGAACATGAGAACGCGGCTGGTCTCTCCAATCCGCACCGGAGAGATGAACCGCTCCCGGAAATAGCCGAGGGAAATCGCGCCGATCAGAACGCCCGCGATCTCCGTTTTTTTCTTGGGATCGTTCACGGGCGCGGACACGATAACCACGGATTCTCCCGTGAGCGGGCTCGGAACAACGTCGGAGATGTGAACCTGACCGGCGAACGCCGCAGCGAAATAAGGCTCGTTGACATCCATTGGGAAGCCAACGGAAGTTTCGTCCGACGAGGCCAGAACGGCGCCTTCGGGGCCCACAAGACTGAGAAACTCGTAATAGCGGTAACCTTCCTTGGCCTTGAGCAGCTTCTCATTGGCTCCGCGCCGGGCCGTCTTGCCGACGAATGAGGACTCGGTCGCCTTGCGGTAGCCTGGAAGGTCGGCCCAGCCCGCGATATCCATCTTGCGGTCTTCGAACCAGGCGGCGGCGGCGGTAACGAGTCCCACCGCCGCCTGCCGCATCTGCTTGGTGACCGCCTGCTCGACAGCTTGGTAGGAGTTGAAATAGGCAGCCGACGTGAGAATGGATAACCCGAGCAGCACGAGAACCAAGC
This sequence comes from Rhodospirillales bacterium, assembly GCA_028281785.1. Classification (GTDB taxonomy): domain Bacteria; phylum Pseudomonadota; class Alphaproteobacteria; order Rhodospirillales; family Shumkoniaceae; genus JANQJG01. The sequence goes on from JANQJG010000122.1 coordinate 32,701, forward strand.
TGGGTATCAGAAACTGCCATCTCAGGGACATTTTTCCTCTCCTCGGTCGATCAGGCGTTAGGTGGTTTTTCTTAAGTTTTGGCTGTTACTCGATGATCGTATCGGCGGCGTCCAGGAGGTCGGGCGGCAGCTCGACCTGCAGAAGCTCGGCGATGCGGGCGTTGATGAACAGCTTGCCTTCCTTGTTACGGGTGATCGGGATGTCCTTGGGCGAGGTCCCGTCAAGGATCTTGAGAGCAGCCTCCCCCGACCATCTTCCCTGCTCCTCGGCCAGCTTGGCGTAGGCGATCAGGGCGAACGGCGCCATGAAGTCATGTGCCGAGCCGCTGGGGATCTTCGCATTGGCTTCCACGAACTTCGCCGCTTCCTCGTCGTTCCAGTCGTTGATGCCGGAGTTGTTGGGGAGAAGTAGGATGTCCGCCTGGCCTTGGAGGTCGACGAAGGCCCGTTTCCACTCCTCGAAGGTCGAGACATGAACCGCGGCCGTGTAGTCCATGTCGAAGACCCTCTTCGTGTGCTCGAATTCCCGGTGCTCGCTCATCGTATCCGGTCCAAGCACGGCGATCCGATCACCGTTCGCGACGCCCCTCAGCAGCTCGACAAGCTCGCCAAACGACGTCACTTCGACCATCCCCGTGACGTTGTCGAACGGGAAGCCGTAGGGGGAGGCGTCCCAATTGACGCCACAGAAAACGAAGGGGAGCTCGGCGTTCTTGTAAAAGGGCACGATCAAATACTTCGAGGCGTTGTCGTCCGAAGCGATGACGACGTCTGGCTGATACTGCTCAATCACGGCCTTCGCCTTGAGCGCGGCCTCTTTCTTGAACTCGTCCGATTTGTTGCGCTTGGTATCCATGCGGATGATTTTGAGCTCGGCGCCGCTGGCCCCGATCACTTCCTGGACGCCGGCGGTGATGCCATCGCTCCAGGCGTAGCCTTCGTGATAGGAATCGATGTACAGGATTTTTTTCCCGGAATAGTCAGCCGCGGGAGCGATGGCGGACCAGGAGACGAGCGCGCCAGCCACTGCGGCGACCACGAGACCCTTTCTCATTTGGGGCACCTCCAAAGTGTTAGGGTGAAGCGTCTAAATATGTGGCAGAACTGTGTTTCGCGTAACCTGAGAAATGGTTGCAGTATTGCCATATTATTCTAAATTTGTTTCTTTTGTTTCATAACTGACACAATTAGTAACATTTGTTATTAGGGGCCTATGTGGAATTATTGAGTTTTACCCGCCCCAAAACGTTCCGAATTTATTCCAACGAGCGTTTTGAGCATGACGTCATGACATCATGCTTAAGACGGGCGGAGTGATCGAAGTCAGCGGGAAAGACAGAGGGCGGCCATCGCGTAGAGGCCGAGGGCCAGAAGCAGGACGACCGCGAACCCGAAATGGAGGGCCAGCATGGTCGCCAGCACGGCGCTGATCACCGAGGCGCAGCCATTGATGCCCCAGGCCCAGGGTATGAGGGCGGGGGCGCGGTCGGCGGTTTGTGCGAGTCCCAGCGGGAAGGGCATTCCCATGAAGAACGCCATGGGACCAATGAAGCCAAGCGCCACGGCGACCTTGGCCGGCTGCGGCCAGGAATGCAGAGCTTCGAACAAGCCTGGCGCGATCACGAGGTTGAGTGTCGCGAGAACGCCGATGCACATCGTCGCCAGCCGGACGGCCGACCGCCGGGAGATGCCGATACGTCGGCCAAGGATCGAGGCGGCTCCGCTCCCGAGGCCGGCGAAGACCAGAAAACCGGCGAGCACGACGGCCACGGCGTAAATCGGGTGGCCGAGCAACAGCACAAAACGCTGGATGAAGGCAATCTCGACAAAAAGGAAGGCGAGGCCGATGGCCAGGAAGTAGATCGAGATCCGCGTTCGGAAGAGTGGCGGGAAGCTTTCCGCCGCCGCGGGGCCTCGCCGGAGCGCGGTCAGGGGCAGCAGTATCAGCACCGTGCCCAGCAGCGCGGCTTGTAGAAGCGTGGCGGCCAGCATCAATGATCCCGCTTCGAGAAGGTGCAGGCCACCGCTTCCCATCCCCAGCAGTTCTCCGACCGTCTGCCATTTGAGGAATTGAAAGAAGTACGGCCGATCGTCCGTTGTCGGGGCGACATTGAACTTGTAGCGCTCGAGAAAAGCCTCGCGATCCGGGCCCAGGAGAGCGGTCGCGCCCTCGAAGAAATGGGGGCGGTCCAAAAAATTGAAGCGATTGGCCTCGTCGGCCGTCATGCCCGGCAAAAAGGCGATATCGAAGGAGCGGTCCGCGCAGAAAGATCGGATCGCCTTGAGGTCCGGGGCCGTCAGCGGGCCGTTCTTGACGATCAGCGTCGTCGTCTTCCAGCTTCGTATCAGCGCCAGGCGCCTGCCCGGTTCCTCCACGCCGATGGATCGGAGCGCCTGCGCGGCGGTCGCGAACAGTCTCAAGCCGTCCCGAGGGGGGACCGAGAGCCAGCGTGTGATGGCCAGCATGCCGCCCGGGGACAGCCGGGAGACGTAGCTGCGAAAAGCCTCCACGGTGTAGAGCGTGCTTTCGTTGAGGGCGTGCAGGCCCGACGCCGCAGCGGAGAAGGAGTCGAGCAGGGCGATCTGGATCAGATCGAAACGCCGCTGCTCCGCCGCCACGAAGCCGCGGGCGTCGGCGACGTGGACGGTGATGTTGGGCGTTTGGTAGAGGTTCCCCGCGAATCCGGCGAAGCGGGAACCCACCAGATCAACCATATCCCCGTTGACTTCGACGGCATCGATCTTGGCCGCGTCATGATACCGCGCGAGGAGGAGATCGCTGCCCCCGCCGGCGCCCAGAACGAGCACGCGTGGCTGTCGTAGAAGGTGATAGGGGAGGGCCGCCGTGGCCGCGTCCAGATAGGCGGCCGCCTTCAGGTCGCCATCGAAACGGTTGATGGCCGTCATCGCACCGCCATCCGCGAACACGCCGAGCTGGGGCGGCGGTTCCGATCCCCTGGCGAGGCTCAACCCGGGCGCGTGGCGGAAGGGTGTGGCCCCGCTGTCGACGACGGCGAGCCAGGCGAGCGGGCTGTGCCGCTCGGCGACGATGTGGCGGCCCGGCACCCGGAGGGCGGCGCTCAGTTCCTTGTACGGGGAGGGGTTTGGGGTGCCCCAGTCTGCCGGCCACAAAACGGCCCCCGCGATCGCCGGGACCATAAGCGCAAATCCCCAGTTTCGGCGGTGAGGCGTGGAGATCAGGGCCAGCGCGGCGGCGGCGAAACCCAGCCCGGCAATCAGCCCGAGGCAGTCTCCTGTGGGGATGAGGAAAAGGGCACCGACAATCGCCAGGGCGCCGGCGCCGGCGCCGAGCAGATCCGCGCAATAGATCCTTCCGATCGACTTGGGGCGTTGCGTCAGCGCCAGCCCGATAGCTCCGGCGGCACAGAAGAAGGGAAAAGCCAGTGCCACGTAAACGACCAGCAGATAGAGCGGCTGATACGGATCCCAAAGGATCTCGAGGGCGTTCAAGGGTAAGGCGCGCACGGCCATGTATCCGGCCGGCGCCGTGATGCCGAAAAGCACCGCGCCCAGCGCGAACCCCGGGATCAGCCTTCCGGCGAAGCGATCGCGGACGAAGACGAGGAACGTGCCGCTGGCCCCATAGCCGAGCAGCGCGACACTGATGATCATGTAAGCGAAGTGGTGCCACTGGGCGATGGCGAAGGCCCGGACCAGCCAAACCTCGTAGGCCAAGGCCGCGGCCGACAGAGCGGCCACGGAGAGCAGAAACGGCATGTCTTAGGGCCTGTGGACAGTTAGCACATCGATCTGGCTGGTGTCGAAAACCCGCCAGATCGATGTGCTAACTGTCCACAGGCCCTAGTGCCCACCCGTAAGCGGCACGAATCGAACCGGAAGGAGTTGGCGCGTCCTCACCGGCCCGTCTGCTTCCTTTTCGACCAGCAGCAGATGCTGAACCGAGAACCGAGTGCCGACGGGGATGATCATGCGGCCCCCCGGCTTGAGTTGCTGGACGAGCGGCGGCGGGACGTGACTGGCGGCCGCGGTGACGATGATGGCGTCAAACGGGGCGTGCTCGGGCCAGCCATAGTAGCCGTCGCCCTCGCGGACGGCGATGTTCTCATAGCCCAGCTGCGCGAGCCGGGCGGCAGCCTGTTCAGCCAGTCCAGGCACGATTTCGATGGTAAAGGCCCGGCTCACGAGTTCACCCAGAACGGCCGCTTGGTAGCCGGAGCCGGTGCCGAGCTCAAGGACAACATCTCCAGACTCGAGGTCCAGAAGGTCCGTCATCAAGGCGACGATGTAGGGCTGTGAAATGGTCTGACTGTACCCGATGGGTAGAGGCCGGTCGGCATAGGCGAGGCCGGTCAATTCGTCGGGCACGAACAAATGCCTCGGCACCCGCCGCATCGCCGCCAGCACTTCCCCGTCAATACGGTCCCGGCCGTCGACCGGCCCGACAGCGCCCGCGATATCCTCGATCTTATCGACCATGCTGGCCCGGGCATCCGCGAAAGCATCATTCGCCCCGGCCTTCGGCACGGCGAAGGCAATCGTAGCGGTCAAGGTTACAAACGCCGCAATCAGGCGAAAGGAGACCGATGCCCTTCCCATTCTGGTCTCACTCCCACGGGCTACCGAATGCCCGCGAAGCTTATCACAGTCGGGAAGGGCCGGTCACCGGCCGGCCGGAGTGCGGCTTGACGTTTACGCCGTACGGGCGGCTTCGATCACCGCTTCCGCGTGGCCCGGCACCTTCACCTTTCGCCAGATCTCGCGAATCACGCCCTCTTCGTCGATCACGAAAGTGGCGCGCTCGATGCCCATGTACTTCTTGCCGTACATGCTTTTTTCGACCCAGACACCGTAGTCTTCGCAGACCTTGCCGTCGGTATCGGATGCCAGCGTGAAGGGCAGGCCGTGTTTGGCCTTGAACTTGTCATGGCTGGCGACGCTGTCCTTGGAAACGCCGATGATGATCGCGTTGGCCGCATCGAATTCCGGCGCCAAGTCGCGAAAAGCACAGGCTTCCTTTGTGCAGCCCGAGGTATCGTCCTTGGGGTAGAAGTAGAGGACGATCTTCTTTCCCTTAAGCTGCGAAAGTGTCACCGAATCACCGCCATCCGTGGCCATTGCAAATTCGGGTGCAGGATCTCCAACCTTCAGCGTCATCACTATGCCTTCCTTCATCACCAGCGGGCGCAGCCTGTACGGATTCAACAGCGGGCTGGATCAGCCCATGGTCTGAACCTTCGACTGTTTCGCCGGTTGCTCGATCAGGTTCTGGAAATGCGCGTAGCTTCGATCGGCTACGCTTCGTATCTTGTCCTTGAGGGCGACGACGCTCGTCTCCCCCCCGACCTGTGCCAAGCGGACCAGCAGCGTATCCGTGATCTCGTCCTCCCGCTCCTTTCTGAACTGTCCTTCGATAGTCAGCCTCAGCATGCCCTGAAGCGCCTGCCAGAAACCAAGCGCCTCCAACAGGTCCTCGGCGACGTCGCTTGCCAATCCACCGACGTCGCGCAGAATCTCGATCGCCTCCTTCGTGTTGGGTGAAAGCACCTCGGGATGCGCGTGGGCATGGCATAGCTGGAGATACTGAGCAATGAATTCAATGTCGACGAGGCCACCGCGCAGGTACTTCGCGTCCCAGATGAAGTCGGTGTGATGCTCGGCGTCCTGGCGCGCGCGCATGTCGGCGACATCGAATACCAGGGTGCCGGGGTCCCTGTTCCGCGTCAGCGTATCCCTGATAACGCCCTCGACGCGGCGGCGCAGCGGCTCGGGCCCCGAGACGATGCGTGCCCTGGTCAACGCCATGTGCTCCCAGGTCCAGGCCGATTTTTCGTGATAGGCCGCAAAGGCCTCGAACGAGGAGGCTATGGGTCCCGCGGCGCCAGAGGGTCTTAGCCGCATGTCGACCTCGAAGAGGCGGCCTTCGGACGTTTGGGCGGTCATGGCGTTTATCAGGCGTTGACTCAAGCGGGCGAAGTACTGGCTCGTCGGCAGCGGGCGCGGGCCGTCCGACGCGCTCGCGCTTGGTGGCGCCTCGTAGACGAAAATCAGATCCAGGTCCGACGCGGCCGTCATCTCGCGCCCCCCGAGCTTGCCCAGGGCCAGGGTGACCATACCCGAGCCCGGTATCTCGCCGTGCTGGCGGGCGAACTCCGCCTCGACGGGCCGGGAGAGGACGATCAACGCGGTTTCCGCGATATGGCTGAGGGCCAGGGACGCCTCGCCGGGCGACAGCATCCCGCGGAGCATCTGCACCCCGACTTGAAACTGGCGGTCCTGGGCCCATCGGCGGCTTGCGTCCAGGGCCTCCTCGACAACGGCTATCGGCGTCAGCAGCCGCGCGAGCTCTTCCCTGAGCTCGGCGGCCGATGGCGGCGGCGCGAAGAAATCGCCGGCGAGGACGTTGTCCAGGATCGACGGCTTGCGACTCAGATGCTCGGCCAGGCGCGGCGCGTCTCCCAGGATCTCGGCGACCAGATCGAGCAGATGGGGGTTGGAGTAGAACATCGAAAACAACTGCACGCCCGCGGGCAACCGGGAGAGAAAACGGTCGAAATTGAGGAGGGCGGAGTCTGGATCCGGCCGGCGGCCGAGCGCCGACAAAAGGACCGGCATCAGCTCCGTGAGAAGCTCGCGCGCCCGTGCGCTGCGCATGGCTCGGTAGCGGCCGTGGTGCCACCCGCGCACGGCGGCATCGACCTTCTCCGGCTGCCGGAATCCCATGCGTTGAAGGGAGTCCAGCGTGTCGGGGTCCGCATCTGTTCCGGTGAAGACGAGATTTCCCGCGCCGCCGCTTTCGCTGAGGGGCACGGCGTGCTCGAACAGCCGGGCGTAATGGCTTTCGACCGCCCGGAGATGCTGAAGCACATCCGCGGAAAAGCTATCGCGGTTTTCATAGCCCATGAACACGGCGATCTCGGAGAGCCCCTCGGCATCCCGCGGGAGGCTGTGAGTTTGCTCGTCATGGACCATCTGTAGCCGATGCTCCAGTTTGCGCAGGAATCGGTAGGCGTCCGTCAGGTCCTGGGCCACCTTTTTCGAGGTATGGCCGAGTTCGGCGAGCATCCGAATGGCCGCGATTGTTCCGGACAGGCGCAGTTCGGGTTTCCGTCCGCCCCAGATGAGCTGCTGGGTCTGGGCGAAGAACTCGATCTCCCGAATGCCGCCCCGTCCGAGCTTGATGTTGTGTCCGGCGACGGCGATTTCGCCACCGCCCCGATGGGCATGGATCTGGCGTTTGATCGAATGAATGTCCTCGATCGCCGCGAAATCGAGGTTCTTGCGCCAGACGTAGGGCCGCAAGCGATCGAGGAAAGCCGTGCCCGACGCAATGTCCCCTGCGACCGGGCGGGCCCGGATCATCGCCGCGCGCTCCCAGTTCTGCCCCAGCCCCTCATAGTACACTTCCGCCGCCAGAACCGACATCACCGGCGGCGTCGAGCCCGGGTCCGGTCGCAGACGGAGGTCCGTACGGAACACGTAACCCTCCGCCGTACGTTGTTCCAGCAGCGCCGTGAATTGGCGCGCCAGCCTCAGAAAAGCTTTTTGAAGGGACTCCGGCCGTTCGGTGCGAACTTTTTCCAGGTCAAACAGGAGAATCAGATCGATATCGCTGGAATAGTTGAGTTCTCCCGCGCCCAGTTTGCCCATGGCCAATACGATGAATCCCGACCCTGCCTCGGGTTCCGTTTCGCTTTGCAGGGCCAAGGCCCCCGAAGCCGCCATCGTTCGAAGCACGCAGGCGGTCACGCATCTCAGGGCGCCTTCGGCAAAGTCCGACAGCGCCGTCATTACGTTATCGACGGTCCACTCCCCTGTGATGTCTGCAAGTCCCGTGACGAGGGCGAGGCGCCGCTTCGCCGCCCGAAGGTGGCGGCCAAGATCCGCATCGGCCGGAGGCGTGCGCCGCAGCGACCGTAATTCGGCCAAGGTTTCGTTGTACACGAAATCGAAACCTCGGCTGACTATCTGTAAGACGATACCGGGGTCCTTGACCGCGCAATGAGCGAGAAACGGACTACCTCCAAAGGTCGCCTCAAGCAGGCGCCGGCCATCCCCGCTGCGGCAGAGTTCGTCGGCAAACGTCGCGAGAACGGGGTCCTCCGACTGGGTGGCGGCGTCGCGCCACCTTTCGAGACCGAGGGCGGCACGGTCGGCATTCGCGGCTTGCGGAAGCGAGCCGAGTCTGGACAAGGCGCCAAAATCGTGCATATCCCACTACTCCATTGTGGTACACAGTGTTGGATGAAGTAGGCGGGGTCAAGATGGCGGTGGCGATAAGGGAATACGCCGAGTGATCACGCGCACCTTCCGGGGCCTTATTCGGCTTTTCGGCGGCCTTGGCGCCGGTCTGGCCATCCTGCTGGTCCTGTTGGCTTGGCGGTTGTCGACCGGGCCTATTTCATTGACCTTTCTCAGCCCCCACGTCGAAAGGGCTCTAAGCGCCGGGGACGGTAGCTTCGGTGTCCGTCTGGACGAAACCATCCTTACCTGGGCGGGTTGGGAACGCGCCCTCGACGTGCGGGTTCTCAACGTGCGTGCCGTCGACGCGGGCGGCGCGGCCGTCGCCGTCGTCCCCGAGCTCTCGCTTTCGCTGAGTGTGCGGGGTCTGCTGGAGGGCAAGCTGGCGCTGAAGAGCGTCGAGTTCCATCGGCCTGCGATTCAAGTTCTCCGGCGGGAGGACGGCAGCTTCCAGATCGGGTTTGGAGAGGGCGGGGGCGGTTCGGACGTTCTGTCCACCCGCTCGCTGGACAGTTTGCTCGCACGGGGTGAATCCGATGAGAGAGTCCGATATCTGTCCCGGGTCGATATTCACGACGCGGAATTGATGATCGTCGACCGCAAGCTGAACGGCTTCTGGCGGGCTCCCGCGTCCGAAATCGAATTGAGACGCAACGATTTCGGGTGGGAGGGCGAGGTCTCCCTCGGTCTTGAGATTGACGGCCGCACGGCTGGCTTGACGGTGCTCGGCGTTTATCAGGCGGATGGGCGGCATCTCGATCTTGGCATCGAGGTGGATCAGGTCGTGCCCGCCTCCCTAGCCGGACTGGAGGGCGGGTTGTCGCCTTTGGCGGCGCTTGATCTGCCCTTCGCGGGCAAGCTGGTGATGAGCGTTTCCCTCGACGGCGATGTGGAGGCGCTTGATTTCGATTTCAGCGGCGGCAGGGGGCATCTCCGGCCGGAGGGGGAGTTCGAACAGTCGATTCCCGTTACCTCCGCTCAGATTTCGGGGCAGTACGACGGATCCGCGCGGCAGGCCGAGTTCGAACGCATCGAGTTCGAATTCGAGGATGACGCGACCCTTCTGTTGCCGAAGGCGGGAGGTCATCGGCTCCCTCTGCGATCGATGGCCGCGACGGCCATCGTTTCGGTTGGCGACCGGCGGGTTCAGGTCTCGACCCTGGAGGCGGATCTCGGCGGGCCCAGTATCCTCTCCCAGGTCACGTTGACCGGATGGGGGGACGACCTCGATATCGAGTTTCAAGGGGCCCTGCAAAACCTGTCCGTGGACGAGATCGAGCGTTACTGGCCGCGTGCCTGGGGCGATGATCCCCATGATTGGGTCGTCGCAAATCTATCCGACGGGGCCATCCGCGAGGCGCGGGTCGACCTCCGCATGCGCGCGAACTCCGGCGAGTACGTCATCGATCGTCTGACCGGGACCATGGATCTCCGGGGCTTCACGGTCGACTACCTGTCGCCGATGCCGAAGGTACGCAACGCCGACGGGCAGGTCACCTTTGATCAGGAGACCTTCAAGATCGAGATCGCCCGTGGCAAATCCAAGGGTTTGTCGATCCGCGAAGGGACCCTTTTGTTTACCGATCTCGACAAGCACGATCAATGGCTGACCGTCGACATGGTCATTGATGGGCCGTTTCGCGACGCGCTTGAGCTGGTCGATCACGAGCCGCTCGGTTTCGCCTCGGCGATCGGTGTGCGTCCCGATCACGCCGACGGTACATCCGCCACCCGCCTGTATCTTCACTTCATCCTTATCGACGAACTGACGTTCGAGAAGGTGGATGTCGCCGCCAGCGCCCGCATTCAGAACGCCTCATTGACCGGTGCCTTGTTCGGCCGGGATATTCGGGAGGGCGATCTGGAGCTACGTGTCGACAAGAACGCCATGGAGGTGAGGGGCGATGTGACGCTGGCGACGATCCCCGGGATTCTCGAATGGCAGGAGTACTTCGACGAAGGCGGCCCCTATCGTAGCCGATATGTGCTCAAGGGCACCATCAATGACGAGCAGCTGATGACGCAACTCGGCGTCGACTTCCCGCCCTTCTCCCCTGAATTCATGGCCGGCGATATCGACGCGGAACTCGTGTGGACGGTTCAGCGCGATGGAAACGGCGTAATGGAGGCTGAGCTCGACCTGTCCCGCGCCTCCCTGTCGTTCCCGACCCTGGGCTGGCAAAAGGACCCCGGGGTGGCGGGTCAAGCGACCGTCAAGATAGGACTCGACGGCAAACAGGTCCTCGACATCCCTGGGTTTGCCGTCGCCGCGGGCGATCTTTCGGTCCTCGGATCGGCCGCGTTTCAGCATGATGGAAGCGGGCTCGCGCGTATTGATTTCGAACGCCTCGCCTTCGGCCGGACGAGGGTGCAGGGAGCCGTCATCCCCGGCGGTGACGGCGGGTGGACGGTAACGCTCCATGGCCGCAGCCTGGACCTTTCGCCCATCTTCGAGGAGATGTCGGAAACCGCGTCTTCGGACCAGGAGGACTCGGGGAGCGCCGGCCCCGATGTCAGCTTTTCAGTGGATCTGGACGAGGTTTGGGTTGCCCCCGATCAGTCGATCCGCGGGGTCGAGGGGTCTCTCGTGCGGGGGAACGGGGAGTGGCGGACCGTCAACCTCGAAGGCCTGGTCGGCGACGAAAAGACGATAACCGTCCGGATGGAGCCGGTCGCGGACGAGCGCCGGGAGCTCTCGGTACTGGCCGAGGATGCCGGAGCGTCCTTGCGCACCTTCGGCTATTACGAGAATATGGTGGGTGGGCGTCTCGAACTGAGCGGTACGATCGACGATCGTGCCGAGGGTTCACCCCTTGACGGCCATCTGAGGATCAGCGACTTCCGGGTCGTCAACGCACCCATACTCGCCCATGTGGTCGGCGTCTTGGCCCTGACCGGCATCGGCGACGCGTTGCAGGGCCAGGGGCTAAGCTTCTCCTTGTTCGAAATGCCGTTCACCCGCCATGAAGGGGTTCTCACGGTTACCGACGCGCGCGCCGGCGGCGCGTCCTTGGGGTTCACGGCCAGCGGGACGATCGACGCGCATAAGGACGTGTTGGAGATCGAGGGGACGCTGGTTCCGGCCTACGCGATCAACTCCGCGCTGGGCAGACTTCCCGTGGTCGGACAGATCTTCAGCGGCGGCGAAAAGGGCGGCGGCATCTTCGCGGCAAGCTACCGGATTTCGGGCCCCTCCGAGGCGCCGCGCATGGTCGTCAACCCCCTCGCCGCCTTGGCGCCGGGGATCCTGCGCAAACTGTTCGGTTTCCTGGGCCCGGGCCAGCCGACCGAAGAGCTTTCCGGCGCGCCGGAAAGCCCCGTCGACAGAGCCGACGCGCCGTAACCCGGCCGTCAGATCACCCGAACGAGGGCGTGGCGTTTCTTGCCGGCCGAGAGCTTGATCACGCGATCGCCGGTCAGATCGGCCGCCGAGACCATTCTGGCCTCGCTTTCGATGACCGCGTCGTTGATGCGGCCGCCGCCGCCTTTGATAAGCCGGCGGGCCTCGCCGTTGCTGGTAGCCAGGCCGGCCCGCTTGAACAGCTCGAAGACGGGGATGCCCGTGTCCAGCTCCGCGACGGGCAGCTCGAGGGTCGGAAGCTCGTCCCCAAGCGCTCCTTCCTCGAACGTCCGCCGTGCCGTCTCGGCAGCGGCCTCCGACGCGTCCGCGCCACGGCAGAGACGCGTCGCCTCGTTGGCCAGGATCTTCTTGGCTTCGTTGATCTCGGCGTCCTTGAGAGCTTCGAGCCGGGCGATTTCGTCCAGCGGCAGTTCGGTGAAGAGGCGAAGGAAACGCCCGACGTCGGCATCCTCCGTGTTGCGCCAGAATTGCCAGTAGTCATAGGCCGGGAGCAAGCTGTCGCTCAGCCAAATGGCCCCCTCCGCCGTCTTTCCCATCTTGGCCCCGGACGCGGTCTCCAGCAGAGGCGTCGTCAGTCCATGCAGCGTGCGCCCGTCGACGCGCCGGCCCAATTCAACGCCGTTGACGATATTGCCCCATTGATCGGAGCCGCCCATCTGCAGCACGCAGTTCCGCGAGCGGCTGAGCTCCAGGAAGTCGAATGCCTGGAGGATCATGTAGTTGAACTCAAGGAATGTCAGCGGCTGCTCGCGGTCGAGCCGCATGCGCACGCTGTCGAATGTCAGCATGCGGTTGACCGAGAAATGGCGGCCGTAGTCCCGCAGGAAAGGGATGTATTCCAGGCCATCGAGCCAGTCGGCGTTGTTGACCATCGCGGCATCGGTCGGCCCGTCGCCGAAGACCAGGAAATGCGAGAAGATCTCGCGAATCCCTTCCATGTTGGCGGCGATCTGTTCGGTCGAGAGCAACTGGCGGCTCGCATCCTTGCCGGATGGGTCGCCGACCTTGGTGGTTCCCCCGCCCATGAGGACGATCGGCTTGTGCCCGGTCTGCTGCAGCCATCGGAGGGCCATGATCTGGACCAGGCTGCCCGCGTGCAGGCTGGGCGCCGTACAGTCGAACCCGATATAGGCGGCAATGGTCTCGCCGGCCGCCAGCGCGTCCAATTCCTCCAAATTGGTGCCTTGGTGAATGAAATCTCGCGCGGCTAGGGTTCGGATGAACTCCGATCGAAAGCTGGTCATCGCCGTCCGGTGGGCTTGAGGGGGTTATGGCCCGGCTCTGGCCGGGGGCGGCTAAGTACCACATAACAGACCCATAGACAACGACGGCGGGGTGGCGGCACGGCAAGCGAACGCCGTTGCCGTTCGAATCCGCTTCGCCTTATGATGTTCGGCTGTGATCGGAGCCGCCTCGCTCGGCAATCGAATTCCCGGGGCTCCGGCGAGTCGTTCGGCAGGTGGCTTGGCGGCCAAAGTTGATTGACAGAGGCGTCGGGGGTGGTCGGCATCACACGCTCTGAACAGGGCTTGGCGCATGACAGGGAGCTTGCGTCGGTTACCGCGCTTGGGTTGATGAGCGGAACCTCCCTCGATGGAATCGACGCCGCCGTGATCCGAACAGACGGCGAGCGTGTCGAGGAACTCGGGCCGGCGCTGACGGTTCCCTATGACGGGGCGTTTCGGGAGCGTTTGCGCGACGTTCTTAAAGATGTGGCAGACGATCGGATTCCCGCCGTCTCGCGCGAGTTGACGCTCCTCCATGCCGAGGCGGTTCGGCGCCTTCTCGGACTTGCGGGATGGTCGGCGAGCCGTGTCGACGTGATCGGATTCCACGGCCACACGGTCTTCCATCGTCCCGAGGACGGGACGACCCGCCAGATTGGCGATGGCGCCCTTCTCGCGCGGGAGACGGGTTTGCCGGTTGTTGTCGACTTCAGAGGGCAGGATATGGCCTTGGGCGGCCAAGGCGCGCCGCTTGCGCCGCTCTATCACGCGGCGCTCGCGGCATCGTTGGAGAAACCGGTCGCGGTTCTGAATATTGGAAGGGTGGCCAACGTCACCTGGATCGGGCGCGGCGGTGAGATCCTCGCCTTCGACACCGGTCCGGGAAATGCGCTCATCGACGACTGGACCCGGACAACGATCGGCCAGGGGATGGATCAAGGCGGCCGCCTGGCGGCATCCGGCAGGGTTGACGAGCGTTGCCTGAACCGGTTGCTCGAACATGCATACTTTCTCGAGCGGCCCCCGAAATCCCTGGACCGCGATGACTTTCGCTCCGACCTCTTGGATCACCTCTCCCCCGCCGATGGTGCCGCAACGCTCGTGGCCTTCACGGCTGGCGCGGTCGTGGCCGCGCTCGAATTTCTCCCGGAGCGGCCTCGGCGCTGGTTGGTGTGTGGTGGCGGCCGCCACAACCCAGCCTTGATGCGGGCCCTGAAACAGTACTTGGAAACTCCGGTCGAGTCGGTCGAGGCCGTTGGATGGCAAGGCGACGCCCTGGAGGCGCAGGCCTTCGGTTTCCTGGCGGTACGCTCGCTCCGAGGGCTACCTCTCAGTTTGCCGACGACCACCGGTGTCGCAGCGGCAACAACAGGAGGGACGCTTCACCTGCCCAGCGCCAAGTGATCATTTAGCCTCGGCCTCAGGCAGCGCCTTGTCGAGATAGTCTTCGACATGCGCGCAAAGCTCATCCATATGGCTGGAGAAGAAGTGGTCGGCGCCGGCGATAACGCGATAGTCGATTTCGATGTTCTTCTGGCTCGAGAGCTTGTTGGCGAGCTTCTCCGCCGCCGCGACCGGGACGACCTTGTCGTCGTCTCCATGCACGATCATACCGGAGGAAGGGCAGGGGGCGAGAAATGAGAAATCGTGAATGCTCGCCGGTGGCGCGACGGCGATGAATCCCGTGATTTCCGGGCGCCGCATCATCAGCTGCATGCCGATCCAGGCGCCGAAGGAATAGCCCCCGATCCAACAGCCCGAGGCGTTCTGATTGTGGCCCTGCATCCAGTCCAGCGCGGCCGCCGCGTCGCTGAGCTCGCCCTGGCCATTGTCGAACTCGGCCTGAGACCGGCCCACGCCCCGGAAATTGAAGCGGAGGGCCGAAAACCCCCGCTTCACGAATGCCTGATACATGGCGTACACGAGCCGATTGTTCATCGTCCCGCCATGCTGAGGATGCGGATGCAGCAGCAGCGCAATGGGAGCATTGGCTTGCTTGGAGTGATGGTAACGGCCTTCAAGGCGGCCGTCGGGGCCGTTAAGCGTGACTTCGGGCATCGTTCAAAAGGCATAATCCCGCTGCTCGCGGGCACTGCCAATCCTGACTGCTTGACTCAGTAATAAAGCATTGAATGGTTTGTTCTGACCCAGCGAAATCTTGATAGGTTTGGTCGGGTTTCCTATATTCCACTTTCGTTTTGGGGGATATGGGCGCCCGATGTTCGGCTGAAACAAGCCATCCATCACGAGATTGTTGAATGGGCGCGTAGGATATAGTGGCGTTGAGCTTTTTCAAGAGACTTCAACTCGATATCGACGGCTACATGACGCGCGACCCCGCGGCGCGGTCGCGAATCGAGGTTGCGCTCTGCTATCCGGGCTTCCACGCGTTGCTGGTTTATCGTTTGTCCAACTGGCTTTGGCGGCATGGCTGGCGGCTGGCGGCCCGTTTCCTGTCACATCTGGGCCGAATGGTGACCGATATCGAGATCCATCCCGGTGCGCACATCGGAGGGGGGTTGGTCATCGATCACGGGCATGGCGTGGTTGTCGGCGAAACCTCGATTATTGGCGATGACGTCACGCTTTACCAGGGGGTCACGCTGGGAGGCATCGCGCCGTCGGTGAACTCCCGCGAGCAGGTCGATCAGAAGCGGCATCCGACACTGAGCGACGGTGTGATCGTCGGATCGGGCGCCCAGGTCCTCGGCCCCATCACGATCGGCGAGGGTGCCCGTGTCGGGGCCAACGCGGTGGTCACGCGGGATGTTCCGCCGGGTGTGACGGCGGCGGGGATTCCAGCCCGCGTCATCATGCCGCGCGACAAGGCAAAGGCGCGGGAGTTTGTCGCGTACGGCACGCCGGCAGACGAGCTGTTCGACCCCGTACTTCGGCATATTGACAGCCTGCGCGGCCAGCTCACGCTTTTGGCCGAGCGGGTGGAGGAGCTGGAATCGCGCCTTGGTGAAGAGGCGCCCGCGGACAGTGATCAAGTCGGCGACAGGGTAGGGGACACCCGCTCCTTGGGCGACAAACGAGGGGTTGCCTGAGCGATAGCATTTCTTCAAGGGAAGGAGGTAGGGAGGTGAGACTTAGCACGAAAGGACGGTATGCGGTGATGGCGATGGTAGACCTTGCCAGTCACAGCAATGGCAAGCCGGTGGCACTCGCGGACATTGCCGAACGGCAGGAGATATCGCTCTCCTACCTCGAACAGTTGTTCGGCAAGCTTCGCAAGGGTGGGCTTGTGAAGAGTGTCAGAGGGCCCGGGGGCGGTTATCTGCTTGCCAGGGATTCCGGCGAGACCCGCGTTTCTGACATCATCATGGCCGTGGATGAGCTGATCAAGGCGACCCGTTGCACACCCGGTTCGCCGACGGGATGCCATCTCAACAAAAGTCGATGCATGACGCATGACCTTTGGGAAGAACTGGGCAACCAGATCTACCTCTATCTCAGCTCCGTGACACTCGAGGACATCTGCGAACGGCGTGTCCTGGGAACCAGCGGTCTGATCTACGGCGAAGAATCCGACAGGAGAGTGGCGGCGCAATAGCCGGCGTCTCGCGATCACCGATCATGGCACGGGTCGCTTATCTCGATCACAACGCGACAACGCCCGTGCGGCCTGAGGTCGCCCGGGTGATGGCTGATGCGTTGGCGGTGATCGGCAACCCGTCGTCCGTCCACGCTTATGGGCGGACGGCGCGCCGCTGGATCGAAGAGGCGCGCGAGAGGGCCGCCCGTCTGGTCGGCGCCCTTCCCGAACAGGTCGTGTTCACGAGCGGCGGGACCGAGGCGAACAACCTTGCGATCAGGGGCTGCGGACGGGAGCGCATTCTTGTCTCGGCGGTCGAGCATGATTCGGTGCTGGGGGCCGTCGATGGGGCGGAGCGTATTCCGGTTGACGGCGACGGCGTCGTCGACCTCGATGCCTTGGAACGAATGCTGGGCGGGGACGGATCCGGGACGCTTGTCTGCATGATGCTCGCCAACAACGAGACCGGCGCCATCCAGCCCCTGCGGAACGTCGTCGAGCGCGCGCACGGGGTCGGGGCGCTGGTGCACTGCGATGCCGTTCAGGCTGCCGGCAAGATCGCGGTGGACGTGACCGCGCTGGGGGTTGACCTGCTTAGCCTATCGGCTCACAAGATGGGTGGGCCTCAAGGCGTTGGGGCGCTGGTTGTCGGTGATGGCGTGCCGTTGACGGCTTTTCTGCGCGGCGGCGGGCAAGAGCGGCGCCGGCGTTCGGGCACCGAGAATCTGCCGGGAATCACCGGCTTTGGCCGGGCGGCCGAATCGGCTTTCCATGGATTCGAGGCCTGGTCCGAAATCGAAGAACTTCGGGATTGGTTAGAGCGTGAAGTTAGGGGGACCGTCCCCGAGGCTCGAATCTTCGGGGAAAGGGCGCCAAGGCTGCCAACCACGACCTGTCTTTCGATGCCCGGTGTCCCCGGTGAAACGCAGGTCATGGCCCTGGACTTGGCCGGGGTGGCGGTCAGCGCCGGGTCGGCCTGTTCCTCGGGAAAGGTCGCTGAGAGTCACGTCCTTTCCGCGATGGGGGCGGGGTCCGACGCGGGCTGTGCCATTCGGGTGAGCCTGGGATGGACGACACGGGCCGAGGACGTGGATCGGTTTCTGGAGGCCTGGGTAGGTTTGCGCGACCGGTTGCGCGCGCGGAAAAGAGCGGCGGCGACAGCCGCCTGAATGTGTCCGGAAAGAAAGGGCAAGGCCGTGACAGGCGCCAGTGGGCAGTCGCCAAACGAACAGCCGATCTATCTCGATTTCCAGGCCACCACGCCGACGGATCCCCATGTCGTCGAGGCGATGCTCCCCTACTTCACCGAGCGCTTCGGCAATCCGCATTCGCGCAGCCATGCCATTGGCGGACGGGCCGAGGAAGCCGTGGAGCAGGCGCGCGCTCGGATCGCCGGCGTCATCGGCGCCGACCCTCGGGAAATCATCTTCACCTCCGGGGCCACCGAGTCGAACAATCTCGCGCTGAAGGGCGTGGCGCATTTCTACCAGGATCGAAAGAACCACGTTGTCACCTGCGTCACCGAGCACAAATGCGTGCTTGAGGCGGCGGGCCGGTTGGAACGGGATGGCTTCCGCGTCTCTTATCTGGGCGTGCGCGACGACGGCCTCGTCGACCTGGATGAGTTGGCCGACGCCATCACCGAGGATACGGTCCTGGTTTCGATCATGGCGGCCCACAACGAAATCGGCATCCTTCAACCGATCGCCGAGATCGGTGCCCTGTGCCGTGAGCATGGCGTGTTCTTCCACACGGACGCGGCCCAGGCGGTCGGGAAGATCCCTCTCGACGTGGCGGAGATGGGCATCGATCTGATGAGCATTTCCGGCCACAAGGTCTATGGGCCGATGGGGATCGGGGCGCTGTATGTCCGGCGGCGCCCGCGGGTCCGGTTGGCCGCGCAGATCGACGGTGGCGGTCAGGAGCGGGGCATGCGGTCCGGTACGTTGCCTACGCCCCTCTGCATCGGTCTCGGCCAGGCCTGCGCACTCGCGGCGCGGGAAATGGGATCGGAGGCGCCGCGCCTGCGCGCGTTGCGGGATCGGTTTCTCGACCGCGTCCGGCAGCGCCTGCCCGATGTCCGGACGAATGGCGACATGACACGGCGACTGCCCGGCAGTCTCAATCTGACGTTTCCGGGCATCGATGCAGAGGCGCTGATGACCGCGCTACCCGGCGTGGCATTCTCTTCCGGCTCTGCCTGCACCTCGGCGTCCCTGGAGCCCTCCTATGTCTTACGGGCCCTTGGCGTCGACGAGGAAGCGGCCCGTGCCAGCGTCCGGTTCGGATTCGGGCGGACCACGACCGAGGAGGAAGTGGACCGGGCCGTGGACCAGGTGGTCGAGGGGGTCGAACGCCTGCGCAGCGGGAGCCGGGCCTGGGCGAATGCCTCTCAGATCGCCGGGTAGCGCTCTGGCCGCCTCGCCGATCGGGACTTGCGATTTTGTCTCAGAAACGCCATTAGAGGGTCGCGATGCCCCGGAGCGAGGGTGGACATGTCAGTCGTCACCCTCTCCCAAAAACGCAGGAGAAAGCTTAATGCCTAAAATGACCTTCATCTATCCCGATGGGAGCAAGCGGGATGTGGAGGCGCCGTTGGGGCTGTCCCTGCTGGAGATCGCTCGCCTCCACGACATCGACATCGAGGGGGCCTGCGACGGATCGCTCGCCTGCTCGACCTGTCACGTGATCGTCGATCCCGACTGGTACGACGATTTGGAGGAGACGACGGAAGAAGAGGAGGACATGCTGGACCTCGCCTTCGACCTCACCCACACGTCCCGCCTGGGCTGTCAGATCCGGATGACGGAGAAGCTCGACGGCTTGGTCGTGAAGCTGCCCAACACGACCCGAAACATACTCCTCGAGGACGCCTGAGCGCGTCAGCCCCGCCGCGCTACCACCTTCTGGTACAGCCCGCCGAAATAGGTCCGCTTGGACCATGTGAAGTCGCCCGGGCGGCTTGCGAACTCGGCGATATCATGCCGCCAGAGCGCCTTGGCAAAGGGCTCAAGACACGCGTTGACGGTGCCCAGGACGGGCCGGAGGGGATGCCACCAGTGGGGCCTGTGGTAGTCGACGAACACCGCCTTGCCGCGGGGCTCGAGCGACCCGAGCAGGCCGTCGATGATGGCCCGCTTCTTGCCGTCCGGCACCTCGTGCAGAAGGAAAAAGCATGTCACGGCGTCATAGGGCCCGCCGCCTGGGTCGGCCGCGTCGGCGAGGCGCACGGTGACCTGCGGCAGGCCGGTCACCTTGCGGCGGCACCGGGCGACCTGGACGGGCGCCACGTCGATGACGTCAAGCTCGCCCGAGGGGCCGAGATAGGCGGCGAGTTTGTTGACGAAGTTCCCGTAGACATGGGCCGGCAGCAAAACCCGGTCGCCGCGGCCGATCTCGGCCATGACGGCGCGCGTGAGCCGTCGCGCATTGCCGAACAGCAGCCCGTTGACCACCGACGGCCGGTCGAGGAGGGCCACGTTTCGCGGGTTGAGGTAGGCCCAGGTATACACCTCCTCCAGATATCGCGGGACCGCGACTGGGGCCGTCTCGGCGGAGCTGGCTGTGGATACATCGTCAAGCGGGACGGGCGGGAGCTTCTCAACAACACCCGGGAAATTCAATTCCTCATCTCCTCGTTGTGTCTTTGCTTCATCGCTCCGTCATTAGACTGCGGAGCGTCGCGTTTTACGCGGGCCGACTCCAGCCGTCAGATCCCCGAAGGGAACGAGGGCCAACCACCGGTGGGAGAACCGACGGCGGTCGTCCCCGCGTCACTGGTGTCATCGTTCGGATTCCGGAGTCCGCGCGACGATCTTCGCCAAATAACATGAAGTGAGGTCGCGGAAAACCATAAAGCGCGGGGCTTGCCGGCCGTTCACCATGGATTTTCGCGATACGGCCCGACCGCCCCGGTTTAGCGGCGGTCAGGCGGCCTGCGACCGTCGGCGCAGGGATCTCAGCGGAGTCACCGTGGGCAGGCCATCATCAGCGAGTCGGACATCTGCAACGACTCCATAGACCTCGCGAATCATCTCGGCGTTCAGAACTTCCGCCGGCGCGCCCGCCGCGCGGACGCTCCCGCTTTGGAGAACGACCATCTCATCCGCGAATTTCGCGGCGAGATTGAGGTCATGCATGGCCAGCAGGGTCGCGATTCGCCGCTCACTGGTCACACGCCGAATCGTCTCGAGCATATCGAGCTGATTCTGCAGATCCAGGTTGCTGATGGGTTCGTCGAGAAGCAGGACCCGAGGCTCCTCGGCCAGGGCCTGGGTGACGAAGACCATCTGCCGTTCGCCGCCGCTCAGCTCGTCGAGATAGCGGCTCCCGAACTCGTCCAGGCCCATCTCCTCCAAAATCGCCAGGGTTGCCTGAAGATCCGATTCGCCGACCCTGAGGGCGAGCGAATGAAGGCGGCCCAGGAGCACGGTCTCGAAGACCGTCAGCGCGGCCCGCGCGGGGGCTGTCTGCGGCAGATACCGGATCACGCGGCTGCGCTCGGGGCCAGCTAGCCCGCGAAGGGGCCGGCCGTCCAGGAGGACCTCGCCCTTGGCCTCCTCGAGGCCGAGGATACACCGCAGCAGCGTTGTCTTGCCGGCACCGTTCGGCCCCACCAGCGCCGCCATGCGCCCGGGGCGAAGGGTCAGGCCGACATCCCGCAGGACGGCCGATCCGTTATAGCCGAAAGCCAGATTTCGGACATCCAGGGTCACCAGTATCGCCTCCGCCCGCGAATCACCAGGTAGAGGAAAAACGGAATGCCCATCAGCGAGGTGAGAATCCCGATCGGAAACAGCGCGCCGGGGATCACCAGCTTGCTTGCAGTCGATGCGGTGGACAGGATCAGGGCGCCGCAAAGGGCGGCCACGGGTAGAAAGTGCCTCTGGTCCTCGCCGACGAGCATGCGCGCGATATGCGGCGCGATCAGTCCCACGAAACCGATGGTCCCGACGAAGCATACGGCTGCTGCGGTAAGCACGGAGACGGTGAGGAAGACCCGCAGGCGCAGGCGCTCCACATGCACGCCCAGGCTGCGCGCCCGCTCGTCGCCGAGCTTGAGCGCGGTGAGCTTCCAGCAGTCGCGGAGCAGCAGGGGGAGGACGACGGCGACAACGGCCGCGACCATGCCGACCTTGGGCCAAGTCGCCTTGGCGAGGCTGCCAAACAGCCAGAAGACGATGGCCTGCAAGGCCTCTTCCGAGGCGAGGTATTGCAAGAAGGCGAGAAGGGAATGAAACAGGAAGAGCAGGGCGATGCCCGCGAGGATCATGGTCTCCGAGCTCACGCCCCGAATGGTGCCCAGGAAATAGATCGCCAAGCAGGTGAGCAGCGCGAAGGCGAAGGCGTTGACCGGGACCAGATACTCGCCTGCAAAGGGCAGCACCCCGACACCCAGCACGATCGCCAGCGCCGCGCCGAAGCCCGCGCCGGCCGAGACGCCCAGGGTGTACGGGCTGGCCAGCGGGTTGGCGAGAATCGTCTGCATCTCGGCCCCGGCGATCCCCAGGGCGGCGCCGACGGCCAGCGCCAGCAGGGCGGTCGGCAGGCGCAGATCCCACAGGATCACCTGGGCGGCTGGGCTGGCGTCGGCGGGGGCGAAAAGGGCCTCCACGATCTCTCCGAGCGTCAGCCCGGACGGGCCGACCGAAATGTCGATGATCGTCGTGAGGACACAGGCCGCCGCGAGCAGCAAAAGCGTCCGCGTCCTGTGGGCGACGATCGAGCGGTAAAGCGATCGGGCCCGCTCCGAACCGTCCGGGTCGACGGGCCGGTCGAAGGGGAGGGCGGACGACGTGTCGGGCGGGTTCACCGGATCGGCGCCTCCTCCGTCGCCAGCTTCATCATCCACAGCCCGCCGAACTCGACGGGCAGATAGGCGTCGTGGAAATCGCGGAAGCTGCGCTCGGGGTCGAGATCCTCGAAACGGTCGGGGTGGAAGATCTTGGCGAAGAATTCGAGTGCCACGAAATCGTAGATGTGGCGCGACAGCCCATGATGGATGGCGTAGACGCGGCCGTTGCGCACGGCCTTCAGCCGATCCCAACCGGGCCGTTTCGTAAAGGCGGCCAGGCTTTCCTGCGACTCCAGGGCATCCGCGTAGTAGCCGAGCTTCATCGATGTGGGGTTCTTCGGCCAGTAGGAGCCGGTGATGATTATGATGTCGGGATCCTCGGCGATCACCAGCTCGGGGCTGATCGGCCCCCAGCGTTCGATCACGCCCTCCGCGATGTTGTGCCCCCCGGCTTGCTTGATGAGCGCACCCCACATGATGTCGCCATAGCTGTTGCCGAATTCGCCGGGGCCCTTGAAGCCCCCTTCGACATACACCTTGGGCCTTTCACGGGGATCGATCTCGGCCACCCGTTCGGTGATGGCCGCAACCCGCGAGCGGTAGAGATCGGCCAGTTCCCGGGCCCGGGCCTCCTTCCCCAGCACGCGGCCGAGGAGGAGGGTGCTGGCGACATGGCTTTCCACTGTGCCGGTGTGGTAGTCGACGAAGATTACCGGGATCCCAGCGGCCTCGAACCGTTTGACCTCGGTGTCGGCCTGGCGCACATAGTCGCGGTACATGATCACCAGGTCGGGCGCCAGCGAGATAACCTTCTCCGCGCTGAAGGTCTTCTTGGCGACATAGCCGACATCGGCCAAATCCTCGACCTCCGGCAGCGACTCCAGATATCTTTTCCAGATCCATTCGCGCCGCCCCTGCCAGTAGTTCCGGCTCCATCCCACGAGCCGGGGCAGGGCCTCGGGCCCGGCGACGGCGAGGTATTCCTCGACGTTGAAGGTGACGACGACGCGTTCCGCGGGGGCCGAAACGGTAACGTTTCGGCCTACGAGATCCGTAACCGTGATCGTCTCCTTGGCCGAGGCGCTGGCCGTTCCGGTCAGGATCAACAGGACCGCGATACTGGCATTCCGTATGACGTTTTTCATTTTCTTCATACCGTTCCGGTGCACTTTTGCGTTTAGGGCCGAGGTTCGGCCGCCTTGCTCTTCTCACCTCGTTTGCGGAATGACGCCGTCCGTCATCTCAAGACGCCGGCGCGAGGCGGGATATACCCACTCCTTATCTTCGCGTCTTTCTAGAGCATTACAGGGCCAAATGGAATCAATTCTGATGGCGCCGCGGACGCCCGCCCCGTTCAGAAACCGTTCGCGGTCAACCAGGTCTCCAGGCAGGCGGCGCCGATGGCCTGGGTCCGCTCGGCATGGCGCACGGTGTCGGACCTCAGCTCGGCGACGGAAATACCGGGGGTCGCCGCGATCTCGCAGGTATGGCCGACGAACCAGGATTCGAGTCCCGAGGCCGTCGCTTCGAGATGGAACTGCAGGGCCAGTGCCTCGGGGCCGAAGCTGAAGGCTTGGTTTTCGCAGAAATCAGTGGAGGCTAGGCGAGTGGCGCCTTCGGGCAGGTCGAAGGTATCGCCGTGCCAGTGCAGGACGGCGACGCCATCCTCCGCCAGGGGGGCTAGGCAGGAGGCGCGGCCGGCATCGGTCAGGCGCACCGGCGCCCATCCGATCTCCTTGCCGCCCGTCGGGTAGACCCGGGCACCCAGGGCCCGCGCCATGAGCTGTGCGCCCAGGCAAAGGCCCAGGGTCGGCAGTCGCTGACTCAAGCGCCCTTCGAGCAGCCGGATTTCCTCGGCAAGGAATGGATAGTCCCCGGTGTCGTACACGCCGATCGGACCGCCGAGCACCACCAACAGATCCGGCGGAGTCCGCGAGAGCGCCGAGAGATCGTCCTGCGGCGCTTCCAGATACGCCACGTCGAAGCCGCGGTTCGCGAGAACCTGTTCGAAGCAGCCGAGGTCCTCGAACGGGACATGGCGGAGGGCAAGCGCCCGTTTCACGCCTTGCCCTCATGCCGATCGAGAATGGCTTCCAGCGCC
The DNA here is from genome assembly GCA_028281785.1 of Rhodospirillales bacterium. Lineage (GTDB taxonomy): Bacteria > Pseudomonadota > Alphaproteobacteria > Rhodospirillales > Shumkoniaceae > JANQJG01. Next base: position 56,941 of record JANQJG010000122.1, read on the forward strand.
GGCTCCAGGGGCTCGAACCAGCCGGCTTCGCGGAACGTCTTCAGGATCTGCTCGTTCATGCCGCCCGGCGTCGAGACCTCGTCGATCAGGACGTCGAAGCCGTGATCGATCTTGGCCGCCGCATCTGCGGCCAGAGCCTGGCCCATGGCGGCCAGATATCGCGCGGCATCCTGCCCGTCCACGCCTTTCGCGGCCAGCCAGTCGGCCATGCGGCCGAGAAGCGCGTATTGCGCGGCAGCGGTTGCCGTGACCGCGCACAGCGCGTTGTACCGATACTCGTCGTCCACCGCGACGGCCACGCCGATGCGATTGAACAGGGCCTCGACCTCGGCATGGGCTGGGAAGATCGCGGTCGGCCCGACATGGTTGGCGACGGCGGGCAGCGGCACCGCGCGGATGATGGTGTCGGCCGGCGCCACCAGGGCCTTCAACTCGTCCAGGGAGACCGCGGCGATCAGGCTGACGATGGTTTGCCCCGGTCGGAAGCGGAGTGCGGAGAGCACCTCCTGGGCGACCGGCGGGCGCACCGCCAGCATCACCCAGTCGCAGGCGTCCACCACCCCTTGGTTGTCGGTCGCGACCTCGGCCTCGGTGAATTGGGCAGCCAAGGCAGCTGCCTTCTCCGCGTTGCGCGGTGACAGCACGATACGCTCGGGCCTGGGCTCGGCCGTGCACAGGCCCTCGACCACCGCGCTGGCGATGTTTCCGGTGCCGATGAATCCGATCTTCAAGCCCCGAATCCTCCATTCAGCTTTGGCGGGCGCCGCAGACTACGCGAGCCGGGCGCCCGTTGCCAAGTGGAAGACCCTGGTGACCAGAGACTGTGGCGGCGCGGTATCAGGCGCCGCCTTTGCTGGCGTTGGGCGTGAACAGCTGCTCGCCGTTGATCTTGAAGGCACCAATCGCCTTCTGGCCTTCGGCCGAGATCACCCAGTCAATGAACTTCTGGCCGAGCTCGGCCTTCACATGCGGGTGCTTCTCGGGATTGACCAGGATCACGCCGTACTGGTTGAACAGGACCGGGTCGCCCTCGACCAGCACCTTGTGGTCGCCGCGATTCTTGAAGCTCAGCCAGGTCCCGCGATCGGTGAGGATATAGGCGTCCATGCCGATCCCGGTGTTGAGCGTCGCGCCCATGCCGGAGCCGGTCTCGCGATACCATGTGCCGGACTGGGCGGTGACATCGACCCCGGCGGTCTTCCAGAGACCCAGCTCCTTCTTATGCGTTCCGCTGTCGTCGCCGCGCGAGGCGAACGGCGCCTGGGCGCCGGCGACTTTCTCAAGCGCCGCGGCGGCCTCCCTCATGCCGGCGACGCCCGCGGGATCCGCCATCGGGCCGACGATCACGAAATCATTGTACATCACGTCGAACCGTTCGATCCCGAAGCCGTCGGCGACGAAGGCCTCCTCCGACGGTTTGTGGTGCACGAACAGGACGTCGGCGTCGCCGTTGCGGGCCAGCTTGAGCGCCTGACCGGTGCCGACGGCCACGACCCGCACCTCGATCCCGGTTTTCTTCTGGAATAGCGGGAGAACGTCGTCGAACAGGCCGGAATTGGCGGTCGAGGTGGTCGACGCCACGGTGATGAAAGAATCGGCGGCCAAGCTCGAGCCGGCGCTTATTACGAACGCCGCGGCGACAACCATACGAGTCAGTGCTTTCAACATCTTCAATACCCTCCCTTGGTTCGTGGCGATTTAACGAAGACCCCTCACCACAGCAGTTCGCCGCTGATGAAGGCGCGGGCGGCGGCCGTTTCGGGGGCGGTAAAGAAACGCTCGGCGGGGCCGCGCTCGATGAGCCGGCCCTTGTGCAGGAACAGGATTTCGTCGGCGAGCCGTCGCGCCTGGCCGAGATCGTGGGTGGTCATGATGATCTTGGTGCCGGCCGCGTGAATGGCGGCGACGATTTGCTCGACCGCTCGGGTCGCCGCCGGGTCCAGGCTCGCCGTCGGCTCGTCCAGGAACAGAACCTGGGGCTTGAGCGCCCAGGCCCGGGCCAAAGCCAGCTTTTGTTGCTCGCCGAAAGAGAGCGTGCGCGCGGCCTGGCCGGCGAACCGCGCCAATCCGGTTTGGTCAAGAACCTCGCGGACGATGTCTCCACGCTCGCTGCGGGGGATTTTGCGAAGTGCCAGGGCGTAGTCCACATTGGCCGCCGCCGAGCGCCGCAGCATGACCGGGCGCTGAAAGACCATGGCTTGGCAGCGCGTGGGGTCGAGGCCGTCGGCGCCGCGCCAGAAAACCTCGCCGCTGCTGGGTTGAAGCAGCCCGTGGCAGAGTCTGAGCAACAAGCTTTTCCCGGCGCCGTTCGGACCGAGGATGACGGTACGGGTGCCGGACTCCAGCCGGCAGAAGATCTCGCCGATGAGCCGTTCGCCCGCCACCGAAAAAGAGACGCCCTTGAGCTCAAGGGGCAGGATGGAGGCCTTGGCGCTGCGGGCGCGGGGGGCGGTGCCAACGAAGTTCACACCGACCTCCATTGCGCGGCTCCCTTGAGGACATAGGCGGTGCCGTTGATCCCCAGGGAGAGCGCGATGAGAATGAGGCCGAGCCCAAGTGCCAGGGCAAGATCGCCCTTGCTGACCTCGAGCGCGATCGCCGTGGTCATCACCCGGGTGACGTGGTCGATGTTGCCGCCGACGATCATTACCGCGCCGACCTCGGCGCTGGCCCGCCCGAAACCCGCAAGCACCGCGATCAGCAGCGTGAACCGCCCGTCCCAAAGAAGGGTGGGCAGCGCCTGGGCGGGGCCGGCGCCGAGCGAGCGCAACTGCTCGGCATACTCGCCCCAAAGGTCGTCGATGACTTGGCGGGTGAGCGCGGCGATGATCGGCGTCACCAGAATCACCTGGGCAATGACCATCGCAGTCGGCGTGAACAAAAGCCCGAGCACGCCCAACGGCCCGGCGCGCGAAAGCAGCAGATAGACGATCAGACCGACGACGACGGGAGGGAGTCCCATCAGTGCGTTGAGCACCACCACGGCACCGGTCCGGCCGGGAAAACGGAAAAGGGCGACGATGGCGCCCAGCGGCATGCCGATCAGCGTCGCGATGGCCACGGCACCGAGGCTTACCCGCAGGGAGAGCAGCACGATCTCGACGAGATTCGCGTCAAGGGTCACGACAAGCCGGAAGGCGGCCGCGAACGCGGCTCCGAAATCGGTCATGGTCGATGATCCCGCAGGCTCTTCCCTGTCGTCATCGGGCTGTCTTGTCCAGATTTCCCGAATCGACACATATTCACACATATCTATGCAGGTTTTTGCAAGATGCCATTTGGTGATCAACGTCTCCGCCTGCAACAAAGGCGATCCGTCCAGGACTTGCCCCCAGGCGGCGCGCCCTGGATATTGAGCGCCGAGGAGGGTTGAACCGTGAACGGTGACAAGCCGACGGGTAGGGAAAAGTCCCGCCTCGTCGCCCTGCTTCTGGCGGGCGGCCAGGGGCGGCGCATGGGCGGCGTCGAGAAATCCCTGCTTGCGCTTGGCGGCCGACCCTTACTGGCGCATGTGATCGACAGGGTGCGGCCGCAGGTCGGGACATTGGTGCTGAACGCGGGTGGGGACACGAGCCGGTTTGCCATCTTCGGCCTGCCGGTGGTCGGCGACGATACGGGCGGCGGCGGCATCGAACCCTTCGCGGGGCCTCTGGCGGGGCTTTTGTCGGGATTGGATTGGGTGGCCGAGCGTCATCCGGCGGCCGACGGGGTTGTATCCGTTCCGACGGACACGCCTTTCCTGCCCTCGGATCTCGTCAAGCGGCTTGGCGCGGCCCTTGAGGACGCCGGGGCGGAGGTCGCCTGCGCCGCATCGGGCGGCCGCGTTCATCCCGTCATCGCTCTCTGGCCGGTGGCGGCACGCTTTTCGTTGCGCAAGTCGATGGTCGAGGAGGGCCTGCGCCGGGCCGATCGGTGGCTGGCTCGATTCCGCGTCGCGACCGTTGAGTATCCAAGCGAACCGGTGGACCCCTTCTTCAACGTCAATCGCCCGGAGGATCTGGCGGAGGCGGAAAGACTAGTGAAATCCGGCCTGAAATAGGACGGTGACAGAGTAGCACTCGGCCTTCCGGGGCGAGTTTCGGTGAAATCGGCTCCTATCCGCCTCCACGAACATGCAAGGGGGCATGCCACCAGTTTGAACGGTCACGGTTCTGGCTGTCAGACGGCCGTCAGCGTCACCATGCGGGCATGGGGCTTGAGCCCCCCGACCGCGCCGCCCTCCGCCACCGCGCGCGCCGCGCCCTCGACGTCCTCGACAATCATGCCCGCCAGGAGGTCGATGCCATAATCATGCAGCCGGGGCGTCAGCGGCGTGCTCGGCCCGACCATGGCGAGATCGCCCTCGCGGCGCGCGGCGAGCAGGCCGGGCAGACTGTGGTCGATCATGGCCGAGGCCGTGACGACGGTCCGCTCGCTCTCGGGCAGCAGCCAATCGGCGGCGGTGGCGGGAAACTCGTCCTCGCCAGGTTCGCGTTCGATGACCCGGACGTCGGCGAACCGCTTGGCGAGCCCGGGAAAGCGGCCGATCACGGTGACCGGGCCGGGCTCGCGGGCGAAGGCGTCCAGGCCGTTGCCCGGGTCGGCCTCGAGATCAAATCGATTGTAATGGGCGTTGAGGGCGGCGAGCCCGATCGCCGCCTCCACCGGGTTCCAGGAATGAACCCGTCGGGCGAGCTCCGCGAGGGACCGTCCGGCAAGCCTGTCGGCATCGGGGATGTCCCGACAGCCGGCCGCGCCGCGGCTGGGGGTTTGGGCCAGCCCGCAGCCCTCCGGGCCCTCCACGAGCACGAAATTGAAGCCGATCACCACGCGGTGGGCCGTTCCTTCCCCTACGCCGAGCACGAGGTCCTGGTAGAGTCTGTGGGGGCCCCACCATCGCCAGAGCGCCGGCAGTTCGGGCGGGAGCAGAACGCTCAACCCGCCGGTGAAACGCGTCCAATCCTCGACCGCGCTTCCGGCGACCGCGGTCACGGTGGGGATGCCCTCGGCCATCGCGCTCAGGATCTCGTCGAACAGGCCCTGGCCCTCGCGCTCCCGGCGGCTGAACTTCTCGATGAGGATAATGTCCGCTTTCTCGGCAACGGCCCGCCTTACGGCTCCCGTGGCCTCGGCCAGGGCGGCGTCGTCGAAGCCGCATTCGGCTTCGACCCGCCGGTCGCCCCGATACTTGGCGAGGCGCAGGCGTCGGCCGGTGTCGAGCTCGACACCGACGATTTCCTGCTTATAGCCCTCGGCGTCGCGATGGATCTCCTGCACCAACCCGCCGACCCGCCAGCCGCGCCCTTGGAGATCCCGGGCGAAACGGGCGAGCAACGCGCCGGGCGACCCGCCCAGCGCGTAGACGAGTGCTGCCGGACGCAGGCGCGGAGGGGATGGATGAGAACGGGTCATGGACCTTTCTTCGCGCTTCCAACCCGGAAAGGCAAGGGCTCAGCATGGCTTTCGGCTGCCGCGGACGGTTCGACGGGCATGACACCAGCAGCCGCGAACGGTATGTTGAGTTGCATGACCGGCTTCTGCTATTGGCTCCCCGAAACAACTCGACCCATCCCCGGCCGTCTCTCCGAGGGCTCTTCCTGGGAGGCGTGGATTGTGTGGTCGGGTGCTGAAAGGCACCCGGCCATGGGCTTGAAGAGCCGCTGCTGGGATCGGGGTCTTCTACCCGGAGGAAAGACGACATGTTAGTGGACCTCAGGGTCGCGCAGCTTTTGTGCTCCCGATTGTGTCATGACCTGATCGGGCCTGTGGGCGCCATTAACACGGGTTTCGAGTTGCTGGAGGAAGAAGCCGGATTGCCGGAGGATGCGATGGGCCTGGTGGCGCGGAGCGCGCGCGAGGTGTCGCGGCGCCTGGCTTTCTACCGCATCGCTTTTGGGCTCGGCGGTGGGGGCGCTCTCAAGCCCGAAACCGCTCGAAGCGTTCTCGCCGACTTCCTCGTCGATAGCAGGCTGGAACTCGACTGGCCGCTGGATCCGGAGTCCGAGGCGCGGCTGCCGGCGACGGGCTTCAAGCTCATTCTCAACCTCGCGATCGTGGTGCGCGAGTCCCTGCCGCGGGGCGGGCTGCTGACCATCCGCTTGAAGACGGAGACCGATGGTGTAGCGGTTTCGGTTCGTGGTGCCGGTCAAGGGGCAAAGTTGAGGGACGAAATCGAGGCGGTCTTGACCTCCCACGTCGAATGGGACGACCTCTCGGCGCGAAGCGCGCCCGCCTATCTTGCCGTGTGCCTGGCGACCGGCCTTGGAGCCGCCATCAAAGTCGGTGCGGTCGACGGTGACGAGGTGACAATGGCGTCATTGATCCCCGCTGTGGCGATCTAGACGAGAAGGAACGCTGGAATGGACGATCCTGTCGAGTTGGACGACCTGCTCAAGGAATTCGTCGAGAAAGCTTCCTCCGACCTTGAGGCGATGGAGAGCTTGCGGCGCGATCTGCGCAGAGATCCATCAAATCCGGAAAGCCTGGGAAAGCTTCTCGACCTCGTGCGCACGACCAAAGGAGCCTGCGCGTTCCTGAGCCTTCCGCGGATCGCCTCGGTGGTTACATCCTTGGCCACTCTGCTTGAGTCCATTCAGGAAGGCCGCGTCGCGCCGAACCCCGGCACCACGACCCTGGTTCTCGGGACCTTGTCCCGCCTGCGCCAGCTGGTCAACGGCGTTGCCCAAAACGGCGTCGAGCCGGAGGGAGAGGACTCAGTGCTTTTGGACGCCGTGGATCGGCTCCTCAATGCCCAGGGCGACGGCGAGGCCGAGCCGCCGGGCGAGCCGGTTTCGGCCGGCATGGGCACGGAGGGTTGGGCGTCCGTGCGGGACGTCCCGCCCCCGGACGCCGGGGAGACGGCGCCGGACGCGACGACCGTGGCGTCACCATCGGCTTCTTCGGCGGCCCCGATCGAGAATCCCGAGCACCGCCTCTCGACGGAACCGCAAACAAAAGTGCCGGAGAGCGCCTCGCGATCCAGCCGATATCTTCTGTTTCGGGTTGCGCCCGAGGGTCTCAAGGCCGTGCCGGTTGGATCGGTCGCTTGGCTGGATCTGGTGGACATGGCCGCGGTGGACCGTTCGGGCAACCGCCCCATTGCCAAGGTTCGCGGCTGGCGTCTCCCGCTCGTTCCGTTCGACGCCGCCCGCGTGTTGCCGCGCACCGGGCGCCGTTCCGTTGTTATCCTGGAAGACAAGGGACGGCGCGTCGGCCTCGCCGTGGACGAGATCGTCGGCGTCATCGATCGTCTGATACCGACGGGAGTGGACGACGGCGGCGGCCCGCCGAAAGACGAAGGGCCCATTGAACCCATTGAGGCCGGCCGAATGGTGGACCGGGTCTTTCGCCTTCGGGCCCGGTCCTAGAGAATTCTCCGTGAAAAAAAGTCCTTCGCTTCGCTCAGTGTACTTTTTTTCAATGTGTACAAGGTGAAATGGGGACTCGGGACTTTTTAACGATCAGCTATCAGGCCTCGACCACGGCCGGTTCTTGCTGAGGATCGCGCAGGACATAGCCCCGGCCCCACACGGTTTCGATGTAGCTGTCACCGTCGGTGGCGGCCATCAGCTTCTTGCGCAGCTTGCAGATGAAGACGTCGATGATCTTCAGTTCCGGCTCGTCCAGCCCGCCATAGAGATGGTTGAGAAACATCTCCTTGGTCAGGGTTGTCCCCTTGCGGAGGCTGAGGAGTTCGAGGATCCCGTACTCCTTCCCGGTCAGATGAATGGGCTGCGAGTCCACCTCGACCGTCTGGGCGTCCAGATTGACGCTGAGGCGGCCGGTGCGAATGATGGAATCCGCATGCCCCTTCGAGCGGCGAACGATGGCGTGGATGCGCGCGACCAGCTCGTCTCGAACGAAGGGTTTGGTGAGATAGTCGTCGGCGCCGGTGCCCAAGCCCTTCACCTTCATCTCGGCCTCCGTCAGGCCCGATAGGATCAGGACCGGGGTGCGCACACGCGCCTGCCGAAGACGGCGTAGGACCTCAAGCCCATCCATGTCCGGCAGCATGAGGTCGAGGATGATGAGATCGTAGTCATAGAGCTTGCCGATCTCGAGGCCATCTTCTCCGAGATCGGTCGAGTCGACTACCATGTCGGCCGACTGCAGCATAAGCGTGACGCTCTGAGACGTGGTCGGGTCGTCCTCAACAAGCAGTATGCGCATGGGTTACCCCTTTCGGGAGTGGTCATTAACTAATCTTAACCATACGATTTAGAAGCACTTCGCGCAAGTTTCCTTTTCATGTCAATAAAATGCGCGAGTCGCGCTGTTTACGAAAGCTTAATTGACTGGCCGTCAGATTGACCATAAGAGGTAATTCCGGGTGGCCGTCGCCTCCCGACCCAACGGCGCCCATGCGTCAGGCAAGTCCATCGTGGCCGTCTATTTCGATAATATTATCAAAGAGATAGAGAGATTGCCCGGACGGCGCGTCTTCGGGCGCGTCACGTCGGTTGTAGGGCTGCTGGTCGAAGTCGGGGGGGTTGAGGGCGGGCTGTCCGTCGGGGATCACTGCCGCCTGATCGGCCGCGACGGGCGCCGGGTGACCGCCGAGGTCATTGGTTTTCGCGGCGGACAAGCGCTTGTAATGCCGTTCGGTTCGCTCGAAGGGATCGGCGCCGGATGCGAGGCCGAGGTCGGATCCGTCGAGCCGGCCATCTATCCGACCTCGGGCTGGCTCGGGCGGGTCATCAACGGCTTTGGCGAGGCCGTGGACGGCCGTGGCCCTATCCCGACGGGCGCCATCGCCTATCCCATGCGCAATCGGCCGCCGCCGGCCCATGCCCGGCAGCGTGTCGGCGGAAAGATCGATCTGGGCGTGCGCGCGATCAACACTTTCCTGACCTGCTGTCGAGGTCAGCGCATGGGAATTTTCTCCGCGTCTGGTGTCGGCAAGTCGACTCTTCTGTCGATGATGGCTCGGCACACGGATGCCGAGGTCAGCGTCATCGGCCTGATCGGAGAGCGCGGCCGCGAAGCCCGGGAATTCATCGAGGACGATCTCGGGGAAGAGGGGCTTGCGCGCAGTGTCGTGGTCGTCGCGACATCGGACGAACCGCCCCTGATGCGCCGGCAGGCGGCCTATGTGACGCTTGCGGTGGCCGAGTACTTCCGCGACCAGGGCCGGGACGTGCTTTGCCTGATGGACAGCGTCACCCGCTTCGCCATGGCGCAGCGCGAGATCAGCCTGTCGGTGGGCGAGCCCCCGGCGAGCAAGGGCTACACGCCGTCGGTGTTCGCCGAACTGCCCAGCCTCTTGGAGCGGGCCGGCCCCGGCGAACGGGATCATGGCAGCATCACCGGCTTGTTCACGGTTCTGGTCGAAGGCGACGACCATAACGAGCCGGTGTCCGACGCGGTGCGCGGCATCCTCGACGGCCACATCGTTCTCGACCGCGCCATCGCCGAGCGTGGCCGCTACCCGCCGATCAATGTTCTGCGCAGCGTGTCGCGAACCATGCCGGCCTGCAATTCGGCCGAGGAAAATACGCTGGTGGACCGTGCCCGCCGGCTCCTGGCGGCTTACGAGGACATGGCCGAGCTGATCCGCCTCGGCGCCTATCGCCAGGGCACCGATCCCAACGTCGATGAAGCCATCCGCTACTATCCCCAGCTGGAAGGCTTCCTCGCCCAGGAGAAATCGGACAAGACGGACCTTGCCGACGGCTACCGGCGTCTCGCGGAGGTGCTGGGCCAAGGGGCGGACGCTCCCCCCGAGACGCCAGGGCCACCCGCTGAGAAGGGGAATGAGTCCTGACCCGGGATTTGGACAGCCTTATCCGGCTGCACGGTTGGCAGGTCGATGAGAGGCGCCGCGCGGTGGCGACGTTGCTCCGGCGTATCGCCGTGCT
>JANQJG010000159.1 GCA_028281785.1 Rhodospirillales bacterium
CTTCGCGTGCAGGCGGACCGTCGCCCCGCATCCGAATTCGAGGAACCCGTCGCGCCAGGCCTGGCGAAACTCTTTGACATGGGGATCGCCCGTGCAGTGCGACGGCCCCATATGGCCGACGCCCAACCCCTTCAGCTCGCGGATCACCTCCTGGACCACCATGTCCTTGGAGTCCTTGAGGTGGAAGCCGCCGAGGACGGCGTGGATCTCGCCCGGCACGATCTCGTTGGCCTTCTTCACGATGTTGAAGACGCTGGGATGGGCGCATCCGGTAACCACCACCGGTCCTTCCTCGGCGTCGATCACCAGCGCCTGCTCCTTGCGCTCCTCGGCCAGGCCGGAGCCGCCCATCTGGCCGGTCGAATGCACGTCGGCGGCGACCGTGACCGGCTCGTCGACCACGATGACCCGGGCGCCGAGCATCGCCGCGTGATCGCGGAAGTCCCTGGAGATCGCCTTGGGCATGAAGACTTCGACCTCTCCCGCCTGTCTCAGAAAGGTGAACAGCCCTCCCGAATGGTCCCAATGCATATGCGAGATAACGATGCAGTCGACTTGCGCCGGGTCCTTCCCCAGCGCTTTCATGTTGTCGAGCAGGATGTGGCCATCGCCCCCGGTGTCGAAAAGAATCGTCCGCCCGGCGCCCTCGATCAGGCAGGCCATGCCGTGCGCCGTCTGGAGTCGCGGGTCCTGTGCGACATCGTTGAACAGCACCGTGATCACGATTTCCGGGGCGGACATGGAACGTTTCTCCTCGCTGAGTGTTTAGCTGGTTTGGCCGCCGGCTGTCGGCGGCTCGCTTTTACAAACCTGGGCTGACGAAGAAGCGGTGTTTCTCGCGCCACTGCGTGTGAACCAGGCCGTCCGCGACCAGCCGGTCAAGAAGCTTCGCCGCTTCGTTGATGTTCATCTCGAAAGCCGCGGAAACGTCCTCCAACGTGCAGGGCCGCCGCTGCAGCAGGGCCACGACGCGCTCGCGCTTTCCCATATACTCGTGCTCATGGAGTGTTCCGCCAAAACCGTAGACGACCTCGGCGGACTCTCCGAACAGCTCCGCCAGCTCCTGCAAACGGGAGAGCGGGGCGGCCCGTGCGCCATACTCGGCGGGCGGCCGCGCCACGGTGCCGAGCTGGATGCGATCGGCCCGAATGTCGCGCAGATGGCTCGCGATCTTCGACGCCTCCTCGCTGTCGGCGGTCACTCCCTCTACTAGTAGAATTTCGATCCAGATCTGTCCCGGGTACTCCTCGCCAAAGCGCCGCAAGCCGTCGACCACCCGTTCGAACGTCAGCGAAGGATGGGGACGGTTGACCCGCTTGAAGCTGGCGGCGTCGCCGGCATCGAGCGAGGGGATGACGATATCCGCCGCGCTCAACTCATCCCTGACCGTGGGGTCCCAGAGGAGCGAGCCGTTGGTCAGAACGGCGACCGGTGCCTCGGTCAGGGTTTTCACGGTGCGGATGATGTCGCCGCAATGGGAATGCAGGGTGGGCTCCCCCGAACCGGACAGGGTAATGTGGTCGACGGCGACTCCCGTGGCCAGCCGTTCCTCGACCTCGATCAAAACGTCGGTCATGGGAACATATTCCCGTCGTTCGACGGTTCTGTTCGTCGTGCCTCCAAGCTGGCAGTAGATGCAGTCGTAGCTGCAGGCCTTCAGGGGAACCAGGTCGAGCCCCAGGGACCGCCCGAGCCGCCGCGACGGCACCGGCCCAAACACATTTCCGATGCGGATCCGTCCCAATTCCTTGCTCCGCGCGAAGTTACTGCGCGTCCTATACCGGCGAGCCTATCCCCGGGGGGATCGCAGGTCAAACCATCCAGCCGCCGGCCGCTTGTGGCGTGATGGCCGGGCGCGAAACAGGATCGTTTTTCGCGCTGCCCAAGCAATTCTGACGCGCAATACTCTTAATTTGAATTTATGTAGAAACGAAAACCGGAAAAACTATGCGGTTTTCTTGGATCTTCAAATGCAAATGCTTTGCGTTTACTATCGTGATCGTTGATCGGCGTTCCGATTGGGCGTATATATTGATAGCTGATTCGACGCCAATGCGAGCTCGGCGGGGTTTCGAGTACGGCATGGGCACTCGGCCGAAAAGTTCCGAAAGAACAGTGATAAAAGGTCTAGGAAGGAGTTCAAGAGCATGGCCTTGTTGATCAATGACGACTGCACCAACTGCGACGCCTGCCGCGAGGAGTGCCCCAACGAAGCGATCAGTGAGGGTGATTCGATCTACGTCATCGCCCCCGACCTCTGTACGGAATGCGTCGGTGCCCATGACGAGCCCCAATGCGCGCTGGTCTGCCCCGTGGACGCCTGCGTCCCGGACCCCGACCGCAAGGAGAGTCCGGAAGAGCTTCAGGCGAAGTACGAACGCATCCACGGCTGAGCTCGGCCAAGTATTCGCCGCAACGGCCCGGCGGCCGATTCGCCGGGCCGTTTCCATGTGCGCCGGTGGGAAAAGCGACGCCCGCTCGGACCGCCTGCCGTTCTTCTGACCCCGCGGGGGTTCGGGACGGTGGGTGACTTAAAGTTATAGGCGCCGGAGTCGAGTGCCCGTGACGGGGTCGGCCCACCGCTTTCCGCAGCCCCTGTCGGAGGCCCCCGGAAGCGCTCAATCCCCTTAAAAACCAAGGAAACTCCTCGGTTGCATATTCGAATCGGTTCTGGCATCTTCCCGGCGTCTTTCTGAGCATTCAATGTATAAGGGCCGAAAAGCGGTCCGAATCATGCCCGATTCTCAGGGCGGAGCGTTCCAACGACTTCAAGGGAAAAGGTTATGTTCTTAGCCTACGGTCTTACGATCGCATGCGGGGCGTTAGCGCTGGCCTATGGCGGCTACGCGATCTCCTCGATTAACAAGGCGCCCGCCGGCAGCGAGCGCATGCAGGAAATCTCCGGCGCGGTTCGGGAGGGGGCGAAAGCCTATCTCAACCGTCAGTACCGCACGATCGCCATTGTCGGCGCCGTCATCGGTATCGCGCTCGGCCTGTTGCTCGGCCTTCCGGTGGCGATCGGGTATTTCATCGGCGCGATCTTCTCCGGCGCCGCTGGTTATATCGGAATGAACGTCTCCGTCCGCGCCAATGTCCGAACGGCGGAGGCGGCCCGCGCAAAAGGTCTCGACGCGGCGCTGCAGATCGCCTTCAAATCCGGCGCCATCACCGGCTTCCTGGTCGTCGGCCTGGCCCTGCTGGGCGTCGCCGGCTACTACCTGATCCTGCGCGGCATCTTTGATCCGACCGTGGAGCAGGAGCTCCGGCACATCCTTGAAGCGCTCGTCGCCCTCGGCTTCGGCGCGTCGCTGATCTCCATCTTCGCCCGGTTGGGCGGCGGCATCTTCACCAAGGGGGCCGACGTCGGTGCCGACCTCGTCGGCAAGATCGAAGCCGGCATTCCCGAGGACGATCCGCGCAACCCCGGCGTCATCGCCGACAATGTCGGCGACAATGTCGGCGACTGCGCGGGCATGGCCGCGGACCTTTTCGAAACCTACGCGGTGACCGTCGTCGCGACGATGTTGCTGGGCGCGATCTTCTTCGCCGGCGCGGATCAAGAGATGATGATGCTCTATCCGCTGGTGATCGGCGCGGCCTGCATCATCGGCTCGGTCGTGGCCACCTTCTTCGTGCGCCTCGGCGGCGGCCAGAACATCATGGGCGCCCTGTACAAGGGCTTCATTGGCAGCGCCGTCATTTCCGGCGCCCTCATCCTCGTCGTCACGGCGATGATGCTCGGCTTCGGCACCGACTATCAGATGGGCGACCGTACCGTGAACGGCGGCGGCTTGATAGCTTGCGCCTTTACCGGGCTGGTCGTCACCGGGCTGATCGTCTGGATCACCGAGTACTACACCGGAACCGACCATCGCCCCGTGCACAGCGTCGCCCAGTCCTCCGAGACCGGCCATGCCACGAACATCATTCAGGGCTTGGCGGTGTCGATGGAGGCGACCGCGATGCCGGTCATCGTGATCTGCGCGGGCATCGTCTTCTCCTTCCTGATGGCGGGCCTCTACGGCATCTCGATCGCGGCCACCACCATGCTGGCCCTGGCGGGCATCGTCGTCGCGCTCGACGCCTACGGCCCGGTGACGGACAATGCCGGCGGCATCGCCGAGATGGCGGAACTGCCGGACGATGTGCGCAACACCACCGACGCCCTCGACGCGGTCGGCAACACCACCAAGGCCGTCACCAAGGGCTACGCCATCGGATCGGCCGGCCTCGCCGCCCTGGTCCTGTTCGCCGCGTATACCGAGGATCTCGGCTACTACTTCCCGGATCTCGCGGTGAATTTCCAGTTGCAGGATCCGTATGTCGTGATCGGGCTCTTCATCGGCGGCATGCTGCCCTATCTGTTCGGTTCCATGGGCATGCGGGCCGTGGGCCGCGCGGGCAGCGAGCTGGTCGTCGAGATCCGGCGCCAGTTCAAGGAGATCCCGGGCATCATGGAGGGCAAGGCAAAGCCTGACTACGCAACCTGCGTGGACATGCTCACCAAGACCGCGATCAAGGAGATGATCGTGCCCTCGCTGCTGCCCATTCTGGCGCCCGCGGTCATGTATATCGTGATCTCCGTGATCGGCGGCCAGGCCGCCGCCTTCGCGGCGATTGGCGCGATGCTTCTCGGCACCATCGTCACCGGCATCTTCGTCGCCATCTCGATGACCTCCGGCGGCGGCGCCTGGGACAATGCCAAGAAGTACATTGAAGACGGCAATCTCGGCGGCAAGGGTTCCGAGGCCCACAAGGCCGCGGTCACCGGCGACACCGTCGGCGACCCCTATAAGGACACGGCCGGCCCCGCCATCAACCCGATGATCAAGATCATCAACATCTTCGCCATTCTGCTGCTGGCGATCATCGCCTCCTTCGGCGGCTGACGCCGCGGTCTGGCAAAGCCCTTTAACACCGACGAAGCCCCGGGGGAGACCTCGGGGCTTCTTCTATACAGGGTTTATTCAGGGTTCAGGCGCGGGGGGCGGCCTATTCGTCGTCGTCCGTGTTGTAGCGGCCGAAATTGCCGATGAGCTGCTCGAGGATCGTCACCTCGTTGCCGGCGGTCGGCGTTTCGCGATCGACGGGTTGGATGGCTCGGGCACTGTCCAAGCCGCGCGAGTCGATGTCGCTGACGACGCCATCTTCGTCGAAACGGAAGACGACGACCTTGCGCTCCTTGATCTCGGGGGAGAAGAACGCCGTCTTCTCCGTGCGCTCGCTGACGTAAAACCAGGACTCGCCGTCGAACATGGCAACGCTGGAGGGAGAGCCCAAGAGATCGATCACGTCGTCACGGGAACTCTCGCCGGCGCGAATCTCCGCCAGCAGCTCCGGATCCAGCTCGTTGCCATGCACCTGCAGAGTCGGCGCGCAGCCGGACAAGAGGACCGCCGTCAACAGGCCGGAAAGGTAGGGCGAAAGATGGCTTCTGCGACGCATGATGCCCATATTAGCCACAAATACGGTCGACGAGCCAAGGGTGGATCTATAACAAACGGCACCGACCGGCAAGACTTGTCTATGACGGCCTTTGAGGAGATGCCGTTCCCGGGAGGGGCGGGGACCACTTGATGCTCAATTTCCGTGGCAGGGCGCGGCGCAAGGCCGTTGCCCGAAGTTTGTACGAGGCCGTCGTCGCTCGCTCGCGTGAGCCGGCCTTCTATCGAGAGCTGGGCGTGCCCGACACGGTGGACGGCCGCTTCGACATGGTTGCTTTACATGCCGCCCTGGTTCTGTGGAGATTGAAAGCCGACCGCAGTCGAAGCGCGGATCTCGCTCAGGCTTTTTTTGATTTGATGTTCGTCGACATGGACGAAAACCTCAGGGAGCTGGGTGTCGGTGATCTCTCCGTGGGGCGGAAGGTCAAACAGATGGTCAAGGCGTTTTACGGTCGGCTGGCCGCCTATGAAGCGGGACTGGCGGGTGAGCAGGACCAGTTGGACGCCGCGCTGAGCCGCAACCTCTACCGCGCGGCTACGGTCGATGAGGAGAAATTGCGGACGATGTCGGATTATGTCCGCCGTCAGGCCCAGATGCTTGAAAACCTGGAGATCGACCGCATCCTCGTCGGCGAGTTGGCGTTCGCGCCGATCCCGCGAACGCCTCGGGTGCCGGAGGGAAGATCACATGAATCCGTCGAATCGACCTGAATTCTCGCGTCCCGTCGCCGTCGAATCCCTTACCGGCGGGCTCGCCGAGTACGATATCGAGGCGACGGAGGCCGAGCGCCAGGCCCTTGCGCTCAGGCTCGACCTGACGTCCGTGGACTCCTTGACGGCAAGCGTCCGGCTGTGGCCCGAGGGCGGCGAGATGGTGCGACTCCAGGGCACCCTCGCGGCCCGGGTTACGCAGTCCTGCGTCGTCACGCTCGAACCGGTAACCTCGTCAATCCAGGCGTTTGTGGAGCGGCGGTTCGGTCCGGGAGAAGGGGTTCAGGACCCTCAAGACGAGGAGGTTGCCTGGGACGGGGAAGACCCGCCCGACGCCATTCTCAACGGATATATCGATATCGGAGAGGCGGTTGCCGAACAGCTGTCCTTGGAAATCAGCCCGTTCCCCCGCGCGCCGGGGGCGGAGTTTCGTGGATATAGCGTCGGGGCCGCCGATCAGGGCGAGGCAGGACCGGATGGTCCCTTCTCGGCCCTGGCCAAGCTTGTCAAGAAAGAGACATGAAGACTTGCAACTGGGTTGCCCCGGTGGGGTTTTCGGTTTAAGTAAGCTTCCGCTCGGGGTTGGACTGTACGAAGGTAGAGAGCAGGCAAATGGCGGTCCCCAAGAAGAAAGTTTCCAAGTCGCGCCGGGATATGCGGCGGTCCCACCACGGGTTGTCGGCCGCGGCGTATGAGGAATGCCCCAACTGCGGCGAGTTGAAGCGCCCGCACCATGTGTGCGCCGCCTGCGGCCACTATAATGGCCGCGAGGTTCTGGAGGCCGCAGACGCCTCCTGACCTCTTCGTTGAAGGCTGCGAGGACGCCTCCGTTTGTCTAAACGCTTCACCCTCTCCCTGGACGCGATGGGTGGCGATAATGCGCCGCGAATGGTGGTCGAAGGGATCAACATTGCCCGGGCGCGTCTTCCCGACGTCACCTATTTGCTGTTCGGTGATCGGGCAAGCCTGCGTCCGTTGGTCGAGCGTCACCCGCGCATGCGCGACGTCGTCGAAATCCGGCACACGGATCAGGCGGTGGCCGACGAGGACACCGTCTCGGCGGCCCTGCGCAGCGGCCGTCAGACGAGTATGCGTCTGGCCATCGACGCGGTCGCCGGCGGCGAGGCGGCCGGCGTCATTTCGGCTGGAAACACGGGGGCTTTGATGGCCTTGGCCAAACATGTCCTCAAGACCCTGCCGGGTATCGATCGACCGGCTATCGCGACCTACTTCCCGACAACCCGCGGCGAGTCGGTGATGCTCGACCTGGGCGCCAATGTGGAATGCGACGCCGACAACCTGGTGCAGTTCGCGGTCATGGGCGAGGTTTTCGCGCGCAACGTGCTCGGCCTCAAGCAGCCATCCATCGGGCTCCTGAATGTGGGCGTGGAGGGCTTCAAGGGGAATGACGCGGTCCGCGACGCAAGCGCCATTCTGCGGGGCTCCAACCTGCCCATCAAGTTCCACGGCTTCGTGGAAGGCGACGATATCGGGGCCGGGACGGTGGATGTGGTCGTGACCGACGGCTTCACGGGCAATATCGCGCTGAAAACGACCGAGGGAACGGCGCGCCTCTTCGGCCGATTCCTGCGGGAGGCGCTGACCAGCACCATGGCCGCGCGGATCGGCGCCTGGCTCGCCCGCTCGGCCCTTGAAGGCTTTCGCATACGGATCGATCCCCGGCGCTATAACGGGGCCATGTTCCTCGGGTTGAACGGCATCTGCGTGAAGAGTCACGGCAGCACCGACGAGCTGGGCTTCGCTCACGCCCTGTGCGTGGCGGCCGACCTCGTGGCCGGCGGCCTCAACGAACGCATCAAGGAAGATCTTGAGCGCCTGATCTCCGCGCAATCCGAGATCTCGGCGGCGGTGTCCGGATGATGGCGGTTTCGCATATCGTCGGCTCCGGCTCCTATCTGCCCGAGCGCGTTGTCACCAATGACGAGCTCGCGCGGATGGTCGATACCTCCGACAGCTGGATCATCGAGCGGACCGGCATCCGCCGCCGCCATATCGCGGCCGAGGGCGAACTGACTTCCGATCTCGCGTATCGCGCCGCGCTCAAGGCCCTTGAAGATGCCGAGATCGAGGCCGCGGATATCGACCTCATCGTGCTTGCCACGGCAACCCCGGACAACACCTTTCCGGCCACCGCCGCCCGCGTTCAGGCCATGCTCGGGATGAACAAAGGCGCCGCCTTCGATCTCCAGGCCGTGTGTTCGGGCTTCGTCTATGCGCTCGCCGTGGCCGACAATTTCATCCGCATGGGTCAGGCCAGGACCGCTTTGGTGATCGGCGCCGAGACCTTTTCGCGCATTCTCGACTGGACCGACCGCAGCACCTGCGTGCTTTTCGGCGACGGGGCCGGCGCGGTCGTTCTCAAGGCCGGCGAGACGCGCTCGCTCAACGCCGCCGGCCGCGAGCGGGGCATTCTCTCCACCCATCTGCATTCCGACGGCAAGCTGTACGACCTTTTGCACACCGACGGCGGGCCGTCGCGCAGTCAGACGGTCGGGCTTGTGCGCATGCAGGGCCGTGAGGTATTCCGCCATGCCGTGGTCAACCTCGCCGCCGTCGTGCATGAGGCGCTGACCGCCAACGGGCTCACCGCCGACGACATCGACTGGCTGGTGCCGCATCAGGCCAACAAGCGGATCATCGACGGAACCGCCAAGAAGCTCGGCCTGTCGCCGAAGCAGGTGGTCACGACCATCGCGGAGCATGCCAACACCTCCGCCGCCTCGCTGCCGCTGGCGCTGGACACGGCCGTGCGGGACGGCCGTATTCAACCGGGCCACCTGATCCTCTTGGAAGCGATGGGTGGCGGGATGACTTGGGGGGCCTCGCTGGTCCGCTGGTAGCCCTTTTTGGCGCAACTCGTAGCTTCGCGTGAAGCAATCCAGCCATCCCTTTGATATTGACGGTTTTACCCGGTGGGGATAGGGTTCTTTGCTTCAGGCTAGAAAGGGTTATATCGGCATGGCTGGACGGACGATCACGCGGGCGCAACTCGCCGAGGCCGTTTACCAGGAGGTCGGCCTGTCGCGAAGCGAGTCGGCGGAGCTTCTGGAATCGGTTTTAAATCACACGGCGGACGCTTTGGCCCGGGGCGAAACGGTCAAGATCTCCTCTTTCGGCAGTTTTTCCTTGCGCAATAAAGGGCAGAGAGTGGGCCGAAATCCGAAAACGGGGGAGGAGGTTCCCATTCTTCCACGGCGGGTTCTTGTGTTCCGTCCGTCGCAGGTGCTCAAGGCACGGGTCAACGAGAAGCGCGATCCCACTGCGGCGTCTTGATCATGGCGGAAGGTATCGGCGACGCGATTTCCCAAAGGCGGCGCGGAAAGTCGGACTCGGCGTTCCGTACCATCAGCGAGGTTGCGTCCGAGCTCGGGCTGCCACAGCACGTGCTGCGATTTTGGGAAACCAAGTTCAGCCAGATCCGTCCCATGAAGCGGGGCGGCGGCCGGCGCTACTACCGGCCCGAGGACGTGGCGCTGCTGCGCCGCATTCGAAGCCTTCTCTACGACGATGGATATACGATCAAGGGTGTTCAGCGGCTGCTGCGGGAGAATGGCGGCAGGCCGCCAGAGCCTTCCGCTCCATCCCCCCGGGGCGAGGCCCCTTCCGGCGCCCCCGCGACATCCGCACCGGCGTCTCCCCCGGGTCTCGACGCGGCGACGCGGGGCGAGCTCGAGGCGCTGTTGCGCGAACTCGAGGAGTTGCGCGCGCTGTTCCGCCGCACAGGCGAGGGGTGAGCCTTCGGGGCGTTGCGGACCGGACCGGCGGCTCTTATAGTGCAGGGATAGACATTGGTGGTCTGCTTCGCGGTAGACCGATTTAACGGAGCGTGGCGCAGTCTGGTAGCGCACTTGACTGGGGGTCAAGGGGTCGTGGGTTCAAATCCCGCCGCTCCGACCAATGAAATCAAGGGGGTTCGTCGGCGACGGCGAGCCCCCTTGTTCTATCCGCTCCCGCCCAATCCTCGCCGGGTATGCGCACGGGACGAGGCCGGTCCTAAGGCCTCACCGACGGAGGTCGAAGCCGTTCGCCTCCGAAAGCTCCTTACCGGGACCTCCGGGCGGTCGTCGGTAAAACCTGCGAACAGGTTTCGAAGATCCCCCGGGATCTGAACCCGACTTGGAAAATGCGAGCCCCCCATGATTCACACTCCCGACATCGAGAATGGCTTCATCGTCAACGCGACGGAAAATGAGAACAGTTGGACAACCGGAATTCAATGTGTTCTCGCCAATATGGACAGCGGTGAACGGTTTTATCTTGGCCAGCAATGCAGAATGGAAAATGTTCCAATCATAGATTTGAGCAAAAGTATAAGAAAAAATGATAAACCGTTCGAATTTCTCACATTCTCTAATAAGGGGCGCTTCTTTCAGATACCGTCTCCCGACACCATCGTGACGGGAGATATTCTGGAAGACCATCCCCTGATCGAGATAAATGGGAGCATCTTCCTTCGCCCCGTCTCGTCGCCGACCTGGAGATCTCGGGTCACCTGCGGGGAAGGAAAAATAGAATATGTCGACGAGGAAGATGTTTATGAGAGGTTGAATGCGAATGGAGTTCCGATCAGGGCTCTCTTTTTGAAAGTGCGTTTCACATTGAACGGAGTTGATTATGAGATTATTTCCCCTTGTAAGTACTTGAATTTCGGAAACAAGCAAAAAACCGATACGCGGTATCTACAGCCGATGATCGGTTATGTTCTTTATCCGATCACCGATTTCCTGGTTCACGCCTACTTTGCGATCGCCCACCATGTCGGCGGCCGACACCATACCAGCGAGTTCGTTCTTCCCCGCTACACGAATGCCTTCGACCGGCTGTCCATGATCGTCGGCGACGATGAAATATCCAACGAATTCAAACGGCTTTCCGAGGTCCACGCGGTCTATACGCGGGTCTTCGACGTGGCTCTGCCGGTCGAGGCCCAGATTCGCTACTTCACCTATCGCTGACCGGGCTTACGGAGCCGCCGAATCGTTCAGCGACCAGTCATAGGCATAGGCGTCCACCCGTTCGCGTCCGTCGAGCCGCGCCCCCAAACCCGGCTCGGCGACCGTCGCCAGCCGGGCCAGCACCGCCGCTTCGTCGGTCCCGAAATCCTCGCGGAACCAGATATAGATTCGGGACAGCGTCAGCCGCCCGTCCGGCCCCACCCGCACGCCGCGCGGATGGTTGACATAGGCGCGCTCCGCCGCCTCCAACGCCGCGGCCAGCCCTTCGGCCCGCCAGGCGCGGGGCGCCAGGTTGGGGCACCCCACGGCGGCGCAGTTGACGGCGTAGTGGATCCTCGGCTCGCGAAAGACGGGCCGGATGATCCGGTGCTCGATGTCGTTGAGGCTCAATGCCTGACCGTCGATGGTCAGCACCTTGCGGTCCCAGGGCCCGACGGAGAGCAGCCCGTCGGTTATGTCGCGGATCGAGTCGACGGGATAGGCGTCGAGCACCAGTGCGACCGTCTGGGCGTTGTAGAGGTTGATCCAGAACGCGAGCTGCTCATCCCGGGCTAGGGCCTCGACATCGACCCCTTGCAGGGTCTCCAGATAGGCCACGAGCGCCGTCCGGTCCTCGGCCGCCACGTCGCCATAGGCCACGCGGTTCACCCCCGCCGCGTCGGTCGTCAGATAGCGGGCCAGGAACGCATCCCAAGGCGCGTGGTCCACCGTCGCACCCGGCGGCGGTGCCATCCGATCCCAGCCGGGCGCGAGCAGCTCCGGCTCGGGGAGGTAGGCACGCTCGATGCTCGCGCAGCCGGCCGCGACGAAACACAGAACCGCAATTGCGAGGCGGGGGATCATCCAGGGTGTCCTTTCGACCGGGCGGGGAGGGTGGCGGCGCGCAGCCGGCCCTTGCGGCGTTTCGCCGGTATCTCGGGAATCTCGGCGGCTTCGGGGGTCTCGGTTAGGCGGCCGGTTGCGGCGCTCCACCAGCGGATGCCGTCGGCGGTCTCGACCCGGGCGGGCGCCAGGAGATGGTGGTCGCGGCGCGCGTTGTGGACGCACATGGAAAGCGGCCCGTCCTCGGTCGCGACCATGAACACGCAGGAGTCGCACCTGTCCCGCTCGAGCCGGGACGCGTCCATGAAGTTGTGGACGTGGACGCTGAGCCGGTGCACCCGTCCCCGGCTCGCACGCAGCCCGCCGCGCAGGCGCCAGATCAGCTTCAACCCGTGGCCGAGCATCCGAAGCGTCAGCCAGGGGTTGCGAAGCGCGGCCCGCGGGATGGTCTTCCGCCGAAGCAGATAGCCGCCGCAGAGTCGCTCGGCCTCTTCCAGCGCCTTGAAGACCTCCTGAAACAGCGCCGGATTGCCGAGCGCCGAGATAGCCTCGTCGCCCGCCACTAGCACCGAGGCATAGCGGTTGCACGCCTCGTGCCCCACCGCCGCCACATCGAAGTCGAAGGTCGTTCCCATGCCGTCGGAGATCGCGGCCATCACCGACTCCCGCGTCACGGCGCCATGCCGTTCACGGAGCACGCCACGCCCGGTATCGGCCTGCAGTTGGAAGGAGACGAGGGTCAACGCCGCCGCGTGGGCGCGGAAAAAGCCGGCGATCACAGGTATTTCCGCGAGGTTACCCTCGAACACGGTGGTGTTGAAAAGAATCCTGAGGCCGAGACCCCGCGCGCGGGCGATGTACGCCTCGCGCACGGTGTTCAGCGAGGCTTCCGTCGGATAGCCCTTGCGCTCCTGCGTCAGGTCCACATGGAAGGCCACGTCGTCCAGCCCCGCCGCCGCCAGCCGGGCCAGCAGGTCGCGGGAAGCCCTGATCCCGTTGGTCATCAAACAGGACCGCATCCCCCGCGCGCGGATGTGGCGGCAGATCGCCTCCAGGTCCTCGGCGCTGCGCAGCGTCGGGTCGCCGCCGGTGATCTGGATCGAGGTCTTGGGGCCATAATGGCTCTCGAGCATCGCGATGCGCTCATAGAGCACCGGCAGCGGCACGTCGTGGACCATCTCGGCGCTGTCCGAGAGATAGCAGAGCGCGCAGTCGAGGTTGCAGCGCTGGGTCACCTCCAGGGCAACGCAGGCCATGGGATAGAACCGTCCCGCCGTTTGGCCGGGCCCGTACTGCCCCCACCGCTTCAGCGCCTTGCGCAGCGGCGCACGCCGGTCCGCGCCGGTAAAGCGGCGACCGGCCGGAGCGAGGTCGACGATATCGTCCCTTTGTGGAGGGGGGGTGGGGGCGGGCGCGGTTTTCATTCGCGCTGTCATTTTGGGGCCGGCACCGACTGGGACCAGCCCTCTCGCGCGGATGTGTTCCGCCGTTATCGCACCGGTTTATGTCGGGAGTGCCGGCCCGGCGTTAAGCGCCGTCATCGGTGTGATTCGGGCATTTGTGAACCTCGATGGTTGCGTGGACGATGCCGATATCGGCGGGCAGCAGGGTCCGGTAGTGCTCGGGCTCCCATGGCACATCCGTGACTACGCTCAGGGCCGCCGCGTACTGGCCCGGTCCGATCGACCAAAGATGCAAATCCGCCACGCGATCGTCGGCATGGCTTTCGATAGACCCGCGGACGGCGTCGACAACGTCGCTCGGCGCCTGCCTGTCGAGAAGAACGCCACTGGTGTCCACCAGCAGGTTCCATGACCAGCGGGCGACCAGGACCGCGCCCACCACGCCCATCAGCGGGTCAAGCCAGACAGCGCCGAGATACTTGCCGGCAAGCAGCGCGAAGATGGCCAGAAGCGATGTCAACGCATCGGCTATAACGTGCAGATAGGCGGCGCGAAGGCTGAAGTCCCGGCGGTCCGGATGGTGATGATGCCGGCCGGATTCCCCGTGTTCGTGGTGATGGTGATGGGACCCGCCATGGCCATGGCCGCCCAGAATGAGGACGGAGACGCCGTTTACGAGCAGACCGACGACGGCGACGGCGATGGCCCATTCGAAGGCGATGGGCACCGGCTCGATGAATCTCGAGACGCTCTCCGTGGCCATGACCAGGGCGAAAACGACCAGCAGCACGGCACCGGTGAAGCCGCCGAGCGCGTTGACCTTGCCCGTTCCAAAGGCGAAGCGCGGGTCCGCGGCATGACGGCGCGCGTAGATGTAGGCGAAGGCGCTGATCCCGAGGGCGATGGCATGCGAGCCCATATGCAGGCCGTCCGCGAGAAGCGCCATCGATCCGAAGGCGAGCCCGGCGGTGATCTCGACCACCATGGTGACAACCGTGAGGGCGGTGACGACGAGCGTGCGCCGTTCCGCCCGGCGCGGGCTGTCGTTACCGAAGGTATGTTCGTGCCGCCACGAGGCGAGCGACTGTGTATGCATTTCCGGACTCCACAGCTTTCTGACATCACATAGGCCGTTCCGCCCCGATTTGCCACGTTATGACCTTCTCGCGAGGGCACCTCGGCAGGTCCCACCGAGGCCATAGCGGCCCCGCCGTTCAGCGGATCGGCTGCCAGTCGCCCGGCGAGGACATGCCGCCCTTGGCTTTGCCGCCCATGCCGCCGCCGGCCATCCCCGAGCCACCGGCCCCGCCCGGGCCGCCCGTCATCCCCGGCAACTCCGGTCCATGCGGCCCGCAGCGGCGACCGTCGGGTTCCTGCCGCCAGCCGCCTGGCGCGCTCGCGTCGCGGCAGACGCACATATGGCCGCGGCCGCCGCCGGCGGCAGTGGTTGGCCGCCACTGGCAGCCGGCCATGGGTCCGACCGGCGTCCCGCCGACCCTCGCCCGGCCCGAGCAGGCGTCCTGGAACTGCACGCCCTGAAGATCGACATAGAAGTTGCGGAAGGCCCGGCGCTGCTTCTGGATCTCGGCGTTTTTCTTCTCGAACTCCTGGTTCAGGAGCCCGATCATCTTGCCCAGGGGGTCGCTGCCGGCGCCGCCGGCGTAGAGCAGGGTGAGTTCGATCCCATAGGCGTCGTAGACGCGCTTGAGCGCCGCCGCGTTCTGGTCGAAGCGGCGCTGCATGTCCGGGATCTGGATCAGCAGTGATTCCACGTATTGCCGGTTGGCCATCTCCTCCTGGCAGCTGCGCGCCGCCAGCTTGCCGCGCCCCACGATCAGGCGCTGGTCGATGTCCTGTTGATAGGTCCGTAGTTGATTGAAAATCTTAGCCCGATCGCTGTCGATCTTACGGACCGCCTGGGAGACGCAGTTGTTCATGGCCAGGAAGGCCGGCGCCGAGAAACTCACCGTGCCCGTCACGCCCGCGCTCTTGCGGCAGCCGTCCACCACGGGGTCCGCCTTGGCCGGCGAGCCCATGAAGCAGGCGAGCCCCAGCGCGATCATCGCGCCTAGCCTCGTCGCCAATTGTCCCGTCATTTTCGCCCCCAATTGCAAATGCTTCCCTATCTTATTTCATGTAAGGCTTTGGGACGTTCTTTGCGAACCGGGGGCTTGGCGGGGCAGGACGAGAACTGCTTTACGTCCAGCCCTGGCGGCGCCAGGCAGCCGCGACTTGGGGATGCGCCTCCGCCGCCTGGGCCGCGGCCTCCAGCTTCGGACAGGCCTCCGCGAACCAGCCCGGGCCCGGCCGCCAGTGGCGCATCATGGCGAGATAGGGGTCGAGCGCCGTCATCCTCTCGCCGAGCAGGAAGGGGGCCGGCTCGAGCGCCGCCTCCATGGTCGCGAGATGCCCGCGCGCCCGCGTGTCGGAGCGCTTGGTGAAGGCGGCGCTGGCATCCTCCCCGTCGACATAGCGCTCGGGATGGTCGCCATGGATCATCTCGCCATAGACATTGACCGCGAGAAAGGTGAGCCAGCGATAGAACTCGGCGCGGGCGTCCGTTCCGGCCGGCGGGGCGAGGCCGGCTTCGGGAAAGCGCTCTACCAGCGTCAGAATGATCGCGGCGCTCTCGGTGATGATCCGGCCGTCCGGCAAGACCAGCGCCGGCACCTGCGCCAGCGGGTTCACCTGCCGATAGTCCTCCCCAAGGAGCTCGCCCGAGTCAAAATCCAGCTCCTCGAGCTCCCACTCGGCATCGGCGATCGCGAGCAGGGCTTCGACAACGGCGGAGCCGCATTGTTTCGCGGCGTAGAGGCGATAGCTCATGGATTTCTCTCCGTCTGGCGGCTGAGTTTCCGCGCCGATCGGCGCGGGCATGACCATAGGGAATGTCGTGCCGGACGGGGAAATGTCCAGCCCCGAAGGGGTTCCCCGCGTGCTACCGATCGGCGTCGCGCCAGTCCGGGTTCAGGTTGGGGTCCTGCCAAAGCCCTCTAAGGGCCGCCCGCGCGCGGGCCTCGGCGGGCTCGTAGCTTCGGCTATGGCGAGGATGAGCGAGGGCCCAGCCCTCGGCCACGAGGCGGCGGTTGAGCACCCGCCCGTCGACCGAGCACACGGCGAGCAGGCGCCGCGCGCGATCCCACGAATTACCCTTGCAGACGACCGTTCGCCCCTTCACCCAATCGAGCAGCGCGGCGGCGCTGGCCCGCCCACAATGCCAGGCCCGTCCCTTAGGGCCGGGGCAGAGCTGCTTGGGCTCCGGCGCGATGAGTCCGAAAAGCCGCACGGTCCGCCCGCCCCGGCAGCGGCCAAAACGGCGCTTGCCGTCGATGACCAAGGTGTCGCCGCTGGTGACGCAGGCCGGGCCGCTGACATCGGCACGCGCCGGGCCGGCATGGATCAGCACCAGGAAAGAGAGTAGAATGGCCACCAAAGCTCGCATACCGAGATCATAGGCATGAAATATTGACGGAGGATTTACGGGCCCGGGAAGCTGCGAGGAAAAAAGTGGCGGCGCCGAAAGCCATGGATCTCTACCGGTTGTCCCCGGCCATCTTACCGAGCCGGCGGTAGAAAGCCTCGACGACGGTCAGCAGCCGGCCCTGGAAATAGCCGGGAGCCCCGGGGTCGAGCTCCTCCGGAAACCCGTATCGCCGTTCGTCGAGCCGCTCGGCCGTCTGCCGCGCAACCTGCTCGGAAACGCCGTAAAGCGCCTCGCCCAGGCCACCTGCGATGCAGGCGAGGGTGTCGGCGTCGCCGCCGAGGGAAATGGCGTTGCGGACGGCGTCCTCATGGTCGGCGGCGTCCAGGGCGCAGACGAGCGCGGCCGGAACCGTGCCCGCCGCCGAGATGTCGAACCCGTAGCCCGGGCGCAGGTCTTCGACGGAGCGGGAAAGGTCGTAACCGAACCGTTCCGAAAGTGCCCGGCGGATGGCGGTCCGGCCGATGCCCCGCCGCGCCATGCCGATTCCCAGGGCCACGGCCTGTGCCCCTGCTACGGCGTCGGGATGGTTGTGGCTGACCGCCGAGGACGCCTCGGCCAGCCTCAATGCGTGCTCGTCATCGCGGGCGAGAAAGCCGATGGCCGTGACCCGCATCGCCGAGCCGTTGCCCCAGCTGCCATAGGCGGGGAGATCATCGGCCATGGCCCACTGCCGAAACAGGCCGCCATAGCCCCGGCTCGGATACTTTCGGACATATCGGCGCAGGGAATGATCGAAACCGCCGCCGTTCAGCAGTGAATCCGCGATCGCGACCGTGCAGACGGTATCATCCGTGAAGGTGCAACCGGCGGAGAAGAGGGGAAACCTCTTCGTCTTGATCGGACGGCTCTCATACAAAGACCCGATGATGTCCCCGGCGATTGCCCCAAGCATTTCTGGCCCCTCCGTCCTCGCGCCGCACCCTCAGCGGTCTCGGGTGTCCATCCAAATGGTCACCGGACCGTCATTGATCAGGGCAACCTCCATATGGGTCGCGAATTCGCCCATTTGAACGGCGACGCCCAGGGCCCGAAGATGCCCGCAAAACCCCTCATAGAGAGGAATCGCCGACTCCGGCGTGGCCGCGCCGCTGAAGCTGGGCCGGTTGCCTCGCCGCCAGTCCGCGGTCAGCGTGAACTGGCTGATCACCAGGGCGCCGCCCTCCACGTCCAGGAGCGACCGGTTGAACTTGCCGCTGTCGTCGGCGAAGATCCGCATGCGGGCGACCTTTCCGGCGAGATACGCGGCCTCCTTGTCGCCGTCGCCCGGCTCGGCGCAAAGAAGGACGAGAAGGCCGCAGCCAATTTCGCCGACGATACGGTCGTCGACGGTGACCGAGGCCCTTAAGACCCTTTGCAGAACGGCCTTCATTCCCTGTCGAGGCCCCCCACCCAAGATGCGCTTGCCCCTCATAAGCATACGGAATGATTCCGGCGCTGCCCAGCGCTCGCGCCGTTTGCCGGCGATGAGGACATGGGCGCCCAAAACGAACCGCCCCCCTCGGAAGGGGGACGGCCGGTCACATTTGAGGATGAGGAAAAGGGATGAGGGCTGTCAGACTCCGGTATCGGCGAGCGCGGCCTTGAGGACCTCGCGGTCGCGGACCGGCTTGACCCCATCGAAGAGCTTCGTGAATCTTTCGAGTGAAGCTTCGCGGTCGCAGTACCGAAGGCTGAGAATCGTGTCGTACTGGCCGACATCGTCGTCGTATTTCACGGGGTTGAACTTGTAGCCGGCCCGGGCGAACAGGCAGCGCCCGCGCGGCGACTTGACGTTGAAAACGGCTCCATAGCCGCAGGTCCGCCGATCGCAGGTCAAGGCCACCGGCGCCTCGTGGCCGAGCAGATCGTCCCCGAGCTTCCGTTTGACCTCTCGGATGAAATCCTCCCCATCATGGATGCTCGATTTCGTCCACTCCGTGAAGAAACCATCCACGACCCGCTGGGACTTTAGGTGTCCTTTGCGACCGTCGAAGCTGATGCGGTTGTGGACGATCCTGCGGTCGCGATCCTGGAACTGCGCCCGGACAAGCTCGCCCGGCACCAGCAGAGCCAGGTTGAGGTCCAATTCATGGGGTTCGATGTCGCGCCACTCGGAAAGATGCATGACATGCCCACCGGCGTCCCGCGGCGGTGTCGAGCCGCAGGCGCCGAGCCCGACGAGGGCGGCACAGACCACGGCGGAGATGATGGCCGGTCCACGAGTGTTCATCGCGTCCCCTTCCTTGCCAGCGTTCGGGCTTGCGGGGCGAATCCGCCCAAACCACCACTTTTGATTATTTTGATGCTAAGCGAGGGGACCTGGGAGGTCCATTGGGGCGCCCGTACTACCACCAAAGCACAGGCATAATCCTTTGAGGTGCATTTACACCCTTAAGGGCTATACGAAATTCAAGCCCTCGCTGGCCCCGGCCCGGCCTGGCCGCGGTTCCGGACAGTTTTCCAGCCCGCGCTATCTGGCCGGACACTTCGGCGGTCTCACCTCTTCCACCGACTCGAGCTCATAGAGGGTGGTGTATTCCGGGTATTCGATGGTCATCGATATGGCGACACCGTTGTCGAGAAAAGTGATCTCGGATCGCGACTCCGTTCCCTGCCAGCCGACGGGAATATAAATCTGCTCGGCCCGCCAGCCCGGACGCCGAAGCAGGGGTTCCTCGTTATCCTTCTCGGCCGGCCGCTCCGCGGAGACGATGGTGCTCACCTCATAGGGGCCGCGCCCGCTCAGGCCCGTGAAAACGGGGGTCGAGAACGTCTCGGCGCCGGTCGCGGCCTGTTCGACCAGATTCCGAACGTTGGCCGCGGGAAACAGGGTTCCTTCGGGCAGGTCCATCCTGATCCGCCGCGGTTGCTCGAAGATGGCCTCGCCAGCGCCCTCCGCGGACCCCTTGGTCGCGGTACCTTGATGGGTCTCCCTGATGTCGCCGCCATAAACCAAGCCGACACCCACCGACCGGAACTCATAGGAGAGTCCGTCCGTCGATTCCCAGGCCGTCAGCAGCATCTCCTGCTCGAGATCCGGCGTGTTCCCGCTTTTTAGGATCAGGTCGAATTTCGAGGCCGAAAGCCATCCATCACAGGCGCGCTCGAAACGGAGTTGCGCCGTCCCCCGAACGTCCCTGATCTTGCTGTCCTCCGTCGCCTCCGTCAGCGACACCTTGTACTTGGCGTGGTGCGGAACAAAATCGGCCGCCGCCGCCTCCGATCTCAGCAGAACCGGAACCATGGCCACCACGATCAGCAAGACTCTCAACATGTCGATTTCCCCGAATCCTTATTTGTAAGAGAGCACCACTCTCTCCGCCAATTTCTCGCCGTTGCGCACGCAATCCGCAACCGAGATTCCGTCTCGCCAACTCGCCCTCAGGAAAAGCCCGGCATGGTCATCGAGGGCGCGGTCGATTTCTTCGACCCGGTCCAGGTGACCGAGGGTGTATTGGGGGATCGCGGCCTCATAGCGTGTCAGGCTGCGAAAGACGGGGTCTCCCTCGATCCCCAAGGCGGCGGCAAGGTCCGCGGCGAGCCGTCCGAAAACCTCCTCATCGCCGAGCGCGACCGCCTCGCGATCCGTGGTGCCGCCGATGAAGCCGGTAATAAGGACATGGTCCTCGGGAGCCCGGCCGGGAAAAAGGGTGCTGGAAAAAAGCCCGCCGAGCGACCGCATGCCTTCCGGACGCGGGACCAGAAAGCCGAACCCGTCGAGGGGATGGGCGATCTGCGCGCGCGCATATCCCAGGCCCATGGTGACGATGGGCGCGTGATCGATGCCGCGAAGGGCGAGCGCCGCCGCCTCCGACAAGGGCGCGATCAGATCGGCCGTCGCGGCGGCGGGCAGGGCGATGACGACGGAATCGCCCCGCTCCCGTCCTTGCCCCCCGTCCGCCCTCGTCCAGGCGATCTCCCAGCCGCCGCTGGATGGTTCGATTGCGGTCACGCGATGCCCGGTGGCGACCGAATCCTCGGGAAGCTTGGCGGCGATCGCCTCGGGCAGGACGGCCATTCCCTCGTCGAAGGAGATCTGCCGCCCGGCCGGCATCCCCGCGCCCTTGGCGGCCTTGCCCAGGGCGATGGCGCCGCGGATGAGCGAGCCGTACCGGCTCTCGATCTCGTGGATGCGGGGCACGGCGGCCCGGGCCGACAGCTCCCGCGGCGTGCCCGCGTAGACGCCGGAGACGAAAGGATCCACCGCATAGTCCAGGAACTCGCGGCCCAGGCGGCGTTCCACGAACTCGGCGATGGTCTCCTCGGTTTTGCCCCGGCCGATAAAGGGTTCGCGCAGCAGTCTCAGCTTGGCCCGCCAGGAAAACAGGGCCGTCGCCAGGAAGGCCGGGGGAGAGCCGGGCAAAGCCTGGAGCCGCCCGTTTCGCAGGACGAAGCGTTTTTTTCCCGCCGGATTGGCCTCCAGAAGACGGTCGTCGAGCCCAAGCTGGGAGACGAGGCGACCGATCGCATCTTCCTCGCGTCCCGGTCGTTGCAGCGTCGTATTGGGGCCGAGCTCGACCAGAAAGCCGTCCCGGCGTTCGGTGGCGATCGAACCGCCGACTCGCGGTTCCGCCTCGAGCACGCGGACTTGGCATCCGCGCCGACGCAGAAACCACGCTGCTGAGAGCCCGGAAATGCCGGCCCCGATGATCAGAACGCGTCTACCGTCCGAAACGCTCTCTATCACCTCTCACCACCTCGGTTTTCCGAGCGCTCACCCTTTCTACTACCCGCTTTCGCGGGCGGATGATACGCCCGATCCACCTTTTCCGGCGTTGGGTACGGAATCGCCGCTTGCCGCCTTCTATTGTCAGCGCGGGCCAAATGGGCAATTCTCACGGGAGCGTGGCAAATGAGAATCGAGGAGGGGATGAAACATGGCCGAGGCGGACACCCATAAGGGTGACGACTACGCACATTTCATGGAGCAGAAGCGGTTTCTCGCGCATATCGAGCAGGGATTGCGCGTCGCCAACCGGCAAATCATCCATGAGCGGATCGAGGCACTGAGCACGGACGCAATTCTGGCCTTCGCGGTATCGGTCGGCCGGCTTCGCGCCCGCTACCTCAAGGCCGCGTTCGAACTGGCCATCAACGAGCAGGGCGACCCCCCCGACCGGGCCCAGATCGACGAGCTTCGCACCCGCCGCGAGATGTATGAGGAGGCCCGGGCCGCCTTCGAGGCGCTGCGCGAAGCTATCGAGAAGGGCTATATCGACATCGACAGCCTCGGCGGCAATGCGAAGGCTGGGAAGTGACGTTGGGCTGGCAGGCCGCCGAAAAGGTCAGCCTGTGATTGACCTCGCGCTTCGACTTAGCTCGGCATGAGGTCAATCATATCAGTGTCTTGCCTCATCCTGAGCTTGTCGAAGGATAGGGTAAGGCGAGTCAACGGCGTTTTCCGCAAGCTTGGTCGCGCTACTCGCCGTCCTCAAACAGGGCGCGCCCCGCGTCGGTCAACTTGCAGACCAGCCAGTCCGGCTTGAGCGGATTGGCGAACCACGGCTCGGCCCAGCCGGCGGCGATGCAGCTGCGCACCGTGCGCTCGCTGACGCGCTTTCCCGCGGTATCGAACAGCGGCAGCTTGCCTCCCGGCTGGTCGAGGCCACGCCTGAGCCATTTGCGCTGACTCGAGGTCGGGCGCGGCGCCGCCTTCCGAACGGACGCGGATTTCGGTCCGGCCTCCCTGGCCACCTTTTGAAGACCTCCCTGGCGGCGATGACATGTTTTTCCTCGTAGGGTAGGGTGGGGGAACCGGGCCGGTCAAGCCGACCGGTTCGAGGATGGCCCAGTCCGCGGGAGGATCAGCCATGGCCGCGACTTTGCTCTATGTCACCGCCGGGTCGGAGGAGGAGGCGCTGAGCATCGGCCGCGCCCTGGTCGAGGCGCGGCTTGCCGCCTGCGCCAACGTGATCCCCGCCACGACTTCCGTCTACTGGTGGGAGGGCGCGGTCCAGCAGGAGGCGGAGTCGGTCCTGATCGTCAAGACGCGAGAAGCGCTGGTCGAGACGGTCACGGAACGAATCCGGGCGCTTCACGGCTACGAGTGCCCCTGCGTACTGGCGCTGCCCATCGCAGGGGGGCATCAACCCTTTCTCGACTGGATCGAAGAGGAGACCCGCGAAGCCGAGGACTCACCCGCTGGAAGATAGGGGCAGGCGCACGGTCGCGGCGGCTTGAGCCGCGATGCCCTCTCCGCGGCCGGTGAACCCCAGGCGCTCCGTCGTCGTCCCCTTCACGCTGACGCGGCCGACCGCAAGGCCGAGGATTTCGGCGATGCGCGCGCGCATGGCGTCGCGATGGGGCCCGATCTTCGGCGTCTGGCAGATCACCGTCACATCCAGATGCACAATCACGCCGCCCTGTGCCCGTACCAGCTCCCCGGCATGCTTGAGGAAGATCTCGGAGGCCGCGCCCTTCCAGCGCGGTTCGCTGGGCGGGAAATGGCTGCCGATATCCCCCGCGCCGATGGCGCCGAGGAGCGCGTCGGTGATCGCGTGCAGGCCGACATCCGCGTCCGAATGCCCCATGAGCCCCGCCTCGTGCGGGATGGACACGCCGCAGAGCATCACATGGTCGCCGGCACCGAAGCGATGGACGTCGAATCCCGTGCCGGTTCGAAACTCGCCAGGCCGCAGGTTTTCGGCGCGCATCAGATCCTCCGGCGTCGTGATCTTGACATTGTCCTCGCTTCCGTGGACCAGGGCGACGGTCAGCCCGGCCCGCTCGGCCAGCGCGGCATCGTCGGTCAGGTCCTGCCCCATGAAACGGCGATGGACGGCGAGGATCTCGGCGAATCGGAATCCCTGGGGCGTTTGCGCCCGCCACAGCCCTTTCCGGTCGACCGTGGCGGCGATACGCCGGGGTGCCTCGTCCATCGCATCCGGATCGCTGCGCTTAAGGGTGTCGCTCACGGGGACGGCCGGGATCGCGCCGGGGACCTGCTCCAGGGCCTCCAGCACGCGATCGATGACCGCGCTGGACACAAAAGGACGGGCCGCGTCCTGGATCAGAACCGTGTCGGGGTTCTCGTCCAGGACGCTATCGAGGCCGCGGAGCACCGATTCCTGCCGCGTCGCCCCACCGAAGACCGGTGTCAGCAGCGTCAATCCCTCGGCCGCCGCCTCGTAACGGGACAGGTCATCGGCATGGATGACCGCGCGCACGCCGTCGACCCGGTCATGGCCGCCGAACGTCTCCAGGACATGGCGAATCACCGGCTTGCCGGCCAGCATCTGGTATTGCTTGGGGTGTCCGCCGCCGAACCGTGTCCCCCGGCCGGCGCCGACGACAAGCGCGATGCAACCCGACATACCAATCCTCGCCGATTTCCCCTATGCTGAGGACGCGAACTTAGCCTGGACTTTTCACCATGGATAGGTTCCGCGTGGCGGTTTCGGTGACGCGATTATCAGGAAGGCGGCCGTCCGCGCTGTCGACCCAGGATGAATCCACTGCTTTTCAGTTTGTCCGCGTTGTGTGCCCTGGTGCCGGTTTGGCTGGCCGGCATGCGTCATAAGGACGCGCCCGACGCGCTCTACTGGGCGACGCTGACCGTCGCCCTTGCCGGTCCTTTGGCCTGGGTCATCGTGCAGATGGCAGGGGCTTGGCGGCCCGGGTTTTCGACCACCCTCTGGGTGACGGTCGCCGGCAGCATCGGCGTGTTCATCCTCGTCGCCGCCACAACCGCGCAGGGGTGGCGTCTGACCCCGCTGATCGCCCCCTATCTGCTCCTGGTCGGCATGTTGGCGACCATCTGGCAGCAGGCATCGCCGCCGCCTTTGCAGGCGGCCGCGGCCACCGGCTGGGTGCACAGCCATATCCTCGTCTCCGTCGCCACCTACAGCGTCGTGACCGTCGCTGCGATCGCGGCTCTGGGCGCTTTCCTGCAGGAGCGCGCGCTGAAGCGCAAACGCCCGACCGCGCTGACCCGCCGTCTGCCCGCCATGGCCGAATGCGAGTCCCTGGTTGTTCGGCTTCTCGCCCTTGGCGAGATCGTCCTCGCCCTCGGTCTCGCAACGGGCATGGCACTGCAGTACGCGGAAACCGGCACGCTGCTTCAGCTGAACCATAAATCGGCCCTGACGGTCGCCGCGTTTTTGGTGATCGGGGGCCTTCTGATCGCCCACTACCGCAGCGGCGTGCGGGGACGATCGGCCGCGCGAATCGTGCTTCTCG
Organism: Rhodospirillales bacterium; assembly: GCA_028281785.1. Lineage (GTDB taxonomy): Bacteria > Pseudomonadota > Alphaproteobacteria > Rhodospirillales > Shumkoniaceae > JANQJG01. The sequence goes on from JANQJG010000159.1 coordinate 24,998, forward strand.
CCTACCTGCTCTTGACGCTCGGCTATCCCGGGGTCAAGTTCGTAACCGACGTGGTAATGGCGTAAGAGCCTGTTTGAGAAGTCGCACGGTTGGTGACGCGCGGAAAGCTGCCTCCCAAGGCGGCATTTGGTTGCAATCCATCGGAATTTGCCTATTAGATGAGCACTCGGAGAAAGGGTGCCCGTGATGAACTTGTGCATTGGTCCCATCCGACTCGACAATCCCGTCGTCCTGGCGCCCATGTCCGGGGTGACCGACCTGCCGTTCCGGCGGCTGGTCAAGCGTTGGGGCGCGGGTTTGGTGGTGTCGGAGATGATCGCCAGCAAGGCGATGATCCATGCCGCCCGGCGGACCTTGCGCATGTGCCGCACGACGCCCGAGGAACAACCGATGTCGGTTCAGCTTGCCGGCTGCGAGCCCGAGGTGATGGCCGAGGCGGCCCGGCTCAATGTGGATCGGGGCGCCGCGATCATCGACATCAATATGGGCTGCCCGGTGAAGAAGGTCGTCAATGGCGACGCCGGCTCGGCCCTGATGCGCGACGAGCGGCTCGCGGGACAGATCCTGGCTGCGGTCGTTAAGGCCGTGAACCTCCCGGTGACGCTGAAGATGCGGACGGGCTGGGATCACAATTCCCGCAACGCGCCCCGGCTGGCGCGGATTGCCGAGGATTGCGGGATCCGAGCCATCACCGTTCACGGACGGACACGCTGCCAGATGTACAAGGGGCACGCCGACTGGGCCTTCATCGGCGAGGTCAAGGCCGTCGTCGGCATCCCGGTCATTGGCAATGGCGATGTCTGCACCGAGGACGACGCCGTCCGTCTTCTCGAGCTCTCCGGCGCCGACGGCGTCATGGTCGGACGGGGCGCCTATGGCCGGCCCTGGTTCCTCGATCAGGTCCGCCATTTCCTGGAGACGGGGACGCGCTTGCCCGATCCCCCCTTGTCGCGGCAGTTGGAGACCGTGCTGGAACATTACGACGACATGCTGACATATTACGGCAGCGAGCCCGGAAGCCGGGTGGCCCGCAAGCATATCGGCTGGTACAGCAAGGGGCTGCCGGACTCGGCCGAGTTCAGGGCCCGGGTCAACCGGGAAACGAGTCCCGATGCCGTCCGTGCCATGATCCGCGACCTCTACGCTCCGCATATCGATCGGCAGGCGGCCTGATGGGCAAGCGGGTCGTTGCCCTCGACAAGCGCCGCCGGCCCCGCGCGGGCGTCGACTCGGGCGCGGTACTGAACGCACTGGCCTCGGCGGTGGTCGTCGTCGACGGCGCGGATGCCATTGTTCATGTCAACCACTCCGGCGAGCAGTTGTTCCAAGGGAGTTCTCAGCATCTGCGGGGGCAGCGCCTCGCCGATATGCTGCCCACCGACAACCCGGTTTTCGCGCTCCTCGCCCAGGTCCGGGCCGATCGCGCAACCGTCTCCGAGTACGGCGTCAATCTCGATTCCCCGCGCCTCGGGCGCCATTTCGTCAACATCCAGGCGAGTCCCGTGGCGGAACGGCCCAATATGGTCGCGATGAGCATCCAGGAGCGGTCCATCGCCGATCGCATCAACCATCAGCTCAGTCGGCGTGGGGCCGCCCGCTCGGTGACGGCGATGGCGCGCATGCTGGCCCATGAGGTCAAGAACCCGCTTTCCGGTATTCGGGGCGCGGCCCAGCTGCTCGAAGAGACGGCCGCCGCCGGCGACCGCAGCTTGACCCAGCTTATCCGCGGCGAGGTCGATCGGATCTGCGCCCTGCTGGACCGTATGGAGGTCTTCTCCGATAGCGGGCCGCTGCGTCGCGAACCCGTCAACATTCACGAAGTTCTGACCCGCGTGCGCCAGATCGCCGAAAACGGCTTCGCCCGGCATGTGCGCATCGTCGAGAGCTACGACCCCTCGCTGCCGCATGTGCTGGGCAGCCGCGATCAGCTCATTCAGGTGTTCCTAAATCTCGTGAAGAACGCCGCCGAGGCGGTTCCGGCAAAGGAGGGGGAGATCGTCCTCACGACCGCCTATCGGCCCGGTGTGCGGTTCGCGCTCCCCGGTCGGGAAAGCCGCGAACACCTTCCGCTGATGATCAGTGTCGAAGACAACGGCGAGGGGATCCCGGAGGATATCAAGGCCCATATCTTCGACCCCTTCGTCAGCGCGAAGCCCACGGGCAGTGGGCTTGGCCTGGCCCTCGTGGCCAAGGTCGTGGATGACCATGGCGGCGCCATCGAGGTCGACAGCAAGGCGCGCCATACGATCATACGGGTGTTGATGCCGATGTATCGCTCCGATGCGGAGAGCGATGGCGGGGACGACTGATGGCCGCCCCGACCATCCTGGTCGCCGACGACGACGCGGCCATTCGCACCGTCCTCAATCACGCCCTCGGACGCGCCGGGTTCGAGGTGCGGACGACCAGCAACGCCGCGACTCTTTGGCGCTGGGTCAACGAGGGGGAGGGCGATCTCGTCATCACCGACGTGGTGATGCCAGACGAGAACGGGCTCGATCTGATCCCGCGCATCCGCAAGATCCGGCCGGGTCTCAGGATTATCGTCATGAGCGCCCACAGCACGCTGATGACGGCGGTCAAGGCGACCGAGCGGGGCGCCTTCGAATACCTGCCAAAGCCGTTCGATCTCAATGAGATGGTGGACATTGTTCGGCGCGGACTTGAAGCACCCAGGGCGGAAGACCCGGAGACCGCCGCCGACGAGCCGCCCGAGGACGGCCTGCCGCTTATCGGCCGCTCGCCGGCGATGCAGGAGGTCTACCGAACGATTGCCCGGCTGACCAACACGGACCTGACAGTCATGATCGTCGGCGAGTCCGGAACCGGGAAGGAGCTGGTGGCGCGTGCCCTGCACGACTACGGCAAGTGGCGCAGCGGGCCGTTTGTCGCCATCAACATGGCCGCCATTCCGCGGGAGCTCATCGAAAGCGAGCTTTTCGGCTATGAAAAGGGGGCCTTCACCGGGGCCGTGCAGCGCAGCGTGGGCCGTTTCGAGCAGTCGGAAGGCGGCACCCTGTTCCTGGACGAGATCGGCGACATGCCGCTGGAGGCACAGACCCGCTTGCTGCGCGTCCTCCAGGAGGGCGAATTCACGACCGTCGGCGGACGCCGCACCCTCAAGGCCAATGTCCGAATCGTCGCCGCCACCCACCGCGATCTCAGGCAGCTCATCGGTCAGGGGCTGTTTCGCGAGGATCTCTACTTCCGGCTCAACGTGGCGCCGGTCCGTCTGCCGCCGTTGCGTGAGCGCATCCAGGACATCCCCGAGCTGGTGCGCCGATTCCTTGCCCAGGCGGCGGCCCAGGGACTGCCGGTGAAGGTCATCGACGCTTCGGCCATGGACCGGCTGAAGGCATATCGCTGGCCGGGAAACGTCCGCGAGCTCGAGAATCTCATCCGGCGCCTGACCGCGCTCTATTCCCAGGAGGTGATCGACGTCGAGGTGATCGAGGCCGAGCTGGCGGAGGCGTCCGCCGTCGGGTCCGCCGAGCCGGAAGGCGGCAGCCTGGCCCAATCCATCGAAAACCATCTCCGGGCCTATTTCGCGGCCCACGGCGACAGCCTGCCGGCTGGCGGGCTCTACGAGCGGGTGCTTCACGAGATGGAGCGGCCGCTGATCGGCCTGACCCTGGAATCGACGCGGGGCAACCAGATCAAGGCCGCGCAGGTATTGGGGCTCAACCGAAATACCTTGCGCAAGAAGATCCGCGAACTCAACATACCGGTCGTTCGGGGGGCGAAATGATCGCTTGGCCGATGGACCCGAGACGAACCTGGAAACGGTTCCAGGTGTGGGCGCGCAACGTGTCCCTGCTGCGCAAGCTCGCCTTGTGGCTGACGGTGGCCGCCGTCGCCTCCGGCATCGCCACCGTGGTCAGCATGACCGGCGCCCAGTCGGTGGGCACCGATCCCGGCATCGTGATTTTCCTGCTCTATCTCGATGCGGTTCTGGTCCTGCTCCTCGGCGCGATCGTGGCTTGGCGTCTCTCGGTCCTGTGGGTGGAGCGGCGGCGCGGGCTCGCAGGGTCGGGCCTGCACGCGCGGCTGGTCGTCCTGTTCAGCCTGGTGGCGGTCACGCCGGCCATCGTCGTCGCGGTCTTTGCGGCCCTGTTCCTGAATTTCGGCATCGAGTCCTGGTTCAGCGACCGGGTTCGGACGGCGCTGTCCGAATCCCACGCCGTGGCCAAGTCCTACCTGTACGAGCACAAGCAGAGCATCCTGGCCGAGATCTACTCGATGGCCAACGATCTCAACCGCAACGCGCCGGCGCTCATGCGCGAGAGCCGTCGCTTCGAACACGTGCTCTCAACCCAGGCGGCGTTGCGGTCCCTTCCCGAGGCCGTCGTCGTCGACAGCACGGGGCAGATGGTGCTCCGCTCCCGGCTGAGCCTGCCCATGGAGTTCGAGCCCGTTTCGTCGAGCGCGATCTCCAAGGCCGACGCGGGCGACATCGTGATCCTCACGGCCCAGCAGGATGATCGGGTCCGCGCCATCGTCAAGCTCAACCGCTTCGTCGATGCCTATCTCGTTGTCGGCCGGTTCGTCGATCCCGACGTGATCGAGCATATGGGCCGGGTCGAGGGCGCCGTGTCCCAGTATCAGTTGTTGGAGAAGCGACGAGAGTCCCTGCAAATCAGCTTCGTGATGATCTTTATCGTCGTCGCCCTGCTTCTGCTCCTGGCGGCGGTGTGGATCGGACTCAACCTGGCGACCCAGCTGGCACAGCCGATCAGCAATCTGATCTCGGCGGCGGAACGGGTCCGTAAGGGAGATCTGCGGGTTCGCGTGCGCGCCAACCCGGGAACCGACGAGATCGGAACCCTGACCCGTGCCTTCAATCGCATGACCCGGCGGCTCGAGAACCAACGGCGCGGCCTGATCGACGCCAATCGCGAGCTGGATGAGCGCCGGCGCTTCACCGAGACCGTGCTGACCGGTGTTTCCGCCGGCGTCATCGGGCTGGACGGCGAGGGTCGCATCAAGCTGCCCAATCGATCGGCCTCCGAGTTGCTGGCCACGGACCTCGAGGCCAATATCGGCCGCGATCTGCGGGAGGTCGTGCCCGAGATGTCGGCGATATTCGACGAGGCGACGCTGCGGCCCGACCGCCTGAGTCAGTCGGAAATCCGGCTTACCGGCGCGAAGGGCCCGCAAACCCTCCTTGTGCGCGTCGCCGCCGAGAATGTTGGCGGCGACACCGTGGGTTGGGTCGTGACCTTCGACGACATCACGGAATTGCTGGCGGCCCAGCGGACAGCGGCCTGGGCGGACATCGCCCGCCGCATCGCCCACGAGATCAAGAACCCGCTGACACCCATTCAGCTCTCCGCCGAACGCTTGAAGCGGCGGTATCTGAAGCAAATCTCCGCGGACCCCGAGTCCTTCGCCCTCTGCACGGAGACGATCATCCGCCAGGTTGAGGATATCGGACGCATGGTCGACGATTTTTCGTCTTTCGCGCGGATGCCGCAGCCCTCCATCCGCTCGGAGAATCTGGTCGAGATCTGCCGGCAAGCGGTGTTTCTGGAGCGAACGCGCCATCCGGAGACCGTCTTCGAGCTCGAGCTGCCGGAGACCCGGGTGGGCATGCGCTGCGACAGCCGGCAGGTGCGGCGGGCGCTGACCAACGTCCTGAAAAACGCCGCGGAATCGATCGAGGGGCGGGAACCGCCGCCTGCGGAAGAAAATTCGGACGGGCTGATCCGGCTCTCCTTGACCCAGGAGTCCCGTGCCGAAGGTTCGGTGACAGCCATCGTCGTCGAGGACAACGGCCCCGGTCTTCCGGCCGAGGATCGCGACCGTTTGACCGAACCCTATGTGACGACCCGCCTCAAGGGCACCGGGCTCGGCCTCGCCATCGTCAAGAAAATCATGGAAGATCACGGCGGCGATTTGATACTTGAGGATCGCGAAGAGGGCGGGGCGCGGGTGACGCTCGTTTTCAGGTCCGCGCCGAGCGAGACGGACGACGCCGAGGAAACGAAGGACATGACTGAGGCCGAGGACCCCATGAGGCTGGCTACGGATATCGTCGCCCATGGCTCATGACATCCTGATCGTCGACGACGAGGCCGACATTCGCATGCTGACCTCGGCCATCCTGGCAGACGAGGGATACCAGACGCGAGAGGCCGGGGACAGCGCGAGCACGCTCGAGAGCATCGAGTGGCGCCGGCCCAATCTCGTCCTGCTCGACATCTGGCTGCAGGGCAGCAAGCTCGACGGCCTGGAACTGCTCAAGATCATCAAGGAGGACCATCCCTACGTGCCGGTCGTCATTATGAGCGGCCACGGAACCATCGAGTCGGCGGTCGCGGCGATCAAGGATGGTGCCTATGACTTCATCGAGAAGCCCTTCACGTCGGACAGGCTGGTGCTGGCCGTCCAGCGTGCGATCGAGGCGACCCGCCTGCGCCGTGAGAACGAGGAGTTGCGCCTCCGCGCGGGAAGCGAAAGCGAGATCATCGGACGTTCGAGCGCCATCAATCAGGTGCGCCAGATCGTCGAACGGGTGGCGCCGGCCAACAGCCGAGTCCTCATTACCGGGCCGGCCGGCTCCGGCAAGGAAGTCGCCGCGCGCATGATCCATGCCCGGTCGCGGCGGGCTTCCGGACCGTTCGTGGTGGTCAATTGCGCCAACATGGACCCCGACCGGGTGGAGATCGAGCTTTTCGGAACCGAAGGGGCGGTCTCGGGCGGAGGGGACGACGGTCCGCGCCGGGTCGGCGTCTTCGAACTCGCCCATAACGGCAGCCTTCTGCTCGACGCCGTCGACGACATGCCGCTTGAGACCCAGGGCAAGATCGTGCGGGTGCTGCAGGAACAGACCTTCGAAAGGGTAGGGGGCACGGCACGGGTTGAGGTGGATGTGCGGGTTATCGCGGCCACCAGCGCCGACCTCCCGGAAAAAATCGGCGTCGGCCTGTTCCGGGAAGACCTCTTTTATCGATTGAACGTGGTGCCGATCGAGATGCCGTCGCTGCGCGAATGCCGGGAGGACATCGCGCAGCTCGCGCCCTATTTTATGGATCGGGCGGCCGAGGCCGCGGGCCAGCCCCCTCGGCCCCTGGCGGAGGACGCGCTGGCCGAGCTTCAAAGCTATGACTGGCCGGGCAATGTGCGCGAGTTGCGGAACGTCATCGAATGGTTGTTGATCATGGCGCCGGGCGGGGCCGGAGAGCCGATCCGGTCCAATATGCTGCCGCCCCATCTCAAGACCAGGCCTCCCGACGTCATGCGCGACGGCCGGGTGGAAATCATGGGATTGCCGCTGCGCGAGGCGAGGGAGCGCTTCGAGCGCGAGTATCTTCTCGCCCAGGTTCATCGCTTTGGCGGCAACATCTCTCGGACGGCGGCCTTCGTGGGCATGGAGCGGTCGGCGCTGCATCGTAAGTTGAAGACGCTGGGAGTTCAAACTGAGGAGGCCGCCCGCCGCGTCGCCGAATGACGACGGCGGAGTCGCGGAACGCCTTTCCATCGAGTTGAGGATGGCCATCCAATGAAAGTGATCGTCTGCGGGGCCGGCCAGGTGGGCTTTAACATCGCGCGCTATCTGGCGATGGAAGACAACGACGTGACCGTCGTCGATCAAGTTCCCGATCTGGTGCGGCGCATCGGCGACAGCCTCGACGTCAAGGGCGTGGTGGGTCACGCTTCCCATCCCGACTCGCTGCTGCGGGCGGAGGCCGGCGATTCCGACATTATCATCGCGGTCACCCAGGCCGACGAAGTGAACATGATGGCGTGCCAGGTCGCCCATTCCCTCTTCGAGGTACCGACGAAAATCGCCCGCGTCCGGCATCAGAGCTATCTGCAGCCCATGTGGTCCCATCTCTTTTCGCGGGACAACATGCCGATCGACGTCATCATCTCGCCGGAAATCGAGGTGGCCCGGGCGATGACGCGCCGGCTTCAGGTTCCCGGCGCCTTCGAGATGATTCCGCTGGTCGAGGATCGGGTGAAGCTGGTCGGCGTTCGCTGCAACGAGAACTGCCCGCTCATCAACACGCCGCTTCGCCATCTCACGCAACTGTTTCCCGATCTCAACATCGTGGTCGTCGGCCTGACCCGCCAGAACCGCACGATCGTGCCCACGGCCGACGAGCAGATGCTGCTCGGCGACGAGGTGTATTTCGTGGTCGACAGCGAGCAGCTGCCGCGTGCCATGGCCGCTTTCGGCCATGAGGAGCCCGAGGCGCGCCGCGTCCTCATCATGGGGGGCGGCAATATCGGCCTGTTCCTCGCCAAACAGCTCGAGAGCGACTACCCCTGGTGCAAGGTCAAGCTCATCGAGGCCTCGCCGGCACGCGCCGAGCTCGTGGCCACCGAGCTCAACAAGACCATCGTCATCCATGGCGACGTGTTGGACCCCGACATCCTGGAGGAGGCGAATGTCGGGATCACCGATACCGCCATCGCCGTTACCAACGACGACGAGACCAACATTCTGTCCTCGCTGCTGGCCAAGCGTCACGGCTGTCAGCGGGCCGTCACGCTGATCAACAAGGGAACCTACGAGTTTCTGATCACGACCCTCGGAATCGACGTCGTCGTCAGCCCGAGAAACATCACCGTGTCGACCATCCTGCAGCATGTCCGGCGCGGGCGGATCCATTCGGTGCACACCCTGCGCGAGGGCTTTGGCGAATTGATCGAGGCCGAGGCCCTCGAGACATCGAGCCTTGTCGGCGCGCCGCTTCGGGAGGTCAATCTGCCTGCCGGCGTGCTGATCGGCGCCATCGTGCGCGATGGACAGGTCATCAGCCCGCGCGGCAGCACCGTCATCCAGGCCAAGGACCGGGTCGTCCTGTTTGCCAGCACGGAAGCGGTCCGCAAGGTCGAGAAGCTGTTTTCGGTCCGGCTCGAGTATTTCTAACCTCGAGTGTTTCTGAGGAGGAGTAAGTGGGAAGAATCGCCTACGTCAACGGCCGCTACGTTCCCCATGGAGAAGCCGCCGTTCATATCGAGGATCGGGGCTATCAGTTCGCCGACGGCGTCTACGAGGTCATCGCCGTGTACCGCGGCCGTTTGGTGGACGAGCAGGGGCATCTCGACCGCCTGCGCCGATCGCTCTCCGAGCTTGAGATAGGGTGGCCGGTGTCGGAGAGTGTCCTTCCGGGCTTGATGCGCGAGATGATCCGCCGCAATCGCATTGACGAGGGTATCATCTATCTGCAGGTCACGCGCGGAGTCGCCACACGTGATCACGCGTTTCCCGCGCGCGCCAAGCCGGCTCTGGTGATGACGGCACGGTCCCGGGACCTGACCGGCCTGATGACGGGACAACCGGTTCGAGTCCTCACCGTCTCGGACAACCGATGGGGCCGCCCGGACATCAAGTCGATCTCGCTCCTGCCCAACTGCCTTGCCAAGCAGAAGGCCCACGAGGCCGGCTGCTTCGAGGCCTGGATGGTGGATCGCGAGGGCTGGGTCACCGAAGGCACCTCTTCCAATGCTTGGATCGTCACCGCCGACGGCAAGCTGGTCACCCGCAAGGCGGACATGGCCATTCTCAACGGAATCACCCGCATCTCGCTGATCGAGCTCGTGCGGCGTTCCGGCGTCGAGTTCATCGAGCGCCCCTTCACCGTGGCCGAGGCCAAGGAGGCCCGGGAGGCCTTCCTGACCAGTACCACCTCCTTCGTCAAACCGGTCATCGAGATCGACGCCCATCCGGTCGGCGACGGGCGGACGGGCGCGCTGACGGAACGCCTGATCGCGTTTTTCACCGACCATGTGCGAAGCCAGACGGAGGCCGCGTGAGCGCCGAGGCGAAGCCCGGGCTGGTCCGCCCCCGCGCGCTTCTTTTCGACTGGGACAACACCCTCGTCCGTTCCTGGCCGGTGATCCATGAGGCGCTGACGCGCACCTTCCGGGCCTTCGGACGGGAGCCCTGGACCCTCGAGGAGACACGGGTCCGGGTGCGCCGGTCCATGCGGGACAGTTTCCCGGCGCTGTTCGGATCGCGCTGGGAGGAGGCGGCGAAGCAGTTCTACGACAACTTCCGAAGCATCCATTTGGACAGGCTCTGTCCCATGCCCGACGCCGAGCCGGTGCTCGCCGAGCTTCGCGATTCGGGCATTTACCTCGGTGTCGTGAGCAACAAGAACGGGGATATCCTGCGCGCGGAGGCGGCGCATCTCGGATGGCAGAACTATTTCGGGCGTCTGGTGGGAGCCCTGGATGCGGCGCTTGACAAGCCCGCGCTTGAACCCGTAGACCTAGCGCTGTCCGGAAGTGGTATCGATCGTGGTCCCGAGGTGTGGTTGGCGGGGGATGCCGATATAGACCTCGAATGCGCACGTAACGCAGGGTGTGTCCCCGTTCTCTTAAGGGAGGAGGCACCACAACCGGGAGAATTCGAGGGCTTCGGACCAACCCTCCATCTAGGGGGTTGTCAGGCGCTTTCAAACTTGGTGCGAAGGTTGTAAGCTGTTTCCAACCCAGGATGGGAACAGCGAGTGGGCAAGCGCGATACAAACCGGGAGACGGTATCGGGCGTGCCAATTGGCGAGCCAGAACGGGCAAGGGTCACCATAATAAAGGGAGGTTTGTGCATATGTCCTCCGAAAGATCTCAGAATGTTCAGGATGTGTTTCTTAATTACATCCGCAAGAACAAAACGCCGGTGACGATATTTCTCGTCAACGGCGTTAAATTACAGGGTATCATCACTTGGTTCGATAACTTCTCTGTGCTTCTGCGTCGGGATGGGCATACGCAACTTGTTTACAAGCATGCGATTTCGACAGTAATGCCATCGGTCCAGATTCAGTTGTTCGATCCGGATCGAGAGCAAGAGAGCGAAACGGCTTAAACTTGAGCAAAAATCCCGGCCGCTCGGCGGGGCTGCGGCCAAATGGTGGCGACGAAATCTGTCTGGTCGTCCATCCAAGTCTAAGGCGCGATCGCGAGGGCGGACGGGCACCAGAGGCGCGTCTCGAGGAGGCCATTGGCCTGGCTGCCGGAATCGGCCTCATGGTCGATCACGCGGAGGTCGTAGGCCTGACTCGTCCTCGCCCCGCCACCCTGTTGGGAACGGGGGCGACCGAGCGTATCCGCTGTTTGGCGGCGGGCGAGCTCGAAAGAAATCGTGCCAATGGCAGCGCGAAGCCTGTCGACGTGGTCATCGTCGACGCCACGCTCAGCCCGGTTCAGCAGCGCAATCTAGAGCGTATCTGCAAATGCAAGATCATCGATCGCACGGGGCTCATCCTCGAGATCTTCGGCGCGCGCGCGAGAACCAGGGAAGGGCGGCTGCAGGTCGAGTTGGCGGCGCTGACCTATCAGCGTAGCCGGCTGGTCCGGTCCTGGACCCATCTCGAGCGCCAGCGTGGCGGCTTCGGCTTCATGGGCGGGCCGGGCGAGACCCAGATCGAGACCGACCGCCGCCTGCTCGGTGACCGGATCACTCGGCTTCGGCGCGAGCTCAAGGACGTCAAGCGCACACGGGGTCTCCAGCGGCGCGCCCGCCGGCGCGTGCCGTATCCCGTCATCGCCCTCGTGGGCTACACCAACGCCGGGAAGTCGACGCTGTTCAATCTGAGCACGCGGGCCGAGGTGGTCGCCCAGGACCAGCTTTTCGCGACCCTCGATCCGACCATGCGGCGCTTGGACCTGCCGTCCGGGCAAACCGCCATCCTTTCGGACACCGTTGGCTTCATCTCCGATCTGCCGCACGAGTTGGTCGCCGCCTTTCACGCCACCCTGGAGGAGGTGTGCGAGGCCGATGTCGTTCTACATGTCAGGGATGCCGCACATCCCGACAGCGACGCCCAGCGGGACGACGTGCACGCGGTCCTGACCGAAATCGGGCTTGGCGACGCCGTCAACGCCGGGCTGATCGAGGCCTTGAACAAGATCGATCTGCTGTCGGCCGAGGAACGGGAAATCATCGTTCGCAAGGCCGCGCGCAGCAACGCGCCAAGCGTTCCCATCTCCGCGCGGACGGGGCAGGGGCTCGATGACCTGTTCGCCGTCGTGGATGGACGCCTGTCGGGCTCGCGCAAGCTCGTCAAGGCGCGCATATCGCATGACGACGGCGCGACACTGGCTTGGCTTTATGCGCGCGGCGAGGTGGTCGAGCGGCGGGACGACGAGCGATATGTCCATCTGCAGGTGCGCCTCGATCCCGCGGACGCGGCGCGGTTCGCGCGGCGGCGGCTGTCAGGCGCGTCCTCCGGAAACGGCAAAGGCCGCGCGGACGGGAAGGGGGAAGGTGCCGATGACCACGGCGAAGGCGCAAAGGAAGTGGCGCGATAAGAACCGTTTCGTCAAGACGCAGCTGAACGTGATGGCGCGCCGGCTGGTCCATGACTACCTCGACGAGATCGCGGATTCGTTCGGCTTGCGCGGTAAGGGCGAGGCCGTGACCTTCGCCTGCTTCGTCACCAAGGCGCTTATGCAGCGCGCGGAGTTCGACTCGGCGGCGGCGCAGATCCTCGAGACGTTCGAGACGACCTACCGCCAGGATCGCGACGTCTATTCTTCCTGAATGCTCCGGGGGCCAGGCGGCGGCCGAAGCCGCCGCCATCTTCGTGTTTCGTGTCAGGTGCGGGGCATAGCTCCCCGGAAAACCTGCATTCCGTGGCCTTTGTCAGAAACTATTCACACCCGAAACCTCGCACCCGCCGCGCGTATAGACGTAACGGCATCGGCAGGCGGGGTCGAGATTGATCATGAAGTAACCGGGCGAACCCTTGAGGCTGACCCAGACATGATAGCCCTCGAATTTGTTGTCACCGAGGATTTGGCTCGAATAGAGGATCTTCTCGACACGGCCGTTGTCGATGCGCGCCTTCTCGAGCTCCATCACGACGGTGTCCGCGCATTTATGATCCGCTCCGTAGGCCGCGCCTCCGAGGGCCAGGATCAAGGCCGCCACTGATGCGGAGATCGCCTGTTTCGCTTTCATCGTTTCCTCCTGATTTCTGCAAGAGCACGCAAGCGGCATGTTGCTTGGCTCTCACCAAACCGGTTTCCCTTGGTTTTTGGGACGTTGCTCACCCTTCGCGCCAAACGGTCTTCTTGCGCGGCCTATTCAGTCGCTGCGGGCGGTGTCATGGGGCTTGCTCGACGGTTCCGCGTCAATGCCATGGGGCGAGGACGCCGCCCCCCGAGCAAGCCGAGTTAGGTGAAGGGGGTAATTGACGAGGTGAGGGGATGTTTCATAGCCCTGCCTTTCCTTTCTTATGACGCAATAGTACCGCGACTTGAGTAGGGCCGCTGTGAAGCGCTTCACAAAGCGCCAAGAAATTTTGTCGGCCGGTGGTTTGCGCGAACCGTTCGCAACGAAACAAAAGAACAAAGAAAGGTTCACGATGCCGACGCAATCGACGGCTAACTTTGGCACGAGGGGTGGCGTGCGAATGCTGCCGCCCATGGGGGGCCGGCAAAATTATTGGAATTGGGAGGGTGGCTTGGCGATGGCGCGCGCGAAGGTCTTTTTGGGGTGGGAATCATTTCGTGTTTCGGATTTTGATGTCGGGTTGCGCTTCGAAAAGCGATATTCAGGCCCTCCAGGAACAGGTTCAAAACGCGCAGATCTTGGCCAATTCCGCTCGACTTCAGGCCAGAAGCAACGCGGAGAAGCTTGAGGCGATCAAAGCGTCGATGAAGAAGTAGCGGTCGCCCTGGACTCCGTTTTTCCAGCGGGGATCGCATAACGGCCGTGAGCCGTCGAAATTTATGGTTTTTCAGCAGTCCCCCCCGGAACAGACCCCTGGTGGACGCTGTTGCGGCAGTCCGGCGTCCGATCCCTGGCCGGACTGCCGCCCTTTCTCAAGTCCCTCTCCGTGTGACCGCGGGGCTCTCTGTCGACGAACCCGGGGGGATTCCACATCGAGGCGATAAGGCGCCGGCGTGATCCTCGATGGGCTTGGGAAACGATTTGGCCTTGCCATATACCTCGTGACCCGGTTTCTTCACGATGATGCGTGGGGCGGGGCGTTTGTGAGCGGAGTTTGAGGAGTGCGAGATGCCGAAGCGGATCGTTATGTTTTGCTTGGCCGTTCTGGTCGGCTGGACCGGGCCAGCCCTGGCCCAGCAGGAACAGCAACAGCAGCAGCCAGAGGACGAAACCTACAGCCAGGATGAAATCCTCGAGAAAGCGCGCGGATTTTTCGGCGCGACGACGGAGGGTCTGGCCAAGGCGGTCGAGAAGGTCTTCGAGGACAACGGCCGCCCCAACGCCTATATCGAAGGCGAAGAGGTCAGCGGCGCGATCGTGGTCGGCCTGCGCTACGGCAAGGGCACCCTGCATCGTAAGGCGAGCGGAAGCCGCCAAGTCTACTGGCAGGGACCGTCCGTGGGCTTCGACTTCGGCGGTAACGTGGCGCGAGTCTTCACGTTGGTCTACAACTTGAAGAACCCGGACGATATCTTTCAACGGTTTCCCGGGGTTGACGGCAGTTTCTATTTCGTTGCCGGCGTTGGGGTGAACTACCAGCAAAGCGGCGACATTATCCTCGCGCCCATGCGCACCGGCGTGGGGCTGAGGGCCGGTGCCAACATCGGCTACCTTCACTATAATCGGGAGTATTCTGTATTTCCGTTTTAAGGCGATCCTTACCTACTCGTTGCACAGTGGCCGCGGACGATTGATCCGAAGAACCGTCTCGCGGCCGCTTTCGTAAGGAAAATCATGTAGCTAAGACGCCCGTCGACCGCATCGGCGTCCATCCCGGTGCGCTATTGGCGTCGAGATGATATGAGGAGACGATCGAAGGGATGGTATCTGCGACCCCCGAGACGGAGCGGATCACCGAGTTGATCCGTGACGTCGCAGCCGAGGAGATTCTGCCGAGGTTCGGCCGTCTCGCCGAGGGCGACATCCGGGAGAAAGCGCCCGGCGATCTGGTCACCACGGCAGATGTCGAGGCTGAACGCCGGTTGACCGCGGCGTTGACCGCGCTCCTGCCGGACAGCGTGGTCGTCGGTGAGGAGGCGGCCGCCGGGGATCCCGGCATTCTCGATGCCCTGGGCGGTGACCGGCCGGTCTGGCTCGTGGACCCGGTCGACGGTACGCTGAACTTCGCGCGCGGCCATCCCTGTTTCGCCGTGATCCTCGCCTATGTGCATCGCGGCGATACCGTGGCGGCGTGGATTCATGATCCGGTCGCCGGCGAAACCATGACGGCGAAGGCGGGCGAGGGGGTTTGGCTCGGAAACGAGCGGCAGCGAGCGGCCGCGGGTCGCCCGCTTACCGAAATGAAAGGGGCGCTGGGGAATGGCCTGCGCCGGCGGGTGTTTTCGCGCTTGAAGGCGGAGGGATCGGAGCCGCCGACCAACATCACGCGCTATGGCTGCGCGGGACGCGAATATATGGACGTGGCGAGCGGCAAGCTGGACTTTTTGGCGTATGGCGGTCGCCTCAAGCCCTGGGATCATGCGGCGGGCGTCCTCTTCCATCGCGAGGCCGGCGGCTATGGCGCGTTCGTCGATGACGGATCGCCCTACGACCCGGGACGGGGAATCGTCCATGGCAGCTTGCTTCTCGCCCCGGACCGCGATAGCTGGAGCGACCTTCAAGGCTTCGTCAACGGCGGTTAGAGCATGTTTCACACAGCAAAGGAGAGGAGAAGGGGATGTCAGGCACCCGAACCGCCTTTATCGGCCTTGGCACCATGGGCTATCCCATGGCGGGCCATCTGGCGAAAGCAGGTCACGAGGTCGTGGTCTTCAACCGCACGCTGTCGCGGGCCGAGGCCTGGGTCGCCGAGCATGGCGGGCGCTTCGCCGAGACGCCGGCCGCCGCCGCCAAGGACGCGGAGTTCGTTTTCTCCTGCGTTGGCAATGACGACGACCTCAGGGGCATCGCCCTGGGCGAAACCGGGGTCCTTGCCGGAATCGGGCAGGGCGCCGTCTTCGTCGACCACACCACGGCCTCGGGACAGGTCGCCCGCGAGCTGGACGCCGCCGCGCGTGAGAGCGGCGCCCGCTTCCTGGACGCCCCCGTTTCCGGCGGTGAGATCGGCGCCCAGAACGGCGTCCTCACGGTCATGGCCGGGGGCGAGGCCGAGGATTTCGCGCGCGCCGAGCCCGTCATCTCTGCTTACGCGCGCGCCGTCACGCTGATGGGACCGGCGGGCAGCGGGCAACTCACCAAGATGGTCAACCAGATCCTCGTCAGCGGCGTTATCCAGGGTCTCGCCGAGGGCGTGCATTTCGCGCAGCGCGCCGGTCTCGATGTCGGTCGCGTGGTCGACGTGCTCTCCAAGGGAGCGGGGCAGTCCTGGCAGCTCGACAACCGCGCCCGCACCATGACCGCCGACGAGTTCGATTTCGGCTTCGCCGTCGACTGGATGCGCAAGGATCTCGGCATCGTCCTTTCGGAGGCGCGGCAAAACGGCGCGCGCTTGCCGATCACGGCCGTCATCGAGCAGTTCTACGCAATGGTTCAGGCCCGCGGAGGCGGTCGCTGGGACTCGTCCTCGCTGATCAAGCTGTTGTCCGAGGAGTAGGGGGCGGCCGATCGGCCGTACCTAGCCTGGAATCAAGGTTAGTTTCGGGGTCGCATCGAAAACGTTACGGATGCGCCAGACATACATCTCGCGCCCGTCGCCTAGTTCTCGCACGTGGGTCGCGTTGTGGTCGGCCACGCGGGCGTCCGTAATCAGCCGCAGCTCGCCCTGCACGTTGAGCCCCGCATCCACGATCCGCTGCCGGACACTGCTCCGGACGGCGCCGCCTCGGACCGTGACCAGCCCCGTTTTGCGTACATAGCTCAAGGTCAGCATGGCCTCGTTGCGGCGGTGGAAGGTGACCATCGGGCTGCGCGCCAGGTTGCCGGACTTCTCCCAGCGCAGCTTGAAAATGCCCTGCTCGACATACTCGAAGGTCTTGACCGCCGAATCACGCGTGAAATCCCGCGTCAGACGCGCGACCCGGTCCTGCTCCTGCTCGGCCGACATATCAGCCGCCGCGATCTCCCGGTAGAACGGCAGATGCGTCAGATAGCCGTCGAACACCATGCTGTACTGCGCGGCTCGGTCAATCTCGATCTCGGCGTCGAATCTCAGGGGCAGATAGCAACCCGACACCAACAACATCGAAGCCAGTGCAAGAAACCCGGCGAACCTGCGCAGGGGCAATACGCTGTCACACATGTTTCCGAGGAAATGCATTTCGAATCAACGGACTAGGAGTCGCGTCCTGTCACATCTGGCCTTGGGACGGCGTTGATTATCCTCCCACGCCGTTAACATTCCGTTTGGGCTCGATGACGTGCCGCTAAGGACCGCTTCGCTCCTCGGCCTTGGCGTTCACCCATTCGGCCTCCATCTCGTCCAGGCTGGAGGTCTCGGGGCGTTTGCCGTTTTCGGCCAGCCGCGCCTCCATGCGGCGAAAACGCGATTCGAACTTGTTGTCGGCGCGGCGCAGCGCCGACTCCGGGTCGACGCCGAGCTTCCGTGCGAGATTGACGCAGGCGAACAGCAGATCGCCCATCTCGTCCTCCAGGCGATCCTTCGGCGCGCCGATGCGCATCTCCTGCTCCAGCTCCGCGGTTTCCTCGCCGATCTTGTCGAGCACCTGCGCCGCCTCGTCCCAGTCGAAGCCGACACGGGCGGCCCGATTCTGCAGCTTGAGGGCGCGAGTGAGGGCAGGGAGCCCCCTTGTCAGCCCGTCAAGGGCGCCGTGACGGGCAATCCCGGCTGCCGAGGCCTTGGCTTTGCGCTCCTCGGCCTTCTGCGCCTCCCAGGCCCGGGTCTGCGCCGTCGAAGACTCAACCTCGATCTCGCCGAACACATGGGGATGACGCCGAAGCAGCTTCTCGCAGATCGCGCCGGCGACCTCCTCGAAGTCGAAATGCCCGGCTTCCCCGGCCATCTGCGCGTGGTAGACGACCTGCAACAGCAGATCCCCCAATTCGTCTTTCAGCGCCGTCATGTCGCCTTGGTCGATGGCGTCGGCCACCTCATAGGCTTCCTCGATGGTATGCGGCGCGATCGTGGCGAAGCTCTGTTCCACGTCCCAGGGGCAGCCCCGCTCGGGATCGCGGAGGAGGGCCATGATGTCGAGCAGGCGAAGCAGATTGGCGCTCATGATGTCTCACGCAGGTGTGTCTGGTGGGGAAAGCGGTCGAGACGCGCTCGGAGCTTAGCCACGGACCCAGACGAGTCAACCCGGCCTGACGCTCGTCAGTCCGGCGCCCGATCGGACAAACCTCCGATCGCGCCGCGGCCATCCGAATGTTAAGGGATCGTCAATGTCTGACGACGTACCGTGACCCTGCCGATTCCAGGGATTCCGTTTCAATTTGGGTGGTGACATTCCTCGCATGGCCATAACGGCTCGCCAGAAAACGGCCGCCGCCGCCGGCCCGCTCCCGCAGAGATCCGTCCTGGCGCTGTTCGTTCTAACTCTTTTTACCGGTGCCTTGCTGATCTTCTGGATCCAGCCCCTGGTTGCCAAAATGCTACTGCCCTTTCTGGGTGGATCACCAGCCGTCTGGATCACGAGCATGGTGTTCTTCCAGGCGGCCCTGTTGGCGGGATATCTCTACGCCCATATGATCTCCACCCGACTTCAGCGGAACCGCCAGTTGGTTATCCATATGGTGGCTATCCTTCTGGCAGCGACGTTCCTGCCCGTTGTGATCGAGTCCGGTTGGACACCGAGCGAGTCGGCCTCACCGACACTTTGGCTATTCGGCGTTCTCCTGGGCACGATTGGAATACCCTTTGTCGTTGTATCCTCCACCGCGCCCCTTCTACAGCACTGGTTTTCGGGCACCTCCCATCCCCATGCATCCGACCCCTATTTCCTTTACGCCGCCAGCAACGTCGGCAGCATAGTCGGCCTGCTGGCCTTTCCTCTTTTTCTTGAGCCACTCATGACGCTTAGGGCTCAGAGCGTCGCTTGGACCGGTATATTCGCCGTCCTTGCCTGTTTCACCGCCGCATGTGGCCTGCTCAATCAAAATGCTCTGATGCCGAAGGAGGATGGCGCGGAGTCACCGCCGGTCGAACGCACGTCCTGGCGAGAAAGGATAGCTTGGTTGGCTTACGCGGCCGTTCCTTCGTCCCTTCTTCTCGGCGTAACCAACCACATCACGACAGACCTTGCGGCCGCCCCGCTGCTCTGGGTACTTCCCCTGATCCTCTATCTTCTCAGTTTCGTCATCGTTTTCGCCCGGCGACCAATCATCCCCCACGTCTGGGCACTTCGAGCGCTACCCTTTTGCATTGTCTTGCTCGCGGGGCAAATGACCTACCAGAACGTGACCACGCTAACACTTCCCGTGTCCATTGTGCTGCTGTTGCATTTGTTTGTCTTCTTTGCCGTCTGCTTGGCCTGTCACGGTGAACTCGTCCGCCGACGTCCGGTCGCACGAAATCTCACGAAGTTTTACATCTATCTCTCATTCGGTGGGATGCTGGGAGGAGCGGGAACTGCCTTGCTGGCGCCGCTGATTTTTGACGGCGTCTACGAGTATCCCCTTGCCCTGATCGCGGCGTGTCTGTTGATGCCAAGCCGGTGGCTCAAGCCCCTGCGCTTCGTCGACATGGTTTTCGCCGCGTCGATTATCGGTTTGTTTATGTTGTGGCGGGAACTCCCAATTCTCGTCGATATGGCAAATCCCGCACGTGTCGCGATCGTTCTCCTGCTGGCCGCAGTTCCGCTCTTGGCGCGCGCACGACCAGCCGGCTTCGGCCTTTGCATCGCTGCGTTGTTCCTGGCGCCCGTTCTAGCCCCGCGGGACGCGGACATCGTCTGGCGGGATCGCAGCTTCTTCGGCGTCCATCGCGTTGCGGAAACCGCCGACGGCAGGTACAGACTGCTCTATCACGGGACAACGCTGCATGGCGCCCAGCATCTCGATCCTTCGCGCCTTCTCACGCCCACGACCTACTACGCGCCGGACAGCCCGATCGCGGAGCTTATTGAAAAGGTAATGGGCCGGGCGCGGCTCCGCTCAGTGGGTTTGGTCGGGCTCGGAGCCGGAAGCCTCGTATGCTACCGTCGCCCCGATGAGGATTGGACATATTTCGAAATCGACCCCCTTGTCACCAGGATCGCGTCCACACCCAGCCTCTTCTCGTTTCTACAGGAATGTGGTTCCGATGTCCCTGTAATTCATGGAGACGGTCGTCTCGCCCTGACGCGAGAAGAAAACGGTAGGTTCGGCCTTCTCGTAATCGACGCGTTCAGCTCCAATGCAATTCCCGTACATCTCCTGACCCTTGAGGCAGTTGACACGTATTTCGACAAACTGGCACCCGACGGCGTGCTCGCACTCCATATCTCCAACCGTAACCTGAACCTGCACCCGGTTATCTCCCGTACGGCAACCGAATTGGGTTTGACGGGAAGGGTCGCACATAAGCCACCCATCGATGGTGATCGATATGCCAGCATGGGGAGCCACTGGGTCATTCTCGCGCGGCACCAAGAAACCATTGAACGGCTCGCGCTCGACCAGATATGGCAACCGCTACCCGCTGACGATGGCGGGCGCGTCTGGACGGACGACTATTCCAACATCCTTGAAACGATTAGATGGTGGCAATAGCCACAATCGCAGAAGAGGGAGTTCCGGTCGGTGAGCCACAAGAGCGCCGCACCCGTCGCCAAACACAAATCGCATAATGTATATTATGTAAAATTATAGGTGCCCTCAAAACGCCGATCTGCAGGGTCAGTCGCCGCCAGTCTCGATCACCAGCCCGTCAAAGGCCGGCTCCACACCCTTCGGCAGCGCCGCGGCCAACGTTCCGTAGTCCAGTCTTCCGCTCAGATGCGTCAGCACGCCGTGCCTCGCGCCGACGCGCGCGATCCACTCCAGCGCCTTGTCGACATGGGCGTGGGTCGGATGCGGCGTATCCAGCAACGTGCCGATGATCCAGACCTCGATCCCGGCCAGCATCTCGAATACGGCGTCGGACAGGTTGACCGCGTCGCTGGAATACGCCACCGCTCCGAAGCGGAACCCCATGCTCTCGCAATAGCCGTGATCCTGCTTGAACGCGGTCACGTCGATGCCGCCGATCCGTAGGCGATCGCCGTCCCTCAGCTCATGGGGAATCAGAACGGGTTTGTAGTAATAAGCCGTCTCCGGCTCCAGCGGCTTGAGAACATAACCGAAACGTTGACGGATCGCATCCAGGGTCTCGGCGTCGCCATACGCGTCCAGGGGCGCGTTGATGACCCGGTTGACCGGCCTCAGATCGTCGATGCCATGCAGATGATCGGCATGTGAATGGGTAAAAAACACGGCATTCAAACGGTTTACGCTAACGCGTAGAAGCTGGTCGCGAAGATCGGGCGAGGTGTCCACCAGCAGCCGCGTCTCCCCCTCCTCCACCAGGATCGACGGCCGCGAGCGCCGGTTTCGCGGATCGTCCGGGTCGCATTTGCCCCAGCCGAAATCGACCGACGGCGTTCCCCCCGACCCCCCACAGCCAAGAACGGTCACGCGCAAGATCGTGGCTCCGACGGGCTCGGGTTTGCCATGTCGCTGTCGAGTGTCGCCGGCCGCTTCGCCTTTGTGAACAGGCGGAAGAAATTATCCGTCGTCGCCCGGGCCAGCTCCTCGAACGGAATCCCTTTGACCTCGGCCAGACAGGCCGCGGTATAGGCCGTATAGGCGGGCTCGTTGCGCTTACCGCGCCGGGGCACCGGCGCCAGATAAGGCGCGTCTGTTTCTACTAGTAGACGATCGAGGGGGAGGGCACGCGCGATCGCCCTCAGCTCGTCCGAGCGCTTGAAGGTGAGAATCCCCGACAGTGAGATGTAAAATCCCATTTCGACTGCTTTTTCAGCCAGCTGGCGACCCGAGCTGAAGCAATGAATGACACCCGTGAACGGGCCGGCCGCCTGCTCCTCGCTCAGTACCGCGATCGTCTCGTCATCCGCCTCTCTTGTGTGGACGATCAGCGGAAGACCCGTATCCCTTGCCGCCGCGATATGCGCGCGGAAGCTCCGCTCCTGCGCCTCGCGCGGGCTGTGCTCGTAATGCAGGTCGAACCCGCTCTCTCCGAAGCCGACGATCTTCGGGTGGCGCGCGGCCATGCGGATCAGATGCTCCGGCGTCACCTCCGGCTCCCGCGCCGCCTCATGGGGGTGGATACCCACCGAGCAGTAGACCGGATCATGGGCATCGGCGATGGCGAGCACGCGGTCGAACCGGGTCACATGGGTGCCGATGGTCAGCAGGCAGCCGACCCCCGCCTCCGCCGCGCGGTCGAGAACGCCGTCGAAGTCCGCCTCGAAGTCGGGAAAGTCCAGATGGCAGTGGCTGTCCACCAGCATTAGAGCATGTCTCGTCTATATGGATTCATTCTGCATGCTCTAGCCGGTCCCTACGTCTCCTCGTCGGAAATTCGCGGGAACACGCCTTGCGGTTTCGGCAACGGCGTCCCGGCGGTCAGGGCATGGTCGGGACCGAGGGAGGCGAATCCGCGCTTCTCCTCCGCCACCGCCAGCTGGTCCAGCATCCGCGCCATCGCGTCCGGCATGAAGGGCTGCAGCAGGATCGCGATGTGGCGGATGGCCTCGGCCAGGGTGTAGAGCACCGTCCTCATGCGCGCCGGATCGCTCTTGCGCAGCACCCAGGGCGCCTGCCGGTCGACATAGGCGTTGGCCGCGCGGATCACGGCCCAGATCGTCTCCAGCACCTCATGGAAGGCTTGCTCGTCGATCCGCGGCGCGACCTCGTCATGGAGTCCGCGGGCCGCGGCGAGCAGCGCCTCGTCGTCTTCCTCCAGCGCGCCGGCCTCGGGTACCGCATTGTCGCAGTTCTTGGCGATCATGGACAGAACGCGCTGGGCGAGATTTCCGAGATCGTTGGCGAGATCGCCGTTCATCCGGTGCACCATGGCCTTGTGGGAGAAGTCCCCGTCATTGCCGAACGGCACCTCGCGCAGCAGGAAGTATCGCACCTGATCGAGGCCATAGGTCTCCACCAGCCGGATCGGATCGATCACGTTGCCCAGCGACTTGGAAACCTTCTGCCCTTCATTGGTCCACCAGCCATGGGCAAAGACCCGGCGCGGCGGCTCGACCCCGGCGGCCATCAGAAAGGCCGGCCAGTAGACGGCGTGGAAGCGCAGGATGTCCTTGCCGACCATGTGCAGGTCCGCCGGCCAGAAGGTCTTGAAGTCGTGGGAATCCGTGTCGGGATAGCCCGCCGCCGTGATGTAGTTGATCAGCGCGTCCACCCAGACATACACGATGTGGTCGTCGTCGCCGGGAACCGGGATGCCCCACCGGACGCTCGTGCGCGAAACCGAAAGGTCCTGAAGCCCGCCCTTGACGAAGCTGATCACCTCGTTGCGCCGGCTCCTCGGCAGGATGAAGCCCGGGTTCTTCTCATAGAGCTCGAGCAGCGGCTTCTCCCAGGCCGAGAGGCGGAAGAAATAGCTCGGCTCCTCGACCCAGGTCACTTCGGCGCCGGACGGCGCGAGTTTCTTCCCGTCCGGTCCGTCCGTCAGCTCGCTCTCGGTGTGGAACGCCTCGTCGCGCACCGAATACCAGCCCGCATAGGAGCCGAGATAGATCTGGTCGCGCTCGATCAGCCGCTCCCACAGATGCTGGCAGGAAGCGCGGTGCCGGGCCTCGGTCGTGCGGATGAAGTCGTCGTTCGTGAAGTTCATGAAACCCGCGAGGTCGCGGAAATTCTGCGAGACCTTGTCGGTGAAGGCCTTCGGGTCCATACCCGCGTCCCGGGCCGATCGCTCCACCTTCTGGCCGTGCTCGTCGGTGCCGGTCAGGAACTTGACGTCGAAGCCGTCAAGGCGCTTGAACCGGGCCAGGACGTCGCAGGCCAGCGTCGTGTAGGCGTGGCCGATATGGGGGGCGGCGTTGACGTAATAGATCGGTGTCGTCACGTAATAGCGCTTGGGTTCGGCCATGCGTTCTCTCTCCCGGGCGGAGCCGGCTCGGCGATCGATCGAGATCGGGTGCGATCAGCGGCGGGCGGCGTCCTCGATGGCCAGCAGCGCGTTGAGAACCACTTGTTTGCGGTCGAGGTTGGCTCCTTCGGCGCGCGCCAGCAGGCGGCTGATCTTTTCCCACACCTCCAGCCAGCGATCAAGGCTGGCGGCGGTGCCGAGCCGCCGGGCAAGCGCTCGCTCGCCGGCGAAGGGGCCACCCTCGTCCGACTCCCCTGCCCCGGCCGCGCTCCGGATCAGCCGCGCCAGCCAGGCGCGCAGCAGATCGGCGACCGTGCGATAGGCGGCCTCGCCGTCGGCCCGCGCGAGGCGGTCGGCGAGCTTGTGCAAAGCCGGGATGTCGAGCCTCGGCAGGCCTTCGAGAAGACCCATGAGATCCCGGTAGAGATCGAGCCCCCCCTCCTCCGCCAGGACCAGCGCACGGCCGATGCTGCCCTCGGAAAGTTCCGCCAGCGCCGCCATGTCCGCGCCCGATAGATCCGGCGCGTGACGGGTGAGCAGCGCCGCGATCGTTTCCTTCGGCAGCGGACTCAGAACCAGCCTGCGGCAGCGCGAGCGCACGGTCGGCAGCAGCCGTCCAGGCGCGTGGCTCACCAGCAGCAGGAGCCCGCGTGGCGGCGGCTCCTCCAAGACCTTGAGGACGGCGTTCGTCGCGTTGCGGTTCATCTCGTCGGCGCTGTCGATGATGACCACGCGCCAGCCGCCCTCGGCCGAGGTCATGGCGAAGAACCCGCCAATACCGCGCACGTCGTCGACCACAATCTCCGTGCGCCGTCGCCCCCGGTCGCCATCGGCCATGCGCCGCTCCACCGTCAGCAGATCGGCATGCCCGCCGCTCGCGACCCGGTGGAACACGGGATCGGCGGGATCGACGAACAGGCTCTCCGGTGGGGTCGGTTGGGCGCTCTCGCCGAACAGGCCGCCCGGAGTGGCCGCGCCCTGGGTAAACAGGAAGCGGGCGAAGCGGAAGGCCAGGGTCGCCTTTCCAATGCCGGGCGGACCGCAGATCAGCCAGGCATGGGCCAGCCGCCCCGATCTGTAGCTGTCCAGCAGCCCCCGCTCCGCGGCCTCATGGCCGAGGAGATCGGGATTTTCGCGCGGTGCGGGCGGCCCCTCGGTTTCCGTATTGGTCGCCATGGCGTTCACGACAACTGGACACCCAGGCGCTGGCCGACGGTTTTGCGGATCTCCATGCGAATGGCCTCCACCGAGGCCGTGGCGTCGATAACGGCGCAGCGCCCGGGTTCCTCCCGGGCGATCTTGAGGAAACCCTTCCGCAGCCTTTCGTGGAAGGCTGAATCCATGCGCTCGTAGCGATCCTCCCCGCCGTTGCGTGCCGCCGCCCGCTCGAGCCCCGCATCGACCGGCAGATCGAGAATGAGCGTCAGATCCGGACACACATCACCGACCACGGCCTCATGGAGCGCGGCGATGATCTCCCGTGGCACGCCGTGACCCCAGCCCTGATAGGCCAGGGTCGAGTCCGCGAAGCGGTCGCAGACGACCCACCGGCCCGCGTCAAGGGCGGGCGCAATGGCGCCCAGGACATGCTCGCGCCGCGCCGCATAGTGCAGCAGCGCCTCGGTGAGCGGGTCCCAGCGGCCCACCGATCCCGTCACCAGGAGGCCGCGGATATCCTCCGCTCCCGGTGCGCCGCCGGGCTCCCGGGTGAGCAGGACATCGTGGCCGGCGGCGCCGAGATCCTCGGCCAGCAACGCCGCCTGCGTGGATTTGCCGCTGCCCTCCCCGCCCTCAAGCGTGATGAATCGCCCACGCCGCACGTCCCGAAACCAATCCTCTGATGACAGTGGGGCTCAGCCGGAGCTGCCCCACACGATATGTTTCAACGCCGCCAGCAACCGTCCGAAAACGCCGAGTTGCTCGACATCGGCCCCGGCATAGAGCGGCACTTCCAAGGCCTCGCTTCCCGGTGCCGTGACAACCAGCTTGGCAACCTGGTCCCCGGCCGTGATCGGGGCCGGGATCGGCCCCTCGAAGGTCGCCGTAACCTTCATCTCCCGGCGCGCCTTGCGCGGCAGCGTCGCGATCACGTCCTCATTGGCGACCAGCGGCACGGTCGGCGTCTCGCCCAGCCAGACCTCGGCATCCACCACCGTCTCTCCCGCCTTGAAGAGCGCATAGTTGTTGAACTCCCGAAAACCCCATTCGAGAAGCCGTTCTGACTCCCGGGTCCGCGCCTTCACGCTGGGCAGCCCGTTGACGACGAGGATGAGGCGGCGATCGCCGCGCTTGGCCGAGGCCGTCAGCCCATAGCCCGCGGCTTGCGTATGGCCTGTCTTCAGGCCGTCGGCGCCCATATCGCGATAGAGAAGCGGGTTCCGGTTGCCCTGCTTGATGCCGTTATAGGTGAAGCTCTTCCCCGAATAATAGTGATATTGTTCGGGGAAGTTGATGATCGTCAGCTTGGCGAGCAGCGCCAGATCCTCCGCCGTGGTCAGATGTTCCGAATTGGGCCAGCCCGTGGAGTTGCGGAAGGTGCTGTTGCGCAGGCCCAGCTTGCGGGCCTTCTCCGTCATTTCCTGGGCAAAGGCCTCCTCGCTGCCCGACAGCCCCTCGGCGATCACGATACACGCGTCGTTGCCGGATTGTATGACGATTCCCTTCAGCAGATCCTCAACCGTCACCCGCGAGCCGGGCTCCAGGAACATGGTCGAGCTGCCGCTTTTCGCACCACCCTTGCGCCAGGCGTTTTCGCTGACCGAGAACACGTCCTCCAGTGACAGCGAGCCCTCCTTGAGCCGCTCGAAAACCATATAGACGGTCATCAGCTTGCTCATCGAGGCCGGCGGCATGAGCAGGTCGGCATCCTTCTCGAACAGCACGGCGCCGGTCGCCATATCGACGAGGATCGCGTGCTTGGCCGAGGTTTCAAGAGCCTCCGCCCGCGGGAGTGCCGTCAACGGAAGAAGAAGGATCAGACTCAGAAGGACAAGGGATCGAACTCGAAATCTCACTCGAATATGCGACATGTCTTGCGGTCCAGCCTCTTTATCGTGATGCCCGCCCGGCGCCGATCACGCCGGATTGGCCCGACATTTACGGCAGAAATCGGGCGAAATCGTGACTCCCTGCCGCTCCGTCCCGGTTCATTCCACCAAGATCCGCGCATCGTTGAAGCCCGCTTGGATAACCCGCTCGAGCATCGCATCGGCCCGCGCGACCTCCGTGACCGGCCCCAAACGCACACGGTACATGTCGCGGTCGTTGACCAAGACATGGCTGATGAAGGCCGAACCAAGCCGCGACAGGCGCATGCGCACCCGGTTGGCGTTTTCGAACAAGCCATACGCGCCGGCCTGCACGAACATCTGCGTGGGTTGAACGGGAACCGTGGAAACCAGCCCCACCGGCGGCCCCTCGACCGGCCCACCCGAAACCGTCACGGTGGGCTCGGCGCGGCTCCGCGCCGGCGCCGGTTGCGGCAGGACAGAGCGGTTGGGCGTGGCGGACGGTGCGGCAATGCCGCCGGGCGGCAGCGGCAGGGATTCGCTGCTGACCGAATCCTTCGGCATGCCGTCGACCGCAATCGGCGCATCCGCCATCACCACCTGCGATTCCCCTTGCATTCGCGCCGCGACGGCCCGGCTTTCCGCGGCGAGAATACTGACGCGGACCCGCGCCGTGCCCTGGATCTTGAAGCCCAACATTTCGGCCGCGCGGCGCGAGACATCGATGATGCGGCCATGCGCGAACGGGCCCCGATCATTCACCCGCAGCACGAGCCTACGGCCATTTTCCAGGTTCGTGACCTGCACAAAGCTGGGCAATGGAAGCGTGCGGTGCGCGGCCGACAGGGCGTTCATGTCGAAACGCTCGCCATTTGCCGTGGGCCGGCCATGGAAATTCGGGCCGTACCACGAGGCGATCCCCGTCTCCCGATAGTCATAGTCGACCTTGGGGTAATACCAGACCCCGCGGATCTGATAGGGGTTGCCGACCTTGTACTCGCCACGGGCCGTCGCCGATGACGGCTCGCTCTGCATCTGCTTGGCCGCATGGGCGACGAATTCGGTCTCGGCGCAAGAGGACAGAAGGAAAGGCGCCAGGAGAAGGACCCACAAGGCGCCCCTTGCGTCTCGTTTGACAGGCAGTTTTGCCTCCTTATCAAGACAGATGGAACTCAAGATATGGGGCTCGTGGGGTGGCTGCAATCAAAGATGTGGAAGACCAAGTACCCACTTTCACGGGAGGATGGTACGTCTGATCGTCTTCTCGCGGCCTTCCGGGTAGGAGGCGTCGTGCCGGCGATGCAGGGCCATCGGCAAGCGGCGCCGACGCCCGCCGGAGGCCTCGATAAGCGACCCTCCGGGCGGCCTTGTGGGCCCTTCGGACGTCGTCGCGCGGTCCTTGTGATGGACCCGCATCATGGCGGACCGTGCTCCTCGCCGAGAGAACCCGCAAGGCCGTCATACGTGCTATCCTCCCGTGAAAGTGGGTACTAACGGCCTTTGATTCGGTCAGCAAGG
Organism: Rhodospirillales bacterium; assembly: GCA_028281785.1. Lineage (GTDB taxonomy): Bacteria > Pseudomonadota > Alphaproteobacteria > Rhodospirillales > Shumkoniaceae > JANQJG01. Next base: position 53,379 of record JANQJG010000159.1, read on the forward strand.
GTGCCGACGGCGACCGCGAAGTAGTTCGACCGGTTCCACTTCAAGATGACTTCGTAGTTGTGGTAGGTGGCGAACGCCGCGCTGCCCGGCCCTTCCATCAGGACGATCGACGTCGGCAAGTTGCGGGTCGGCAGATCGCTGCCGTCGGCCCGCCGAACGCCAAGGCTTTGCCACTCCCGCAAGCCCTTGCTGACCTTGCGGCCCGTCAGGCTGTCATCGAACCCCGCCGGCAGCCGCACCGGCCGGCCCCAGGTCTGATCGTCCTTCCAGCCAGACTGCGCGAGATAGTTGGCGGCCGAGGCGAAGACATCCTCCCGGGTCGTCCAGATGTCCTTGCGTCCGTCACCGTCATGGTCCTCGGCGAAATTGAGGAAGGAGGACGGCATGAACTGGCTCTGCCCCATCGCGCCGGCCCAGGAGCCGACCATGTCGTCGGCCGAGATATGGCCCTCGTCGACGATCCTCAGGGCGTTCAGGAGCTCGCCCCGGAAATAGGCGCTGCGGCGGCCGTCATGGGCCAGTGTCGCCAGCGCGGCGATTACGGGAAATCCCCCGGTGATGCGCCCAAAATCGGTCTCGATGCCCCAAAGGGCGACGATGAAGCGGGGCTGTACGCCATAGCGGCGCGCCACCCGCTGGAGAAGGTCGCGGTTCTCCGCGAACATGCGCCGGCCCTTCTCGACACGCTTTTCGGGGACGACGCGGGCCATGTACTGCTCGAAAGTCAGCGTGAATTCCGGCTGCCGGCGGTCCAGCTCGATCACGCGCGGGATCGGCTCGATTCCTGTCAGAGCGGCTTCGAGAGTAGACTCGGAGATGTCCTTTGACGCGGCCTCCGCGCGCAGCTCCTGGAGCCAACTCTCGAAAGGCTCCGTTTGTGCCCGGGCCGTCGTATGGCCCCCGATGGCCAGCCCGGCCACCGCCAGCACCCAGGTCGAAAGCCCGATCAGTCGACTTCTCATCTATCCCCCTTGCAGCGCTCTCTGCCTGGCCGCGTCCACCCGTGGTCGCGCCTCTATGAAGCCGTCCGGGACGGAACCGGGCCAGGCCACCAGACGTCGGTTCTCCCCGTCAGCCAATAGAATGTCAACCCCAGCCATTCGTGCAAGGCTGTCCCCAGCATGTCCAGGCCGTCCCCTAGACTGAAGGAGAGCCGCAGCCCCTCCCCCTTCTCCAGCTTGAAGTCGACGGGATAGGGAATCACGGGCCATCCGGCTTGGCGAAAACAGCCGACCGAACGCGGCATGTGGAAGGCCGATGTGATCAGGATCCAGGATTCGCCGGGCGCGGGATTGATCATGTCCTTCGCGTAGACCGCGTTCTCATGGGTATTTCGGGACTGGCTCTCGATCTCGACCCGGTCGGTCTCGATCCCGAGCTGGACGATCAACTCCAGCGCCGTGTCGGCCTCCTTCAGGCCCTGCCGCAGAAGCCGGCCCGAACCGCCGGCGAAAACCAGCCGCGCTTCCGGGAAACGCCCGGCGAGATTTACGAACTCCGTAATCCGCTCCGCCTCGCCGTCAATCGAAATCTGGCCCCGGCCGGCCGTAATGTACGGGTCGACAACGCCGCCCAGGACAATGATGCCATCCACCTTGGCCGGCGGCTCGTCGATCACGGGAAACCGGTCCTCGAGCAAGGCAAGGGACGCGGCCCCGATCGGCAGAACGGCGATCAGAAGCACCAGTACCGCCGTCGCGGTCACCAGGATTCGCCCCAATCGCCGCCATCGCGTCCACAGCAGGCCCACGCCCAGGCCGAGCAGCAGCATCAGCGCGTTGGCCGGCTCGGTAACCCACCACAAGACCTTGGACAGGGTGAAGAACATGCCGCCGTGATACCGGCATGTCCCGCCGCGCGCAATGGAGCAATCGGCTTTCGAGATGGTTTCAGAAACCAAATATTCGGTCAAAAATGCGCGATATTCTGATTGACAATCGTGCATTTTTGCGCGAGGATTGTGGTGTTGTGACGGGCAACGAATTCATCAAGCGGACGAAAAGATGGGCAAAGACCCAGGGTCTGGAGGTCCGCCTCATCGCCGCCCACGGCAAGGGCAGCCACAGCACCCTCTATGTCGGCGAGCATCGGACCACCATCAAGGATCGCGGCGCGGAAATCGGCCCCGGCCTCTTGCGCGCCATGCTTCGTCAACTCAATATCAACCCCCGGGACTTCTAGGAGTCGAAACGATGTTGCAGTTTGCTTATCCGATCGACCTGTCCGAGGACGAGGAGGGGCGGACCCTTGTCGTCTTCCCGGACCTCCCCGGCACGGCGACAGACGGGGCCACCCGCGAGGAGGCCCTGGCCGAGGCGATCGATTGCCTGGAGGAGGGCTTGGCCATCCGCATCGTCGAACGCGAGGACATCCCCTCCCCCTCCCCCGCTCGGGGCCGCTCGACCGTCTCGCCCGGAATGACGATCGCCGCCAAGGCGGCCCTCTATCTCGCCATGAGGGAGCGGGGAATGACCAAGGTCGCGCTCGCGGCCGCCCTCGGCTGCCAGGAAAGCGAGGTTCGCCGCTTTCTGGATCCGGCGCACCCCTCGAAGATCAACCGCCTCGAGAAGGCCCTCGCCGCCCTCGGCAAGCGCCTCGAGGTTGCGGTCCGCGACGCGGCGTGATTGAGGGTCCGGCCGGGCCGTCAGGGCTCGTAGTGGCTGTTTACCGTCGCCGCCGCGCCCTTGGCGTAAAGCTCGCCCAGCCAGGCCGTGACGGCCTCGACAAAAACGGTTGTCTGCGGCAGATCGCCGCCGAAAACCTCCTCCAGCGACAGGAAGTCCTTGACGAGCGCCGCAGGATCTCGCCCGGCTCGCGCGGCGATCTCCCGGAAACGCGGGGCCATCGGATCGGAAACCTCGAAGGCCGCGCCCGTCTCGTCGATGCCGGTCGCATAGCGAATCCAGGCCGCGACCACCAGCGCGAGATGGCCAATCGAGCCGCCGCCCGCAAGCCGCTCCCGCACCGGGCCGAGAATCCGCTGCGGCAGCTTCTGTGAGCCGTCCATGGCGATCTGCGCCGTCCGGTGCTTGATCGCCGGATTGGTGAAGCGTTCGATCAGGCTCTCCTTATAGGCGGCGACGTCGACACCCGGCGGCAGGTCCAGCGTGGGCGTGATCTCCTCGTCCATCAATCGCCGCATGAAGGCGACGAAGGCGGGTTGTGTCATGACGTCGGAGATATGCACATGCCCGGCCAGACCACCCAGATAGGACAGCGCCGAATGGCTGCCGTTGAGGAGCCTGAGCTTCATGAATTCGAAGGGCTCGACATCGGCCACGATCTCGGCGCCGGCCACGCCCCAGTCGGGGCGCCCCTCCGGGAAATTGTCCTCGATCACCCATTGCTTGAAGGGTTCGCAGACCACGGGCCAGGCGTCCTCGGCCCCCAGATCCGCGTTGACCCGCGCGATGTCCTCCGGCGTCGTCGCCGGCGTGATGCGGTCGACCATGGTGCAGGGAAAGGCCACGTTCTCCGCCACCCAGCGGCCGAGCGCCGGATCGACGGACTCGGCAAAGGCCGTTACCACGGCCCGGGCGATCCGGCCGTTCTGGAACAGATTGTCGCAGGACATCACCGTGAACGGCGCGGTCCCGGCCTTGCGGCGCCGGTCAAGCGCCGCGGCCAGCGTCCCGATCACGGTCGTCGGCCGCGCCGGAGACACGAGATCCGCCTTGATCCCCGGATGCGCCATGTTGAGCTCCCCGGTCGCCGGATCGTGGCAGTATCCCTTCTCCGTGACCGTGACCGACGCGATGCGGATCGCCGGATCGCCCATCCTCGCGATCAACGCCTCAGGATCGTCCGGCCCCACCAGGATCTCTCGCAGGGCACCGATCACACGCAGCCGCTGCCCCTCCCCGCTTTGGGTCGCCGCCGTATACAGCCACTCCTGCGGCGCCAGCTTGTCGCGGACCTCGGGTCCCAGGAGATCGACGCCGCAGATGCCCCACTCCGTCGCGCCCCGCGCCAGCACGTCGTCGGTGAACACGCACTGATGGGCGCGGTGGAAGGCGCCGATGCCCAGATGCACGATCCCCACGGTCACCCGGTCACGGTCATAGGCCGGCCTCTCCACCGTATCGGGCAGGGTCGCGAGGATGTCGGGATGCAGTCGAGCCATGGGTTTTCCCCCTGATTTTCGAGTTTGGTGCGAGCTATTCTTTGGATCGCGATTTAGGTTCCTCTCAACCCTCGAAGGCGTCGCGGCGCGCCCACAGGCCGAGGGCGGGATTGCTGATATAGAAGATCCCCTCGCCGTCGACGGTGTTCAGGCCGTCGCGCAGCCGCTCGGGATCGTATTTGGCGGCCATTCCCTCATAGGGCGCCCACTGGAAGCCGACGCTCTCGACCTCCTCCTTGGACAGGTTCTCCGGGCGGGTGCAGTAGGTGATGCGGAAACGGCCCTCGGAGGCGCCGTGGATCAAATGCGCGGCCGCCGAAAGACTCTCGCGCATGTCCTGGTTTTCGGCCACGGCCTTCAGCGTCGCCGGGGTTCCGAAATAGCCGTATTTGCGGATCAGCGCGTCGATGCCCTTGTCCTCGCCGAACTCCCGCACCGCCGGGGCGAGGATGATCAGGTCGCCATCGTCGGCGATGGCCATGCGCGTTCGGTAGACCGCCTTGTTGCCGAGCCAGGTGCTCTTGAATTCGCCGGGCTCCAGATAGACGACCGCTTTCCTGAGCGGCGCGTCGAGCAGGTCCAGATTGACCGCGCGGCTCAGCTCGGCCGCCCGCTCATACGCCTCGTCGTCGTCGCCGATATAGAGGCCGCGCAGCGCCCGGCCGTCACCGTCGCTGCCGATCACCGTCATGACGAACCAGATCGGCAGATGGGCCACGAACTTCCGGTAGCCGTGGTTGAGGAGCCGCCGCACCGGCGTGTCGGTGCGGCCCATGATGGTCTCCATGTCGCAGATCGCGCCCAGATAATGGCTCTTGTTGATCATGTCGGAGCCGCCGACGCCGATGCAGATGTTCTTCGTATAGTTGGCCATGCCGGCGACCTCGTGCGGCACGATCTGGCCGATCGAGACGATCAGGTCATAGCCGCCGTCGGTCAGCGCCGTGTCGATCTCCACGGCCACCTCGTCCTCGAGCCTGCCGCCGGAAAGCTCCCGCAGAACCTCGGCCGGCACCATTCCCAGCCGCTTCACGCCGTGCCGCCAGTCATGGACCAGGAAGTCGCCGAGCGGGATGTCGGGGCCGAACATGGCCCGGATCTGGGGCTCGGTCATCGGCGTGTGCGTGCCCAGCGCCGGCATCACATGCACGGCCTCGGCCTGCCCTTTCAGAGCGCCATGCAGGAAAGCCGTGATCGGGCCGGCCTCGGAGTAGAAGCGGGTGATGTCGGGCGGCAGCAGGAGGACGCGCCGCGGCGCGTAGCCCAGCCCATCGAGGAAGGCGCGCAAATGCGCGTCCCTCTCCCCGCCGCTGATCGCGCGGTCGGCCGCGCCTTCGGATACCAGGGTCGCCACTGTCCGATTCCCTCCATGCTCGTCGGTCTTGGCCGGCGGCACAGATCATTCGGACTCTCGGGGTCGAGTCAAGCCGAATGCTGAACACGGCGACCCTCGGAAGCCGTAGTCCGTTGATATGTTTAAATTTCTGGCCACCGCCATGACCAAGTTAAAAGTTTTCTTATTGGCAAGTGTAATTACCCTGACCTAAGCTGAGGCTTGGCGCGCAGGTAGACGGACGAAAGGGACGCTTTGCCATGTCGGGACCGCCGCTTTTCATCCTGTTGTGCTCGGGCGAGCATGAAAAAGTCCATATGGCGGCGATGACGGCAACCGTGGCGGCCGTGTCCGAGCGCCCGGTGCAGGTTTTCGTCAGCATGAACGCGGTCTATGCCTTCGAAAAGGGAAAGGCCGCGGCCGATCGCTACAAAGGCCGGGCCTTTTCCGAGGAAATGAAGGCCAAGAAAGCGCCAGACACCCTTGAGCTCTTCGGCCAGGGGCGGATGCTGGGCGATCTCAAGATGCATATCTGCGCGATGGCCCTCGACGTGCTGGGCTGGGACGAGAACAACCTCGTGGAGGACATGTTCGACGGCCCGATGGGCCTCACGAAGTTCCTGGCCGACGCCGAGGAGGGCCAGCTGGTTACAATGTAAGGGATGCGGTTCGGGAGGTGCCATCTCCATGGCAGAACGAAAAAGGATCGACGCCCGGGGCGCGTTCTGCCCGGGCCCGCTGATGGAGTTGATCGCGAACCTCAAGCTCGTCGATGTCGGTGACGAACTCGAGGTCTGGTCCTCCGACAAGGGATCGGTCAAGGAGATCCCCGAATGGGTGGCCAAGGTCGGCCACGAAATGGGCGAGACGACCGAGCACGACGGCTATTGGAGCGTCGTCGTCCGCAAGGCGAAGTAAGAGCCTGTTTGAGAAGTCCCATGGGACTTCTCAAACAGGCTCTAGGGGCGCGCGGCCCCCACCCGCCCGGCCGACCACGCCGGGCGCTGACAAAAAAAGAACGCCGCGCCAACGAGGCCGAACGTCAATCATGGGAGTGCGCAGATGGGAAAGAGGATTCTGATCGTCGGCGGCGGTCTGGCGGGAACGATCGTCGCCAACGGCCTGTGTCGCCAGCTCGGCCAGGAGCTGCGCGACGGCAGCGTGTCCATCACGGTGCTCGGCACCTCGGACACACATCTCTATCAGCCCGGGCTTCTCTACGTGCCCTTTGGGCGAATCCGGGAATCCGAGCTGTTCCGCGAACAGCGCAAGGTCCTGGATCGGCGGGTACCCTACCTCATCGACCCGGCTACCAACATTGATCTCGAGGCCAAGGAGGTCACGACCGAGTCGGGGAAGACGCTCGGCTACGACTATCTCGTCATCGCCACCGGCTCCCGGATCATGCCGCAGAACGTCCCCGGCATGGCCGAGGGGGCCCACTGGTTCTACGACCTCGAAGGGGCACGCAGGATGCGCGACGCGCTGGACGCTTTCGAGGGCGGCAAGATCGTGGTCAATGTCAACGCGCCGCATAAATGCCCCGTGGCGCCGCTCGAGATCACCTTCATGCTCTACGACTATCTCACCGCCAAGGGGCTGATGAAGAAGACCGAGATCACCTACACCTACCCCATCGGCCGCCTGCACGCGCTGGAACCGGTCGGCGAGTGGGCGCAGGGCGAGATGGATCGGCTCGGCCTCAAATACGAGACCTTCTTCAACACCAAGGAGGTCGACTCCAAGGCCAAGACGATCAGCTCGGAAGAGGGAACCACCTTCGACTATGACCTGCTGGTGACCATTCCGCCGCATCAGGGCGCCCAAGTCATCGAGGACTCCGGGCTCGGCACCGGCGGTTGGGTGCCGACCGACCGCGAAAAGCTTCTGCATGACGGCTCCACCGACGTGTTCGTCGTCGGCGACACCACCAACATTCCGATCTCCAAGGCCGGCTCGACCGCCCATTTCGAGGCGGACACGGTCGTCGACAACCTGTCCTCGCTGATCACCGAGGGCCGCTGGGCCCGCAACTATGACGGCAAGGTGTTCTGCTTCGTCGAGACCGGCATGGATACCGGCACCTATGTCTGGTTCAACTACACCACGCCGCCCAATCCCGGGCCGCCCTCGCAGATGGTCCATTGGTTCAAGCTCGCCTACAACCGGCTCTACTGGCTGTCGGCGCGCGGGCTCTTGTAGGGGAGTGACGCCATGACCACGCAGACGATCGGACACAACGTCCCCGCGAGCGAAATCGAGCGTCTCGCCAAGGCCGCCCAGGACGCGCTCACCGACGCCATGGTCGAGCGCCTGGCGACGACCGGCGCCAACGCCCTGGAGGTGGTGGACCGGCTCAACGATCCCGCGACCAAGGACGCCGTCCTCGCCCTCCTCGACAAGGTTACCGAGATGCACCGGATCGGCGCCCTCGACACGCTGTTCGACATGCTGGCGCTGGCCCATGCCGCGCGCTCGGCGGTGACCGACAACATGATCGAGCGCCTGTTCATCTTCGTCGAGCACATGGTCAACAACCTCGGCACCGAGGAGCTGGCGACCGGCGCCCATAACGCCCGGCGCGCGATGGAGGAGGCGGTCGACGACGTGGCGGCGAGCCCGGCCAAGGGCGGGCTGGTCTCGGCGCTGTCGCTCTTGACCAAGGCGGAGAACCAGCAGGCCCTGCAGTTCCTCATCGCCACCGGTATCCACATGAAGAACCGGACCGCCGCCATGCGCGGCGCCCCGGAACTGGAGCGCTGACGGGCTGCCATCGCGTCATGCGCGGACTTGTTCCACCGCGGCGCGGCTAAGGTATTTAGGTTGTCGTGCCTGGAGCCCCCTGCTCCAGGCCGTCATGGCCGGCGGAGGCCGGCCATCCACGGCTTCAAAAAAGCAAGACGTGGATGCACGGGTCAAGCCCGTGCAAGACGATTTCCATACGCTAGAGCATGTCTTGGCTAACTAGATTCATGGTTCCCTGAGGGTGGGGGATGTGATTCTCTGTATTTACCTGGCAGATATAGAGGGTCAGACATGG
>JANQJG010000163.1 GCA_028281785.1 Rhodospirillales bacterium
TGCCCAGTCGAGGTTATGGTCGTTGATATGGTCGAGAAGCTTCATCGCCGCCTTGAAGGCTTCGGGATCGTTCTTCTTGATCGCCGAGGGAATGGCCCACATGTGGGTATCGGCCCAGGCTGCGGGCTCTGAATAGATCGTGGGATGAGAGGCGACGTAGTAGTCCTTGAGGGCCACGCCTTCCTTGCCAATGACGGCGTCCGACGCGTCGACACGCCAAGTGCCATCAATGATGACCGCCGCGTTGCCGCCGTAGAAGTAGGCACGATATGACTCCCGCGGCACGGTCACGTCAACCAGCCCTTCGTCGCTGAGGGTTTTCATCAGCGTGAGGGCGTTGCGCCCCGCATCGCTGTCGAAGTTTGGGCCATCGCTCGTGTACGGCTCAACACCCTGCTGCATGATCAGGGCGGTGATGACCCGCATGATCGGCCCGACCTGGCTAAAGTTAGTCGTGAGGTAATCCACGCCTGCCTTGGCCTTCATGATTCGGGCGTGCTCCAGAAACTCTTCCGGGCTCGACGGCAGTTTCGGTGATCCATCGGCGTTCATGAGCCCCGCCTTTTTGAAAAGTTCCAGATTGATGTGCCAAAGATAGGCGTGGAAATCGAACGGGACCCCGTACTGCTTGCCCTTGTAGGTGACGCCTTCGATCGCATTGTCGGTGAAGTCGGCAAAATCGATCCCGGCTTCCTTGTAGTCATCGGCTGTGATCTCCGACAGCGCGCCGATGCCGGCGAGTTCCGGAAGCCTGTGTTTGTGCATGACGATGATGTGGGGCGGGTTGCCGCCGACCATCATGGTCTTGATCGCGTCATAGTAGCTGTTCCAGTCGGCCGGCAGTTCGGTGACGGTGATGCCGTTGTCCGCCTGCGAGAAGTCGCGGATGATGGACTGGATGATGCAGGCTTCGCCCCTCGCTTCCTTTACGGGAATCGTCTGATCGTCACAAACGCCAAAAAAGCGCGCGAGTTTGAGTTCGACGTCGGCGCTGGCTTCCGATACCAACATGGTGCCGGCAAGCAAGGCTGCGGCGGTTGTCGCGATTGTTCGTCTCACCTTTACCTCCTTTGTCTTTCGCTTCCCCAAGATCACCTCCCGCGGCACCTGTCACGAATGGCGGGGAATCCGAATCATTTCGATTGAACGACGATCCCCCGAATCAGGTACCGCTGCAAAAACAAATAGAGAAACACAACTGGGAAGCTGGCAATCATGCCTTGCGCCATGATCCGGCCGGTATTCTCCTCGGTATATCCCTGCTGGGTCGAACCGAGTCCGACCGTGATCGTGTACATCTCCCGCTCCTGCGCCGTAACGAGAGGCCAGAGATAGGAGTTCCACGACCATAGAAATGTGATGATCGCGAGTGTCGTCAGGGCCGGGATCGACATGGGAAGCATGATCCGGGTGAAGATGACCCAGCGGTTGGCGCCGTCGATTTCAGCCGCTTCCTCGATCTCCCGGGAAATACCCCTGAAAAACTGGGTCAGAAGGATCGTGCCGACGGGAAGGGACAGGTTGGGGGCGATAAGACTGAAATAGGTACTGTGCGCCTGCCAGTCGGCGAACATAGTGTAGAGCGAGATGAAGACGCCCTCGCCCGGGATCATCATGCCCGCCAGCACGAACGCAAAGACGAACCGGCGTCCGGCAAAATCAATGCGGGCGAAGGCGTAGCCGGCCGAGGCTGATATCACCAGCACCGTCAGGGTCGAGACGACGGAAACGATGAATGAATTCAGAAACCATCGCGGCGTCTCGTCGAAGCCGAGCAGCGAGACGTAGTTTTCCGGCGTGAAGGGCCATGGCAGAAGGCCGAGCGCAAAATGGGCAGTCGAGACGATCAGGTTCTCGTCGCTCTGAAACGACAGCGAGACCATAAAGATGAGCGGCAGACACCAGATAATGGCGAACAAGGTCAGGAAAGCCACCGAGAGCCAATAGAGCGGTTTGTATCCAATGTTGCTCATGGCCGGGCCCTAACTGGTCCTTCTCTGGGTCGAGAACTTGAGGTAAAGAAACGAGAAAATGGCCATGACGAGGAACAGAAGGACCGACATGGCCGCGCCGCGGCCAAGCTCGTTGTCGCGAAAACCCGTCTGATAGAGATAGCGGACAAAGGTTTGCGTGGCGTCACCCGGACCACCGCCGGTGAGAAGGTGCGACTGGCCGAAGACCTGGAAATGGCTGATCACTTCGTAGAGAAACACGAAGACCAGGGGCCGCTTGAGCCCCGGTATCGTGATGTGCCATGTGAGGGCGATCGGCCCGGCCCCGTCCAACCGCGCCGCTTCGTATCGATCCTTGGGAATCTCCTGCAGCCCAGCCAAGAGCACGATCATCGGAAAGCCGATCGTCCACCAAACCGTGGCGATGACGATCGCCCACATGGCCAAGATGGGGTCGGTCGTCCAACTGAAGGGCGTGAGATCGAACAGCCGCATGACATTGGCCAAGAGCCCCTGGCCGGGTGTGAGCATGTACCACCACACGAGAGTAATCACCGCGACGGAGAGGACCTGCGGAAGATAGAACAGCGTCCGAAACACGGCCATCGTCCGCGTCGGCCGGTTCAGAAGAACCGCCAATGTCAGGGAGATGACCATGATCGGCGGGATGGCCAAAGCAACGAAGACGAAGGTGTTGCGAACGGCGTTCCAGAACTCCTTGTCGTACCACCGGCCGCGTTCGCCGGGATGGAAGCCGAGCACGACGACAAGCGTGACGGCCACCACCGTCCAGAAAACCGCTGTTCCCAAGCGAGCCGAGCCCCGAAGAGTCGCGAACCAGAGGATGAGGCAGCCGATGGCCAGAACGCTCTTGATGTGCCAGAGATGAGTGATGTCCCAAGTCATGCGCCGGCCCCAGAGGGTGCGCACGTAGTTCTTCATCCCGACGAATTCCTTCGCGTCGGGATTGAAGGCCACCGCAAGAAGATCCCAGTCGTGGAGCGAAATCCAGAAGTTCTTGATGAAGGGATAAACCAGGAAAAGACCGAACGCGATCAGAAATGGCAGCAAGAACAAATACGCTTCAACCGTCGCGATGGTTCGCCTGGAAAAACATACTCGCCGGACTGAAGCCAGTACTGTCGCATTGGAAGGCGCGTCCGAATCCTTCATGTAGCTCGCCCCGACACTCTCCAACGGTCCGAAAACCGCGCTATCGCGGAAAGCCGCAGAGAGGAACGACTCCCCGACTTGCCCGCGTGACAATCTCGCGATGAGTGACCGCGCCTGTACCCCCGCTTTTGGGCCACATGCCCGCTGTTTCCACCCTCGACATCAGCGCCATGGCCGGCGCCGCGAAGAACTCAGATTCCGTCACGTCGAGCCCGGTCGCCGAAACCCCGACTGCTCGAAGTATGGCTCGTGGCCAAGCGCGCGGCATTAAGCCACGCTCCGATATCTCAAGTTCGGTTGCGGGAATGGTAGCAATTTTGAAAAATAACACAAGTCTTTAAAGGCATAATGAAAATTTTTTATCAACGAAACGCTGATTGTCTGGGCTTCCAGACCTTAAGTTTAGGCACCGCTTTAGGCCCTGATTTGGCTCGTCATCGGTGGAAATTGAGCGGTTCGTTTAGTCTTGCGGGCGATTGCTCCCACGCTCCGGCGCAAGGGAAGGCCGAGTGGCATACTCTCACCGAGCAAGGGAAGTTATTCGCAATATAACGAAAACTCTGCTAGGCTCTCCTTGCTGCAATTCTTTAAGCTTTCCGCTAGACGGCGGCTTCTCCTGCAATGTATCGCAGGGATCGCCTTTAGCAGGGCGCACTAGGGCCTGTGGACAGTTGGCACGCCGAAATGGCGGGTTTTCGCCCAGCCCCTCCGGGGTTCGGCCAAAATCGCCGCGGTGAATGTCAACAGGCCCTAATTTCCGGGGAGAAAAATGGCTTCGTTTAAGGCCACGCTTCGACATCAGCGCATTCTTGAAATACTTGGCGAAAAGGGGCAGGCGAGTGTCGCGGCCCTTGTCGAGAAGCTCGATGTTTCGGGCGTGACGGTTCGCGAGGACTTGAAGCACCTCGAAAGCCAGCGTCTCTTGGTGCGCACGCGCGGCGGCGCGCTGGCGTTGCCGGAAAAACGCCTGGAAATGCCGGTCGAGTTCACCAGTCAGACCATGGCCGACGAAAAGCGGAAGATCGGCCGCCTGGCGGCAAGCATGGTCCAGAATGGGCAAACGATCATCATCGATGTCGGCAGCACCACCACCGAAATGGCCAAGGCCCTGCCCACCGATCTGAGCGACGTCATCGTCATCACCAACGCGTTGAACATCGCACTTTTGCTGGAGAACCGCACCGGGCTTTCGGTTGTCGTGACAGGCGGAACCTTACGTCCGTTGCAGCATTCCCTGGTCGCCCCGCTGGGCACGGTCCTGCTGGAGCGGTTCAATGCCGATATCGCGTTTCTTGGCTGCAATGGCGTGGATACGACGCGCGGCGTGACGAATACCAACCTCGCCGAGGCCGAGATCAAGCAGGCCATGATCCGATCGGCCGCCAAGTCCATTGTGCTCGCCGACCACACGAAGCTGGGGTGCGTTGCGTCCGCTTTCGTCGCCGACATTACCGCGGTCGGTTTGCTCCTGACCGACGGAGGCGCCGACACGAAGGTCCTCGCGGACCTGCGCGCGTCGGGATTGTCTATCGAAGTGGCGGACTCCGATGATGTCGGAAATCTTCAATAATTTTGTATTTCCTGAAAAATCTTCCGCTTCGCACCGACCCGACAGGCTGGACATCGGGGTCGGAAGGATGGCCCGGACGGTTCTCATATGTGGCGGCTGTGGCGGCGCCTGAGCAGGTGGTCGATAGGCACACGAGGCAATGTTGTCATCTATGGACATGGGGTTGTCGCGGGGGGTTTGTGGCACCTTGGTGGATGGGCGAATTCGTCCCGCTCGGCGACGAGCCTGATGGGCGGTCGCCGACGGGATACCGGTCACGGTCGGTATACGGCCGGTCGACATCGTCGTCGGTGACGGCGACGTCACCGGGTCGATCATCGAATGCGAGATCCTGGGTTCGGAAACACATCTTCTTGTCGGCATAGGCGACCGCGAAATCCAAGTCTCCTTACCCGGAATTGCGCCGTGGACTGCCGGCGACCAAGTCCCGCTTCGGTTTGTCCGGGAGCATATCCATCTGTTCGACCGCGAAACGGGCATACGTCTGTAATCGACGCCCGAGCCGCCTTGTTCTTGGTCTCGCAAAGCCCGAGTGCGGCGACCTGACCATCGGATGCGGGAGCCTGCAAACATCGAGGGCCGAGCTTGGCCATCTCGATCCACTCAAAAACGCTTCTATGACGAAAACTGACGCCGGTTCCTCGTCAAACGGGCGGCCACTAACACTCCTTCGGAGTACAAACATGTCGCGCCGTCTAGCAAGGCACTGTAAGAATTGGGTAAAGTGGGGGAGCCATGCGGAAGTCAATTGATGCGCCACTCGAGAGAAAGAACTCCAAAAGCTGGGGATATCAAGAAACGTCGGGCGACGCTGAGGGACGTCGCGTCCCTAGCTGGAGTCGACTACTCCACCGTTTCAAGAGTTCTTCGCGGCACTAGAGACGCCGCCACCCGGCCCGAAACCCGAGAGCGGATCAAGAAAGCAGCCAAGGAGCTCAACTATCACCCCAATCGCTTGGCGCGGGCCCTGAGAACGGCTCGAGCCAACTATGTCGGGGTCGTGGTGACAGATCTAGCGAACCCGACCAATCGCGAAATGATCTATTCCATTGAGAGGGTCGCAGGCGCAGTTGGGGTGACGACTGTTATCTACCATGTGGACGACAAGCATCGCCCGTCGCACACCCTGTGGCAAATCGCGGCGGACAGCCATGTGGACGGTCTGATCATCGCGGCCCGGCTCGTCATCGAGGGAGAGTTTGGGTCGGTCGACGACCTGCCCTGCGCCGTCGTCGTCGTCAACGAAACCGAGATTATCGATGACTTCGTCGCGCTCGACCACGCCGAGGGCGCAAGGCTGGCAACGCAACACCTGATCGACCTGGGCCACCGGAACATTTCCCTGCTCCCCGGCGAACCAGGTATGCTCAACGCGCGCCGCAGGATCGAAGGATACAGGAAGTCCATTCAGGCGGCGAAGTTGCGGGAGGATATCGCGATATGCTCCGGCTACGGTCCAGATGAAACCTTCGACGCCATATCCACTCTGTTCGAGGGCGGCAAGGGGCCGACGGCGGTTCTGACGGCCACCCTTCCCATGGCCATGGCCAGCCTCGCCGCTTTGCGGGAGAGAGGGCTTCAAGTTCCACGGGACATCTCACTGATCTCACTCCAGAACGATCCATCGGCGGATCTAGTGGACCCCGCGATATCCTCCGTCGACTTCCCGGTTCGCGACCTGGGAAATACCGCGGCACAGGCTCTATTGGAAAAGATCAACGGCGCCCCGACAAAACTGCCGCGGTTCTTGGCCCCGATCGGCTTCATCGAGCGGGCGTCTGTTGCCGGTCCTGGCAAACCACTCCAGTGACCTCCCGATCGCGTCGTCCCCACGCTCCTCAAGCTCCTGGGATAGCCGCTTCCGGACTCAGCCTACCGAACGCATCGTTGCCGACAAGCCTTCTAGGAATGGAGGTCGCGACGTCAGATTGATTGGCTCCCGGCCGCTGGCAGCTCCTTGGCCGCAAACAACCCGTCCAGCCCAAGCGAGAAACAATATTTCGTCACACAGACCCTACAGAAATAATAAGTTCCAATATTGATTTACACAAACGTTTGTGCAATGCTTCATTTCGGCAACCGGGTCGACCGCTTCGCGATGCTGTCACCGATCAGGGTTGCAAAGCGGTTTGCCGAACGCTTGTCGGCGATGTCCACGCCCGCAATCGTGACACGCCCCCTCATAGCGCAAAGGAGCTATGTCGAGCATGAACAAGAAACCCAAGCGCTGGCAGGCTTTCTTGCCGGATCCGTTGGTGGCGATTCAGGTCAACTCGGCTTCGTTCACCGATGAAGGAGTGGACACGGTTCTCGACAATGTTCAAAAGCTCGCCGGTGTGAACACGCTCTATCTCGTCGCGATGTCATGGGCGCGCGGCACCGGTGGGCGCCAACAGCCCAACCTCCCTCTGCCGGATCACGGCGTTCAGGAATACGATCTCGATTGGCAGGGCGGCCTCGACGTCCGCCGCAACGATCTGCACTACCGCGACGACACCGTGGCGCCGCCGAACCGGTCAGCTGAATACGGTGATGACTGGGATCTCTTCGAGCAGGTCGTCCCGAAGGCCCGCGATCGCAGCATGTCGCTGATCGCTTGGATCGCGGAGAGTGTCAGGGCAGACCGCATATTCCAGACACCCGGGTTCTGGCGCACGCTCGAGGTTGACGCCTGGGGCCGGCCAACGCGCGTCCCCTGCTATCGAAATCCAAGTTATGTGAACTGGTATGCTCAGGTCATCGAGGATTGGGCCCACAACGCGCCCGTGGACGGAATCGTGTTCGCTCCCGAGCGTCCCGGTCCGCTGAACATCCTGATGGAGAGCCCGAGCGACCCCAACGACCTGGACGTCCACGGCCCCTTCGGAGGAGCGATTAGCTGCTTTTGTCCACACTGTTGCAACGCAGCCGAACGCAAAGGAATAAACATCATCTCCGCGCAACGGGGATATAGAGAACTAATCGAATGGAATATCGAGGTTTCTAGGGGTCGTATTCCCCTGGACGGTGCCTTCGTCACATTCTGGCGGCTTCTTCTCGAGAATCCGGAAATTCTTGCTTGGCAGCGCTTATGGAGCGACGGCCAAGAACAATTCATGAAATCGATCTATGGGGTGGCAAAGGCCGTGCGGCCCGATATCCAAGTTGGGTGGCACCTATATCACAACTATTCTTTGAGTCCTTTTTGCCGCGCGAGTTCTGACTATGGCCGCTGGGCCGAGTTCTCTGATTTTCTCAAGTTGACCGTCTACAACGCGACCGGGGGACCACGTCTGAACTCCTGGGTCAAGAGGTCCTGCCAGGCCTTATTCGCCGATACGTCGCCCGAAAAGATCTATCCCGTTCTCATGGACATGATGGGATTTGACGAAGGCCCTCTGGAAGGCCTGATTTCTGAAGGCCTCTCATCCGGTTATGTCGAGAGAGAGATCCACCGAGCCGTAAAGGGTGTTGCCGGGGCTTGCGCGATCGATGCCGGCGTTGATGTCGATATCCCGAACAATTTCGGCGTGGAAAAGGAAAAGAGATCCACGAGGGACCAGGTTCGTGAAGCCGTAAAAGCCGCCTTCCGCGGCGGCGCCCGCGGAGTCGTCCTCAGCCGGAAGTACTCTGAAATGACCCTCGACAACCTAGCCGGAGCGGGTGACGCCCTGGGCGAATTGGGCTTGAAGGATGAAAGCTGAAAGCTTGTTTCACAGGAACGGCGCTGAAAACTGAAGCAAGGGGCAAGTGCCCAAAGCGAACACGAAGGAACGGGGTTCAACGTGGTTGGAAACCTGTTGGAAGTTCGAGGACTGGAGACGTCGTTCTTTACCGAGGACGGTGTAGTCCGCGCGGTGGACGGTGTAGACCTTGAGGTCTCAACCGGAGAAACCCTTGCGATTGTGGGCGAGTCGGGATGCGGCAAAAGCGTTGCCGCGCTTTCCATCATGCGTTTGATACCAGATCCTCCTGGCAAGATCGTCGGCGGCACTATCCATTTTGACGGCGAAGACCTGCTGAAAAAGTCGAATGCCGAAATGCGGGAAATCCGCGGCAACGATATTTCCATGATCTTTCAGGAGCCCATGACCTCTTTGAACCCGGTTTACACGGTTGGGTACCAAATCATGGAAGCCATTGTCTTACATCAAGGGCTGTCCAAACGCGATGCCCGAGGCAAGGCCATCCAAATGTTGAAACTCGTCGGAATCCCCTCACCAGAAAAGAGGATCGACGACTATCCGCATCATATGAGCGGCGGAATGCGGCAACGGGTCATGATCGCCATGGCCCTCTCATGTAATCCCAGACTGCTGATCGCAGACGAGCCCACGACGGCGCTCGACGTCACCATTCAGGCGCAAATCCTGGACCTCATGCAGAGTCTCCAGGAGGAGCTTTCCACATCAATCATCCTGATCACACACGATTTGGGCGTGGTTGCCGAGTCATCGAACAAAGCCATCGTGATGTACATGGGAAAGGTCGTCGAGAAAGCCGACATCGGAAAGATTTTTTCAAACCCCCTGCATCCCTACACCATCGGCCTGCTGAAATCGACACCTAGGCTCGAGGAAAGCCGAGAGCGACTGCAGGAAATCAAAGGGGTCGTACCTAACCCCTTCGCTGTTGCTCGAGGTTGCGCATTTCATCCCCGATGCGAGAGAGCCACGGACGTTTGTCGCGATGAGCAACCCGAACTCCGAGAACTGAACAGCGGACATTGGGTCCGGTGTTGGAACGCTGAGAGTTAGCAGTGGCCGAACGCGATTACCTGATCGAGGTGAAAGACCTCAAGAAGCACTTTAGCATCGACACCGGATTTTCTCTTTTGCGGAGAAGGGCCACGGTCAAGGCGGTCGATGGTGTGAGTTTTCGGCTTGAACGGGGAAAAACGTTCGGACTCGTCGGTGAAAGCGGTTGCGGCAAGTCGACCATCGGACGCCTCCTCCTCAGACTGATCGAGGCGACGTCCGGGAGTATTCAATTTGAGGGAACAGATATCCTCTCCTTGACTTCCGGCGAACTGAGAGAGCTGCGCCGCGATATGCAAATGGTATTTCAGGATCCGTACTCCTCGCTGAATCCTCGAATGACCGTTGCGGAAATCGTTGGAGAACCGTTGCTGGTCCACGGAATTGCAAAGGGCGCGGAAAAAGAAAAGAGAGTCATGGGCCTGCTGGAGTTGGTAGGTCTCGGCAGGTACCACGCGAAACGCTATCCTCACGAATTCAGTGGCGGCCAACGTCAACGCATCGGGATCGCCAGAGCGCTTGCGCTTAATCCCAAGATCATCGTCTGTGACGAAGCTGTATCGGCATTGGATGTCTCCATCCAATCGCAGGTGCTCAATTTGCTCAAGGATATTCAGTCAGAATTCAATCTTACCTACCTTTTTATTTCGCACAATTTGAACGTCATCAAGCACGCGAGCGATTTCGTGGCGGTGATGTATTTGGGAAAGATCGTGGAGGCAGCCAGAAAGGATATTTTGTTCGAGAAACCCAATCACCCTTATACAAAAGCCTTGTTGTCCGCCATTCCGAGTCTGGACCCGTTTGCGGATAAGTCGAGAATTTTGCTTCGTGGGGAAATCCCCAGTCCAATTAACCCACCTTCCGGATGCCGATTTCATACAAGATGCAATCAAGCTATGCCCGCCTGCTCGCTTGATGAACCAGCAAGTCAGGAGATCGAAAAAGATCATTTTTCTTCATGCCTTTTAAATGATCAATAGACGGGGAACCTGTCAATCATTCTAGTTTCGAAAAGGACGCTACCCATCAAGTAGAGAGGAGGTAAATCGTGAGAACTAAAAAAAAGGGAAATGCGAAAAGAACGGTAATCGATCGACGGACGATGCTCAAAGTTGCGGGCGCGGCCGGGGCGTTGACAACGGTGTCCGGGATGGCGCCTTTTGGTTTAGCGCCCGTGGCCCGGGCCGCAGCGGCTGGCAAGTCATTCGTTATCGGTTTGGCGTCAGAGGCCGACGGCGTATCCACCATCGTGGCCCGCCCCGATCATCTTGGGCGGCTTATCGAACGCGGTTTGCTGGATTACGACCGTGCCGGGGCCAGCTTCAAGATCGTCCCAGGAACGGCAGCTTCGATGCCCGAGATCCTCGACGACGGATTACGGTTCAGAATCAAGCTTCGTGACGACGTCTATTTCCATGACGGATCGAAGATGAATGCCGAATCCGTCGTTTACTGGGTCAATATGCAGATCGATAAAGAGCACCCGCTGAATAAGCTGTACAAATGGCGGGCGCTCGGACGCTTAAAGTCCATCGAGAAGGTTGTTGCCGTGGATGAATACACGGTTGATTTCTATCTCAAGAAGTTCAATGCCGCGCAGATGGACTGGTTTACGGACATCGGCTACGCGGGGGGCCCCGTCGAGCGTCTTAAGAACAAGGTCGACTTGGTGAACACCGACCTTGCCGCGGGCCCCTACACGATCGCCTCGCGTCAAAGAGGGGGCGCCACTGTTCTGGAACGGTTCGACAAGTATTTCGATCCGAATGAAGGAAATGCACCGCGCATTGGCCTGAAGACCATTCCGGAGGTCAATGCGCGCATGGCCGCCCTGGAGGCCGGCGAAATCGACTGGATGGACGGTCTCTCGGCGGAAAGCGCGCAGCATCTGAAAAAAGTCGAAGGACTCGAGGTTTCGGAGCGCAAGACACTGTACGTTTGGTTCATTTCGCTCGATATGCGCAACAAACCCCTGAGCGACGTCCGGGTGCGTCAGGCCTTGAACTATGCGGTGGACAAGGAGTCCTTGATCCGCGACGTTCTTAGCGGAGCTGCGGAACGCTCCTATTCGCCTCTCTCCAAGCAGTTTGGAGATTTCTATGCCGGCGATCAGGTCAAACACTACGACTATGACCCGGATAGGGCGAAGGCCCTGCTCAAGGAAGCGGGTTACCCGGACGGTTTCAAATCGACGATCTATACGAACACCGGCCGGATCGGTCAGATGAAACCCATCGAGATGTCGCAGTTCATTCAAGCCAATTGGAAAGCCGTTGGCGTGGACTGTAACATCGAGGCGTCCGAGTGGAGCGCCTTTGAATCACGGCGCCGTAAGGGTGAATTCCCGATCGCTACTCGTGGCTGGACACCTTCCACCGCCGATCCGGACGGCCTCGTGTTCCAGAATTTCCATAGTTCGATGGTACCTCCGACCCAACGCAATGTCGCCTTCCTCCAGGATCCGGACGTCGACAAATGGTTGGACCTCGGCATGGGAACGCTGGACATGGCAAAACGGACCAACGCCTTTGTCGAGGCCCAAAAGCGGATCGCTGAGTTGGCACCGTGGGTCTTTATTTGCCACGAAATTACCTTCGAGGCGTACAACAAAGACCTGATGGGTTACAGGGTCCATCCGTCCGGACGCGGCAGGTCTTTGACCTACGCTTACAAGGTATGATCATTCCGAATGGTCGCCTAACGGTAGCCATCGATTAGGCGGTGGCGGCTCGCTTGGAATAAGCGAGCCGCCATTGACCAAGATGTCAAGTCCATGCGTGATTCGGTCTACGATAAGAGCTGTCGACCAAGTGACAAAAACAGATGTGATCGGCATCAGACGCCCCAATCTTTCGGAGTGAAAACGAGAGCGTTATATGTACAGCTACTTGTTTAGACGTTTACTCCAGACCATACCCGTGATGTTTGGGGTTTCGATCGTCGCGTTCCTTATCATTCATCTTGCGCCCGGCGATCCCGTTTTGATGCTCTTGCCCCAAGAGGCAACCCAAAGCGACATCGAGGAAATGCGCCGCTCGCTTGGATTGGACCGTCCCCTGGCCATCCAATATTTCTCATGGTTACAGAGCGTTCTTTCGGGAGATTTGGGGCAATCTCTTTTCACGTCGCGCCCTGTAATCGTCGAGGTTCTTGAACGTTTTCCGAATACCATCCTGCTGACCGTCACCTCGATTTTCTTGGCCATCGTATTTGGAATGCCGCTGGGCATACTGGCCGCCGTCAAGCGCGGTAGCTCTTTGGATACCGGCAGCATGGTCGCGTCGGTTATCGGCTGGAGCATGCCGAACTTCTGGATCGGTTTAATGTTGATCATCGTTTTCGGCGTATGGCTCAAATGGTTACCAACCAGCGGCATGTACGATCTTATGGCCGAGGAAAGAACTCTTTTAGATTTGCTGCGTCACTTGATTTTACCTTCATTTACGTTAGCGGTGAGTCATATGGCCTACGTGGCGCGATTCACCAGATCCTCCCTTCTTGAAGTTCTCAATCAAGATTATATCCGAACCGCCAGGGCCAAGGGCCTGCGCGAGCAGTTCGTTGTCCTCCGCCATGGACTGCGTAATTCTCTTATCCCCATCATCAGCGTTCTCGGTGTCACCATTGGTCATCTTCTCGGAGGTGCGGTTATCGTCGAAGCGGTGTTCGCTTGGCCGGGTCTCGGCAACCTGATGATCAAAGGGATTTTCGCGCGCGATTTTCCACTTGTACAGGGTGCGATGCTGTTTGCCGCGGTGACGTTTATTTTTGTGAATTTGGTTGCCGACATTTTATACGCAGTCGTCGACCCGCGAATTCGCTACCAATGAAGCCAGTGACGCTTCCCGAGTGGGCTAAAAAATAATGACGACGGTATTAGAAGCTTTCGATGATAAAACGGATGCACCTGTCAAACAGGTGCCGTTTTGGCGACGCCTTGCCCGCAGAAAGGCATCGACTGTTTGCTTCGCTATTGTTTTAACCATCGTGTTGCTGGCTGTTCTTGCGCCCATATTGCCCATTCCCGACCCCAACGAAATCCGCTCGGCAAACAGGCTCGTCGGTCCGGGCGAAAAGGGATACCTGCTTGGCGCCGACGAACTCGGCAGGGATGTTCTGAGCCGCCTGATCTGGGGTGCTCGAGTGTCGTTGATGGCGGGCTTTGGCGCATCGATCGCCGCCCTCCTTTTTGGTGGCGCCATTGGCCTCGTCGCCGGCTTTTTCGGAAAATGGGTCGATACGATATTGATGCGCTCAACGGATGTCATTTTGGCTTTTCCGAGCATCCTGTTGGCCGTTGGGGTCGTTGCCGCGCTTGGCCCTGGATTAAATAACGCCATGATCGCGGTGGCAATTGCCGGGTTCCCACTCTATGCCCGTGTCGTTCGCGGATCAGTCCTTAGTGCGCGCGAAAACACCTACGTGGAAGCGGCGCGATCCATCGGCGTCAGCAACTTCCGCATCATGTGGCGTCATATCCTGCCCAATATCCTGGCGCCCATTATCGTGGCGCTCTCTCTCGATGTGGGGATCAAGATCGTGATCACGTCCAGCCTCAGCTTCCTTGGGCTGGGGGCGCAACCCCCGACTGCGGACTGGGGCAACATGATCGCATCGGGAAAGGACTATATCCGGGTTTCAGCCCACCTTGTGATGATGCCCGGGTTCGCGATTTTCTTGATCGCGCTTTGCCTGAATGTGGTCGGAGATCAACTGAGGGACGTTTTGGATCCTCGGCTGACGAATACCTAGCGCATCGGGCAACACCCGCGCAAAGCCTCCCCGTGGAAGGTTTGATACGGACCCTGGCCTCCAATACGGAATACGGAATGAGAGGGGAAATATAAATGGCCGAAGAGCGCAAACTTCATGTGGCCTTCAATTGGGTCATTTACATGGCGAGCTCGTTTCAACCGCCCGAAGAGTGGTTCAAGACCATCGATAGGTCGACAGGTCCACTGTTGGACATCTATGACCGGCATCGGCGGGTCAAATCCAATTTCAGCGTCGGCGGGTGGGTCGCGCGCTGGTTGAGCGAAAACCGGCCGGATTTTGTCGAGCGGCTGCGCGGCGGCGTCGCTGAGAAACGGTTCGAGATCGTCAACCGGCCGTACTTCCACGCGACCATGTCCATGCTCGCCTATGACGAGGCCGCCGATCAGATTCAGAGAAGCATGGACATCAATGAGCGGATCTGGGGCGTCCGCCCGGTGGGCGCGCATCATAATGGATGGCCATGGGACCCGGTCACCGCGAAAGCCCTCGTCGATAGCGGCGTGGCGTACCAGCTCCTCGCCAATTGGCAGCTTGTTAACTACACCGATCCGCCTCTCAACGACCTCGAAGCAACCTATCGTGCCGCCAAGCTTCGCACGATCGAGGAGTCCACGATCTCTTCCTTGTTTGTCTCCTTCTCCCGCGACGATATCGGGATTCCGCAAGACGTGTCGCCGCTCCATTTCCTGAAGGTTCTCTCTGGAAAAAGGCCGGTCGATCACTTCAAGCGGGGCATTGAACGGATCCAGGAGTCAAACACCGAAGGAGATAAACTGGTTCTCCTGTTCAATGATTCCGAGGTCTTTTGGCGGGATCCCCATACCGGCGCCACCGGCCTCACTCAGCGGGAGATGGAAGATCGGTTCGAGGAAATCCTGAGCTTCCTGGAAGACTGTCCCTATGTCGAATTCACGACATGTCAGGACTATCTGAAGAAGTTCCCGCCGACCCAAACCTATTTCCTGCGGCCGAGCGTTTCGCCGTTTTCGCCTGGCCAGGGCTTCGATGCCTGGGCCGACGGCGCCTTCAAGCAGGCCTACAATCTGAACATCCAATGCGCGCGGGCCACGGAGGACATCCACATCACGGAGAGCGTTATTCGTCTCGCCGAAAAAATGGGCGCGGATGTCGAACCAGCGAAGAGCATTCTGGAAAATGCGCGGGAAAACCTGATGCTATCCAAAACCGCCGTTGGTCGCGCTTTGGCGCCGCGAGAGGCCGTTAGCATCTGGTGCGCTGAATACGCTCTTTCAGCCAGCCGTGAAGCCAGAAGAGCAATCGATGCAATCGAATTTCCGAGTTTCCTCGGCGGAAACGGAAAGACAAGCGGCGGGAGATCGTTATGAAAGATGAACTTTTGGTGGGCGTCCAACTCTTTCCCTTCACCTATCTTCACGAGGGCGTCGAACAAACCCTTAAGCGCCTGCGCGAATGGAGCGCCGTCAACGCGATCATGCTGGTTTCCGCGAACAGGGGCGAATCGAAATACGCCTTCGGAAAGCGTTGGGATTCAGGGCATGAGAACGTTTTGGGTCCATACAAGGCGAAGGGAGGATTTTACAGCAACCCGCACCTCGATCTCTACGACGGCACGGCTCTGAAGCCCGTCAAATGCCCCGAGGAAGGCTTGTCCGATATCGATTCCCTTGACGTCACCATCGACGCGGCGCGGCCGTTGGGCCTGAAGGTCTATGCGATGATCTTCGAGGCGCTTTACGCCAACCAACCCGAGGCCCTCTACAAGAACACGGCGATTGCGCTTGCCCAAGACGTTTTGGGACGGCCCGCGATGCAGGGGTGTTACAACAATCCCCACTACCGGAACTTTCTTCTCGCGATGACCGAGGATCATATCCGCAACTATGACATCGAAGGGATTTACATCGAGTTCGAGGGATGGGGCATGCAATCCCCCTCCTATTTCTTGGGCTTACCTAACAAGGGAATGCCGATCTGCTTCTGTGATCACTGTATGGATGCGGCGCGAAAACGCGGGTGGGACGGCGATAGAGCGAGAAAGGGTTTCCTTGAACTGATTGAACGGCGCGGCGCCCCGGATGGGATGCCAGATGACGGAGCGTTCGTGGAGTCTCTCCGCATCATGCTCCACTATCCGGAAGTTCTTGCTTGGGAATCGCTTTGGATGCAGACGCGCCAACGGATGTTCCTCGAAATCTATGGGACGGCGAAGGCGATCGATCCGGACAAAAAAGTAGGCTGGAACGTCAATTCGCCGGTCCAGACCATGCCGGTCGCGAGGGCCGCCTACGATTACGGAACCGCTCACAATTATTCGGACTGGGTGAAACCCAACGTTCACAACGCCTTCGCGGCCGGAATGTTCGATCAAAGCGTCCATCGAATCCATCATGGCCTTCTGCCTGATACGCCGCGTGAAACGGTTATGGACCTGCTACTGAATGTCTTTGGCTATGAGCCGCCCTTCGAGGCCGAACCTTTCGCCCGTGAGCGCTTTGGCACAAAGACCCGGTTCGGCCCTCAGTTTGTGGAGCACGAAACACTTCGAATCCGCCGGAAGGTACAAGGGCGTGTTCCTGTGTATGTCGGGTTGGATGTCGAGCCTCCGGTTTCGAAGGACGCATCAGATTCCCTTCGCGGGATGGAGGCG
This sequence comes from Rhodospirillales bacterium, assembly GCA_028281785.1. Lineage (GTDB taxonomy): Bacteria > Pseudomonadota > Alphaproteobacteria > Rhodospirillales > Shumkoniaceae > JANQJG01. The sequence goes on from JANQJG010000163.1 coordinate 16,840, forward strand.
AGCGTGAATGCCGCTCTGAACGCGGGGGCGGAAGGCATCATCATGGGGCAGTTCTATCATGACTGGCCGAGGGAAAGTCTTGAGGCGGTAGGGCGGGCCATCCGGGCGCGTGCCTAGTTTTCTTAGTATCCGAGCTCTTTATCGACAACATTCTCAAGCGGTTCTCCGGCCATGTATCGCGTGAGATTTCGCAGGAAGATCCCAACCGCTTTGGTGGGTTGTCGCGCCGTTATGAGGGATGATGATCGTGTTCGGAGCGTCCCAAAACAGGCTATCCGGTGGCAACGGTTCTTCCCCGTGGGCATCCAACCCGGCCCCAGCAACCCAACCTTCGTGGAGCGCACGCAGCAGCGCGTCCTCGTTGGCGATGCCACCGCGCGAAAAGCAGATGAAGTAGGCCGTCGGCTTCATGGCACGGAACGCGGAGAATCGTACCGACAGTTCGAATCCCGCTCGAAAAATGAGTGAAAACAAAGACTTGGCGGCGGGCCGTGCGCGATAAAAATGCGAACTACGTTTTCGCTATAGCTCTACGATGACATGGCTGCAAGGCGTACTGTATTGATCGGTTCTGCGAAGCAGTACGCAAGCGCACTATGCTGGCACACGGAGACTGTGGACCTTCCCAGCGCCTGCTGCGAACGGTTGCTTCGAACCCTTCATGGACATCGCTTGCAATTTTTCGCGGTGTGCTAAGCTCCAATTTATGCCGTCTGTGTCGCATTTTGAAAACGCCGTATTCAGATACCGCTCCATTGATGCGCTGCTTGGGGAGCGCGAAGAGTTGGGGCATCAAACAGTCTATTTTGCACCGCCTGAGTCCCTCAACGATCCTATGGAAGGCCTGCGCCAAATCTACTGGCGTGGCGACCGGATTACATGGCGCAATCTTCTGCGGCATTATGTGATGTGCCTCCAAAACCGTGTCTTTCAGGCGCTTTTGACAGATGATGCTGAGCGTTTGGGCTCGCAGACCATCTCAGCTTTCCAGACACTTGATAACCTGCCAACACCAGAGGCCAGATCGTTGTGTGAGGTGTGCATCGCGGCAGTTGAAACTGGTGAGCTGCATACTGCTCTGCTTGACCTGCTGGCGAGTGCTGACCGGGATATCGGCTTTTCAGAGCTTCGGCAGCTCTTAAACACTGTCCATATTGACTGGCTTGCAACAGTTTACGGGGTGTTTGCTGAACGCGGATTAGCCCCGCAAGTCCGGCCTATGAGCGCTGAACCATCTAGTCTGGTTGATATGATGCGCATGTTTCAGTCTTTGATGCCGCAAGTGCGTGAACAGGTTTCAGATGATGGCGTCGAGATTATTCACGACATTCAACAAATCATGGCCGATCAAACGACCCTGTTGGCCGTATACCAGCACGCTGATGCTTTGCAGCCGAAACGTGAAAGTCTGCTCTTCAAGTTTACGTCTGAATATCTCACCAACCTAATGAAGCTGGTTTATCCGCCGTGGTATGTCGCCTGCTTTTCTGGTCGGCACGATAATGCTGCAATGTGGAGCTATTACGCGGGCAACCATCGGGGTTGCTGCCTCGTATTTCGAGCAGACGATACGAAAGCCGGTCGACGTTTGCGGCTTAACGGGCCAAACGGTTCCGGTGGCATTTCGAGGAGCGTCCAAAACCTCCCACTCGAATCCGTGTGTTATACTGCAGACGAGCAGCGGATCGAATTCTTCACGAATATTGGACAATTGCCCTTTGATCTGCTGGTGCGGAATTGGTTTCAGGATAACCATGGCCGCACATCCCCGCTTGCCGAACATCTCAACGAAGACAGGCAGGAGGCATGGCGAAACGCTCATTGGGAAAACTTCACTCCGCCCCTTCTCAGAAAACTCCCCGACTGGCAGCATGAGAAGGAGTTGAGGATTGTGCTCTCAGACATTTCGAATATACGCGGCACGAATGAAGGCCGCACCTTCACCTATGATTACGATACACTCGATGGCATCATCTTCGGGATCAATACGAGCCTCTCAGATAAGGTGCGGATCATGCGCATCGTTGATGCGAAACTGGCGAGCCGGTCAGTCTCTGAACCCTTCAAGTTCTATCAGGCCCGCTACAATGCCAGAACAGGGCGTATAGAGGCTTACCACCTCAGTTTGATTGCGCCCGTCAGTAATCCTGAATAGTCTTGGCCTCGGATATCTAGAGTCCAGACCCTTAGTCAAAATGGCTTTTACAAAACTGATATTAGGCTGATTCAACAACCTCCGTTTCTGCAACGGTAGAGAAGGTCCGCATAGCCGCCATCGAACCAGGGTAGTAGAACGTCGCACAAACGGCGGTGGCGGAGGGGGTGGGATTCGAACCCACGGTACGCATAGCGTACAACGGTTTTCGAGACCGCCCCGTTCGACCACTCCGGCACCCCTCCGCGGGAAGCCACGAGGCCATTCGGCCCCACGGGGCGCGCGGAGATTACTCGAAAGCGTCAGGACCGGCAAGCGCGGCCCCGATCGCCGCCGGCGGCAGCACGGACATCCCCGGGCGCACCGCGCCCTCTGTACCGTTACCCGCCCGTCATCCCCGTTGACTTTGGACCGTCAGCCGGTATAGTGCCGCCTCCTCGGTCGGCCCCCGGATGGTGCCGGGCAGTCGCCATTTTGTCTTGGTTAAACGGATAAGCCATGTTCGCAGTCATCCGGACCGGCGGAAAACAGTACCGGGTGTCCAAGGACGATGTGATCGCCGTCGAGTCCCTCGCCGGCGCCCCTGGCGACGCAGTGACCCTCGACGACGTTCTGATGGTCGGCGAGGACGGCAAGGCGCCGGATGTCGGCGCGCCGCGCCTGGAGAAAGCCGCGGTGCTCGCCGAGGTGGTGGAGCAGACCCGGGGCGACAAGATCATCGTCTTCAAGAAGCAGAAGCGTAAAGGGTACCGGCGGAAGGCCGGACACCGGCAGAACCTAACCCTTCTGCGCATCACCGGCATCAGCCTCGACGGCAAGAAGCCGGCGGCCAAGCCGAAAGCGAAAGCCGCGCCCGAGAAGGCCGAGAAGCCGGCGGCGAAGGCCGAGGCCGAATCGTCGGCGAAGGCGGAAACGAAGGGCAAGGCTGACAAAGCGAAGACCGAGGCGCCTCAGGCCAAGGCCAAGAGCGAACCGAAGGGCGAGGCCAAGCCCAAGGCCGACGCCAAGACGGAAGCGAAAAGCGAGAGCAAGGCCAAGGACGAAACCAAGGCAAAGGGCGAGGCCAAAGCCAAGACCGAAGCGAAGGCGAAAGGCAAATCCGAGGCGTCGAAACCGGCGGCCAAGAAGCCCGCCGCGAAAGCGGCAAAGGATGCCGCGCCCAACGCATCGGACGAGCCGAAGGAGTGAGTTGAGATGGCGCACAAGAAGGCAGGTGGCAGCTCCCGAAACGGACGCGACAGCGCCGGACGGCGGCTGGGTGTGAAAAAGTATGGCGGCGAGATCGTCGTTCCCGGGAATATCATCGTCCGCCAGCGCGGCACCAAGTTCCATCCGGGCGCCAATGTCGGCATCGGCCGGGATCACACACTTTTCGCCTTGACCGAGGGGCGGGTCACGTTTCACCACAAGGCGGCCGGCCGCACCTATGTCGCCGTGGAGCCGTCGGAATCCTGAATTCACCGGCCATTCGCCAGGGTGAACGGGGGAATGGCCAACCATTCCCCCTTTTTCGTGCGATTGCGGCCATGAAATTCCTCGATGAGGCCAAGGTCTTTATCAAGAGCGGCGACGGCGGCAATGGGTGCGTCGCTTTCCGGCGCGAGAAATATGTCGAGTTCGGCGGCCCCAACGGCGGCGATGGCGGGCGTGGGGGCGACGTCGTCATCGAATGCGTCGAGGGCCTGAATACCCTCATCGACTTTCGCTATCGCCAGCATTTCAAGGCCGGGCGCGGACAGCACGGCATGGGCAAGGACCGCACCGGCGCCCGCGGCGCGGACGTGGTGCTCAAGGTCCCGGCGGGAACCGAAATCCTGGACGAGGACAAGCGGACCCGACTCGCCGATTTGACGCATGCCGGCGAAACCGTGACCCTCGCCAGGGGCGGCGACGGCGGCTTCGGCAACGCCCGCTTCAAGTCCTCGACGAACCGGGCGCCCAGGCGCGCCGATCCCGGCTGGCCGGGGGAGGAACGGTGGATCTGGCTCCGGCTCAAGCTCCTGGCCGATGTCGGGCTGGTGGGCCTTCCCAATGCCGGCAAATCCACATTCCTGGCCGCCGTCTCGCGCGCCCGCCCGAAGATCGCCGACTACCCCTTCACCACGCTGCACCCCAGTCTTGGCGTCGTTTATGTCGACGACCGCGAGTTTGTGCTCGCCGATATCCCAGGCCTCATCGAGGGCGCCCATGAAGGCGCGGGGCTGGGTGTTCGCTTTCTCGGCCATGTCGAGCGCTGCCGCGCGCTCCTCCATCTGGTCGATGGCACGCAGGAGGATGTCGCCGCCGCCTACCGGGCGATCCGGACGGAG
>JANQJG010000224.1 GCA_028281785.1 Rhodospirillales bacterium
AACCAGGGCAAAATGCGTTGTGCCATGGCGTGGAGACGCGTGCACACGACCCGACTTAACGAACTGAAGATACTAAAAAAAATGCAATTCTATCAACGATCTATCGTTGCTACCGCGCCTATGATGGAGTGGACGGAAAGTCACTATTCTTCTTTAGGTTGAATGAGCGCGTGTGCAAAATCTGCACACGACGAGAGCACTTTTCTTCTGTTTTCGTTCCTGCGAAATCGGTCGAGAGAAAGCACCGACCGCGTCCGGAAGCGCGCTTCGGTGCATTACCGTTCCCGTCCTACAGAAGCTTGCCGAGGGCCAAGACCCAGTCGCCCGGGTGGATGGTTGAGACGCGTTGGCTGAGCAGCACGCCGTCATGCTCGGCGACGAAGCTCTGGCGGGTTTCACCGTTGAAGTCCCGGATCTCGCCGAGCGGCTCGCCGGCCTTGATCGAATCGCCGGTCGCATGGCGCGGCAGGAAGAGGCCGCCGACCTCGGCGTGCGTGAACCAGCCTGAGACTATGGCGTAGGATGGCAGCGTCTCCGCCGCGACGTCGGTCAATCCGAGTGTCGCAAGAACGTTGTCCAGTGCCTTTCGGATGTGGGCGAGGCAGTCGGCAAGCACTGCTCCGCGCCCGCCCATCTCGAAGGTGACCGCGGGAATGCCGCGGTTCATGCATTCCTCAGACAGCGTGCACCCGGCGCCGCCAAGGCGTGTCGGCGCAACCCAGAGCGCCGGCACCAGCGTCGCCTTCGCCAGCGCCAAGACCTCTTCGGCCCGCGGGTGCCCCGCCGGATCGCGATAGAGGGTGCAGGGCATGGTGTCGGTCATCGGACCGCCGGAATGGATGTCGACGAGGCTGTCGATCTGCGGCGCCACGTGGCGGAAGAACAGGTCAGCGATCCGCTCGGTGAGATAGCCGTCCTCGCGTCCCGGGCAGATGCGGTTGAGGTCGAGCCGGTCCACCGGCGAGACACGGTCATAGGCCATCGCCGCGACGATGTTGAGATGCGGTATCGCCACCATGGTTCCGGCAAGACGCTCAGGCTCCAGCGTGTCCCACCACAGATGCAGCGCGGTCTGGCCCTCGTGCTCGTTGCCGTGGGTGCCGGCAATGACGCACAGAACCGGGCCGTCGCGTTGCCCGCGTGCCACCCAGACCGGGATTGCGATTTCGCCGCCATCGGCGTCTCGGGAGAGGGGCAGCCAGAAGCGCGACTTGGACGCCGCCGGCAGGTCGGTGACCGCGATGTCACGGAAATCTCGGGTCTCGCTGGTCATGCTTCGGCTCCTGGTGGCCCGCTAGGAGATCGTGTAGCCGGAATCGCCGTCGCCCATGATGTAGGCGTAGGCTCCCGGATGCACGCGGCTGATGCGGTTCCTGATCTGCATCAGCTCGGTCTTCGGATAGGGTGCCACCAGTTCGTCCAGCACGTCGAAGGTGTGCGGCGAGACGACCCGCCCGAGCACGGTTCCCTCGGCAACCGTCTTGCCGATCTGGTCGACCCCGACCACGGGAATGAAAGTGCCGCCGTTTCTGGGCCGCACCGTCGTGCCCTTGCGCACCACCACGCGGGGGCCGGCATTACTGACCCGGCCGGGGAACATGCCCGGCACCCTGAGCACGTTGATCGTATCCTCAACGCCGCGGCTGAGATATTCGCCATCCTGGAAGACGCCGCCGCCGCCCATCTCCAGCACCAGCGCCACCTTGCCGAGCTCCGCGGCAGCATTCGTCAGCGTCCCGCGCGCCTCGAAGTGCTCCCACAGCACCTCAGCGCCACTGGCAAGTGCCAGCTCGTGCACCTGCCGGTCGAGGTTGGAGCCGTTCGGGTCGGCGGTATAAGTGTAGTGGATGATCGTGTTGTTGGAGCCGCCGTGATAGTCGAGGACGTAGTCGACCTTGGGCAGAATCTCCCGAGTGATCACGCCGGCCAGCATGTCGGTGAACCAGTTCTTGCCGGACTCGGAGCCAGGGAACACGCGGTTGAGGTTATGCATGTCGACCCACGTATTGCGGGCCCCGTATTCGTAGGCGATGGGGTTGAGCAGCGGGCAGAGCACCAGCGTCCCGGCAAAGTCGTAGTCGTCGGCGAGCACGCGATGATAGAGGTTCCGGCACATCTCCGTCTCCCAGAGCTGGTCGCCGTGGCTGCCGGTGGCGATCAGAGCCGACGGGCCTGCTTTTCGCCCGGCGAGGATGTGCACCGGCAGCGTCAGCTCGTAGCCGGACGCCATGGTGCAGACCGGCACCTCGACAAACGCCTTGCTGCCGCTTGCAACGCGCGTTCCATTCCACTCAAATGCCATTGCCTAGCTCCCTGCTGGATTTCCCGAAAATGAGCGCCGGCGTCCCCTAAGCCGGCATTGCCTGGTCCGCGGGCCGAAGCGGCGCGCCCTGCGGAGCTGCACCCAGTCCGCGGCCTTGGACCTCGCCGGCGAAATGGCAGGCCGCCCAGTGGCCGCTCGCGAGCCGCACGGGCGGCGGCTCCACGTCGCGGCATTTGGCCCGGGCCAGCGGACAGCGCGGATGGAACCGGCAGCCGGACGGGATCGCCTTGGTGTCGGCTGCCTCGTCGCGCAGCTTGACGCGGGCTCGCGGCGCGCCGGTGTGCGGCTCGGGCACGGCCGCGACCAGCAGACGCGTGTAAGGATGCCCGCCGCGTCCGACAACGTCGTCCACCGGCCCTTCTTCGACGATCCGGCCGAGATACATGACGGCAATTCGCGACGACATGTGCCGCGCCACCGCCAGGTCGTGGGTGATGTAGAGGTAGGAGACGCCGAGCTCTGCCTGCAGCTTCAGCATCAGGTTCATGACGCCGGAGCGCACCGAGACGTCGAGCATGCTCACCGGCTCGTCGGCAACGATGAGCTTCGGTGACAGGATCAGCGCCCTGGCGATCGAGCCGCGCTGCAGCTGGCCGCCCGACAGGTCGCGCGGATAGCGGTCGATGAAGTTGCGCACCGGCTTGAGGTCGACCTGGTCGAGCGCTGTTTCGGCCCGCCGCCGCCGCTCCTCGCCCGTGCCGATGCCGTGCAGCGCCAGCGGCCGCGCGACCGAGGTGCCGATGGTGAGGCGCGGATCGAGCGACTCAAATGGGTTCTGGAAGATCATCTGTACGTTCCTGCGGAATGTGCGAAGCGCCGTGCCGGCGAGTGCCGAGACGTCGTCGCCGGCGAAACGGATCGCGCCGCGCGTCGGGTCCTCCAGCCGCATCAGAAGCTTGCCGGTCGTCGTCTTGCCGGAGCCGGACTCGCCGACCAGGCCGAGACACTGGCCGGCGTCGATGGAGAAGGAGATGTCGTCCACGGCCTTCAGGGTCGCACCGGGCCGGCCGAGCAACGTTCCAAGCAGGCTCGACCGGAGCGGGAACTCCTTGGAGAGGTTGTCAACGCGGACCAGTTCCCCGCTCACGACGCCGCTCCTATCAGCGGCCGCGTTGCCGACAGACGCTCCGCGTCGTCGGCGAAATGGCAGGCCGATTGATGGCCGGGCCCGACGATCCGCGAGGCCGGTGCTGCGCTACGGCAAATATCCGCGGCCGAAGGGCAACGCGGGGCGAAACGGCACCCGACCATCTCGCCGACCGGCACGAATGGCTCGCCCGGCAGCGCCACTAGCTCGCGCCGCGGCCCGAACAGGTTCGGCAACGTGGCGATCAACGATCGGGTGTAGGGGTGGCGCGGGTTGGAGAAGATCTCCTCCGTCGGTGCTAGTTCGACGATCTCGCCCGCGTACATCACGGCGACCCGCTCACATGATTCCGCCACGGTGCCGAGGTCATGGCTGATCAGGATCATGGAGAGGTTGAGCTGCTCCTTCAGGCGGTCGATCTCGGCGAGAATCTGATCCTGGATCAGCACGTCGAGGGCCGTGGTCGGCTCGTCGGCGATGATGAGCGCCGGATTGTGCAGGAGCGCCAGCGCGATCATCACGCGCTGGCGCATGCCGCCGGAGAGCTCGTGCGGATAGGCGCTCATCCGCTGCCGCGGGATACCGACCGTGTCGAACAGCTCGCCGATTCGTGCCCGCGCGGCCGCGGCGCCCGCGTCGGGGCTATGCAGTAGATACGCCTCACGCAGCTGACGCTCCACCGTGAGCACCGGGTTGAGGGCGTTCATCGCCGACTGGAAGATCATCGACATGCCGGTCCAGCGCACCGACTGGAAGGCGGCGGCGGCCGGGCTTGTGACGTCCAGTACTGTGCGTCCGTCGAAGCGGACCTCGCCGGCGACGACGCGGGCATTGGTGGGAAGAACCTGCATCAGTGCCGCGCCGAGGCTTGACTTGCCGCAGCCGGATTCGCCGACTATGCCGAGGCTGCCGCCGCGCGGGACTCCGAAGGTAACGCCGTCCACCGCCTTCAGCCACTCGCCCTCAAGCTGGTAGTACATGCGAAGGTTCCGGACGGCGAGCAAATCGTCCTCCGCCGGCTCCAGCGCCGCAACCAGGGGCACGTCGTCGGCGAACCCGGTGACGATGCGGCCGGCGCGCTTGCGCGGGCGAAGCTGCGGATTGAGGATCTGGTTGAGGCCGTCGCCGAGCAGGTTGAACGCCGCGATCATGATCAGCATGGCGATGCCCGGAAAGATCGAGATCCACGGCGCCAGCCTGAGGTGACGCTGGCCCTCGAAGATCATCCGCCCCCAGCTCACCGTGTTCTGGTCGCCGAGGCCGAGGAAGCTGAGGCCCGCCTCCGTCAGCACCGCGAGCCCCATCAGCAGCGTCGCGTCGGTTACCAGCGGGGGCAGGCCGTTCGGTATGATGTGCTGCATCAGCACCTGAGAGTGGCTGGCGCCGGCCGACAGCGAGGCCTGCACGTAGGTGCGGTTCTTCAGGCTCAGCACCTGCGAACGCATGATCCGCGCCGATCGCGGCCAGGTGGTGATGGCGATGGCGATCATGATCAGCGTGATGCTGGAGCCGAACAAAGCGGCGATCAAAAGCACGAGGAAGAAGGCCGGGATGACCAGGAAGACATCGAACGTGCGGCTCATGATGGCGTCGAGCCAGCCGCCGAAATAGCCGGCGACGGAGCCGAGGACGATGCCGATCAGTGTCGCCAGCACTGCCGAGCCGACCGCCACGAAAAGCGCCAGCCTCGCGCCCCAGATCACACGTGAAAGCACGTCGCGACCGTTGTTATCGGTCCCCATCCAGTGCTCGGCGCTCGGCGGCGCGTAGAGCTCGTCGCCGAGGACCTCCGGCGGCGGCAGGCCGAGATACGGCGCGGCGAGCGCGATACCGGCGATGAACAGCACGATCAGCAGGCTGATGAAGGTGACCGGCCCGCGCAGCACATCGCGCCACAGGCGCATCATCTGGACGAGGCCAGGGCTCACAGGACGACTCGCGGGTCGAGATAGGCGTAGACAAGGTCGGCAACGAGCGAGGCGAGTGCGACCATGATCGACATCATGACGTATGCGCCCATGATCAACGGCGTGTCGCGCGTCAGGATCGCCTCGTAGATCAGCCGGCCGAGCCCCGGCCAAGAGAACACGGTCTCCGTCAGCACCGCACCAGTCAGCAGTAATCCGATCTGCAGGCCGAGCACGGTGACAATCGGCAGCATGGCATTGCGGAGCGCGTAGTGCAGCAGCACGCGCCGCGACGAGAAGCCGATGGCCCGTGCCGTGGTGATGTAAGGCTCGTTCAGCACCTGTACGACGGCCGTGCGGGCGAGCCGCAGATACTGGCCTATCCACACGGTACTGAGCGCCAGCATCGGCAGCACCAGATGGTAGGCGATGTCGAGCGAGCGACCTACCGGATCGCGCGGGCCGATGAGGCTGAACATACCTGAGGTGGGGAACCATCGAAGCTCGACGGCAAACAGGAGCACCAGCATCAAGCCGAGCCAGAACACCGGGATGCTGTAGAGGGCGATGGCAATGGTGCTGGCGACGGTGTCGATCGATGAGCCCGGCCGGGACGCCACCAGCGTGCCGATCGCCGTGCCGAGCACCACGGAGATGAACAGCGCTGCCCCCACCAGCAGCAGCGTCGCCGGCACGCGGCGCAAGATCTCGTCCATCACCGGCTCGCGCGAGCGGAAGGAGGTGCCGAGGTCACCCTGAAGCACCTGTCCGAGGTAAGAGAACAGCTGCTCATGCAGGGGCCGGTTCAGGCCGTAGACCTCCCGGATATGCTCGATATAGGCCGGGTCGGCGTCCTCGCCGGCGAGCGTGATGGCGACGTCGCCGGGCGCCAGATGGATCAGCACGAAGTTGATGACGATGACGGCAAGGACGACGGGCACGAACTGCAGCAGCCGCAGGATGATGTAGCGCCTTATCCGCATTCAGACCTGCCCTTCGCTCGCCGTGATCGTCGGCCGGATCGCTGCTCGGTTCGATCCGTCGGAGGGGCCGGCGAGCGTGCCGCCGGCCCCTCCGTGTCGTCAGTTGGCCGGCGGCGTCACCGCGTAATGGCCGAACCAGGTGATCGACTTGTTGAAGCCTGAGGGCTGCACGTTGAACCCGCTCCAGCCATCGCGAATCAGGCTCGGCTGGCTGACGTTGAACAGGTTGATGTACGGCAGGTCGTTGACCAGCAGCGCCTGCATCTGCTGATAGCGCTTCCTGCGCTCCGCCTCGTCGTTGAGGCTCCGCGCCTCGTTGGCCAGGCGGTCGAACTCCAGGTTGGCGTAGCCGGAGAAGTTGCGGGCACCGCCGGTGCTGAAGTGCTCGCGGTAGGCGTCCGGATCGGGACCGTAGCGCACGAAGTAGCAGGTTATGTCGAAGTCGGCCTTCTGCGCCTTGTCGTACCAGGTCGAGCCATCATACTGGTCCCATCTGGCGTCGATGCCGATCCGGCGCAGCTGCTGCACCAGCACTTCCATCATGTTCTTGCAATCCGAAAAGTTCGGGTTGGTGACGGAGAGCTTGAACCGCCATCCGTCATCGTTCTTCGGATAGCCCGCCTCGTCGAGCAGTTCCTCCGCCTTGGCCGGGTCGTAGTCGGGGAACCGCGCCTCCTCGTTCAGCCACTTGTCCTGGCTGTTGACGATTGCATGGTATGCGGGGCGCCAGATGCCGGCGAATGCGAGCTTGTTCATCTCCTCGCGGTCGACGGCGTAGGAGATCGCCTGGCGCACCGTCAGGTCACTCAGCGGCTCGCGCTTGGTGTTCAGATAGATGTCGCGTCCGTAATGGCTGTCGGCGAGGATGACCTCGATGTTGGGGTCGGCTTCGAAGGTCGGCAGCTCGGCCAGCGGCGGCGCGTAATCGTATGGCAAGTACGGGAACTCACCCGCCTCGAATGCCGCGCGCGCGACATTGGCATCGGAGATGAACCGGAAAAGCAGACGGTCCACCCTGGGGGGACCGCGGAAGTAATCCTCGTTGGCGACAAGCTCAACGTGGCTGCCGCGCACCCATTCCTTGAACCTGAAGGGACCACATCCGATCGGTTCGTTTACATGCGCCCCGGAATCAAACCCCTCCTCGTTCTCCCAGATGTGTTTGGGATAGATCTTGCCGGTCCAGGCTGCCGCCTGCGCCTGCATCGCCACGAATGGTGAGTCCGGCTCCTTCAGGTGGACCACGAGCGTGTGCGGGTCAGGCGTTTCCATCCGGTCGACGTTCGAAAGATAGGCCGCAAACGGATATTTCTTCTCCAGGATCGTCTCGAAGGTGAACTGAACATCCTCCGAGGTCACTGGCTCTCCGTCATGCCACTTGGCATCCTCGTAGAGGTGGAAGGTGGCGGTCTTGGCGTCTTCCGACATCTCCCAGCTCTTCGCGAGGTCGCCGTAGGACGAGACACCCTGGGTAACACCCCAGTCCATGACGACGAGATGGCAGTAGATGTTGCTGCCGGGATGATAGCCCCCGGTGTCGGCGGCGAATGCCGGGCTCAGCGTCCTGGGCTCCGACGTGATGGGTACGATCAGCGTGGTCTCCGCCCATGCAGCCGTGGCGGTCCCGAGACAGAACAGGGCGCCGAGACCGGCCTTGATGAAACGTGCACTCATGAGGTTCCTCCAGTTTTTTGGGTGATTGGTCTTTCGCTCGCCCGTCAACGGAGCAAGCCGACAGCCGGCAGAAGACGGCTGCCGCCAGGCCTCCATCCGCCGCGTCTCGTCTGCACAATCAGCGTCATCTCTGCTTCCATCTCCACCTCCGTTCACTTTGATCTGCGCTCTGTTCGGTCTGGCCTCCGGCTTCCGGAGCTGCCGCAAGGGGATGCAAACGTTCCGATCGGACCACTAGTGCGTCCGCGTCAGCATCTCTCCGGCGAGGGCGCCCGTCGGCGTACCTCCCGACACCGCCGTCGCGCCGTTGACGAGGACGGCATTGATGCCTGAGGGGTATTTGTTGGGCAGCCGCCACGTCGCCTGCTCGCCGACTTGTTCCGGATCCACGACGACCAGGTCCGCCCGGCAGCCCTCACGCACATAGCCGCGGCCCTCCAGCTCGAAGTGGTCGGCGACCAGTCCGGTCATGCGTCGGACCGCTTCCGGAAGGGTCAGGCGGCGCTCGTCGCGCACGAACGTTGCCAGCACGCGCGGGAACGTCCCGTAATGGCGCGGATGCGGCTGGATCGTGTTCCAGGGCTCGCGCAGCCGCGAAAACTCCGTCGCGATCGCGTCGGTGCCGAACATCGTCCACGCGTCGCCCATCAGCTGTAGGAAATCCTGATCGCTTACCTGGATGCAGGTCGTTGCCAGTTCGTCTCCCTCCTGGAGGATGAGATCGAAGTAGAGGTCGACCGGCGGCGTGCCGAGCTTGTCGGCCATCTCGGCGATTGAGGCGCCGAGGAACGCGCGGTGCTGGCTCGTCGCGGGGAGCTCCTCCAGATAGATATCGCGCCAGTCGCTGAACCAGACGAACTCCTCGTGGAAGCCGTATTTGGGCCGCTCGCGGCGCTGCTCGACCGCGTGCGCCAGACGGGCGCGCTCCTCCGGGTCGGAGAGGCGCTTGCGAAGTCCGGGCAGATTCTCCGCCCACGGCTTCTTCCAGTCGTAGACGTCGGCGGGGAAGATCGCCCGTGGTCCCCACCATGACCCCTTGGTGCGGTACGGCATCATGTCGCAGGCGACCTGCACACCGCTCTCGCGGGCGGCGTCCATGATGTCGATGAGCCGAGCCATGAAGCCCCACTGCTGTCGCCCGAACACCCCGAGATGGGAAAGCTGCACCCGGGTGCCGGCGCGCCGACCGACTTCGATCGCCTCGGCGACGGCGTTCAGCACGTTGCGGCTGTAGCCGCGAAGGTGCGACGAGTAGAACCCGCCGTGCCCACCGGCGACGGTGGCGAGGTCGACGATCTCCTCAAGGTCGGCGACTGTCGAGCAATTGTAGTCAAGCCCCGTTGAGAAGCCGCAGGCGCCCTCCGACATGGCGCTGTCGACGAGATCCTTCATGCGGCCGATCTCGGCGCGCGTGGCCGGACGATCCTCGTTGTCGAGAACCGCGGCGCGAACGGTGATGTGGCCGACCTGCGGCACGGCGTTGATGGCGAAGCCGCGCTCCCGGAGGGTCGCGAAATACTCGCTTGCCGACGACCATTTGAGCTCGACGCCTTCCGGGTCGAGCAGATAGCCGCGATTGTTGTTAAGCAGCGGAAAGGGGCTGTAGCCGCAATTGCCCATGACCTCGGTGGTGATGCCCTGCGCCAGCTTGCTCTCGCAGCCGGGGTTCATGTAGAGGCCGACGTCGGAGTGGCCGTGCGCGTCGATGAAGCCGGGCACGACCAGCTTGCCGGCGGCGTCGATGGTGGTGTCGGGGCTCACGTCGATGAGCGCGCCGACATCGACGATGTTGCCGTCCCTGATCGCGACGTCGGCCTCGCGTTCGGCCTCGCCGCTGCCATCGACGACGGTTCCGCCCCGGATGACGATATCGACCTTCATCACACCTTCTCCTCTTGCAGGAAGGGGGCGCCGGCCGGCGCCGCCTCTGGCGGGCGCCTCCCATATGCTTCGGCCGCAGCAGCGGCGCTGACGTAGCCGTCGGCGACGTCGGCCGCGAGTCGCCGGGGATCGCGCCCGGCTGGGTCGCCGTAGCCGCCGCCGCCCGGCAGGCGCATCAGGTAGACGTCGCCCGGCTGCAGCGTGCGCGGCGCGACCGGCACCGCTTCGCCGTTGACGGCAAAATGACCGGCCTTTCCGCACGCGCCGCCCATCATGCCCGGCGGCGGGAAGCGCACCTTGTCGGGCCGGAGCGAAGCGACGATCGGCCTGGGCCCGAGCGCCCTGATTGCGATCTCCTGGCCGAGACCGCCGCGCCAGGTGCCGGCGCCGCCACTGTCGGCGACAAGGCGCTTGTGCTCGATGAGGATCGGCGCCTGGTACTCGGCGATCTCCACCGGCGTCACCGTGCCGTTATAGGGGAAGGCCACCGTCGGCAGACCGTCGCGTCGCGCGGTTGCGCCCTTGCCGCCGTTCGGCAGGATGTGGACGTTGAACACAGAATCATCCTCAGGATGCGTCCCGTGCAGCGTGATCGCCCAGAATGAGCCCGAGCCCGCCTGGATCCGCTCCGGCATCACGCCGGCGAGCGCGCCGTAGATGGCGACGTGGATGTGGAAGCTGGACTTCGAACGTGACTTCACCGGGCTCGGCTTGGTGGTGTTAAACACCGACCCTTCCGGCGCGGAGATGGAGATCGGCCGAAACAGCCCCTCGTTGTTGGGGATCTCCGGCACCAGCGAACATTTCAGCGGATAATAGGTGTCCGCGAAGGTGATGTTTGTGGTGCAGTTGATCGAGGCGTTGAGGAATTGCGGCGACGAGCCGGTGTAATCGACGTGCACCGCGTCGCCGGACTTCTTCACCGTCACCTCGATGCGGAGCGGATCGCGGTAGCCGTCGGCGTCAAGGCCATAGCGCCATTCGCCATCCGGCAGCGCGGCGATGGCGCTCCGCATCGCGGCCTCGGATCGGTCGAGTATTTCCTTCGCCAGCGCCAGGAACGCGGGGGCGCCGCCATAATCGGCAAGAAAGTCGCGCAGACGGTCGGCGCCTAGCTCCTCCGCGCCGATCATCGCGCGGATGTCGCCGATCACCATGTCGGGTACGCGCACATTGGCGGCGAGCAGGCGGAAGAGCTGGTCGTTGTCCGCGCCGGCCTCGACGATCTTGCTTGGCGGGACGCGGAAGCCCTCTTCGTAGAGGTCGCGCGCGTCGAAGAAATCGAGCCGCCCGCCGATGTCGGCGATGTGTGCGACGGCGGCCATGAACGCCACCAGCTCACCGTCGTGGAAAACCGGCGAGACGATGGAGAGGTCAGGCAGGTGGCCGGAGCCCAGCCAGGGATCGTTGGTGATCAGAACGTCGCCCGGCACCAGCGTTTCTGGCGGGAACGCCGCCAGCAGGTGCTTCGTTGTTGCCGGCAGCGTCACGGTGAAGGCCGGCGAGGAGAGTTGTGACTGGGCAACGCTGCGGCCCTCGCGGTCGAGCATGATCACCGCGAAGTCGCGGCTCTCGCCGACGATGGTGGAAAACGAGGTGCGGACGAGGGCGATGTCCACCTCGTCCATGATGGAGATGAGGCGACTCCACTGAACCTCAAGGGAGATCGGATCAAGCGGGGGCGGTCGCATCGCGGGCCTCCTTCTGCTCCGCGCCGGCGTCGGGGCGGATGTCGATGAAAAGATTGCCGTATTCGTCAATGCGGATGCGTCCGGAGGGACCGGCGACGACGGTGCATTCACGCTCCTCGATAATGGCCGGCCCTTCGATGGCCGCGCCCGAGCGGAGGCGATAGCGGTCGTAGACGAGGGTTTCGACGAAGCCATTCGCCTCGGCGAACCACGCACGGCGGCGCCCCTTTACCGCGTCGCCCTCGCGGCCCTCGGCCGCCACCGGACGCAGGGATATGTCCGGCGCCGGGGCTGAGACGGTCGTGCGGCAGGTCACCAGCTCGACAGCCAGGTTCTCGTGCGCGTGTCCGTATTTCTCGCGGTGCGCCTCATAGAAGAGCCGTGAGATACCCTCCAGCGAGCCCGCCTCGAAGGCCTCCTGCGGGATCACCACCGTCACCTCGTGTCCCTGCCCCTTGTGGCGCAGGTCCATGCGGTGCGTGACTGCGACATCAGGCCGGTCGCGCGCGACGCCGGCCTCCTCAAGGACGCCGAGGCCCTCCTCGGCCATCTCGTCGAACACCTGCTTGACCTCCGCCCACTCGATGCGGTCGAGGCGGGCGAGCAGCGAGCGAGCGAAGTCGAAGGAGACGGCCGCCGTCACCAGGCCGACTGCTGATGTGGCGCCGGCGCCGGAGGGGACGATCACGCCACGCATCTGCAGAGCCCGGGCGAGCTCGTAGGCATGTGCCGGCCCGGCGCCGCCAAAGGCGAACAGGTAGAATTTGCGCTGGTCCTCGCCGCGCTCGGCGATGTGCACCTTGGTGGCCGCGAGCATGTTCTGGTTGACCACCTCGAAGATGCCGCGGGCGCAGTCCTCGACCGACATGCCGAGTGGCTCGGCAAGACGCTGCCGCAGTGCATACCGGGCCGCGTCGGCGTCGAGCTTCATCTCTCCGCCGAGGAAGAAGTCGGGGTCGTAATAGCCGAGCACAAGGTTTGCATCGGTGACGGTCGGCTCAGCGCCGCCGGCGCCGTATGAGGCCGGTCCCGGGCTCGCGCCGGCGCTGTGCGGGCCGACCTTGAGGAGGCCGAGCTGATCGACACGGGCGATGCTGCCGCCGCCGGCGCCGATCTCGATCAGCTCCACCATCGGAAGCTTCACCGGCAGCCCGCTGCCCTTCTTGAAGCGGGCCACGCGCCCGACCTCGAAGGTGTTCGACTTGGCAGCCTCGTAGTTCTTGATCAGTGCGATCTTCGCCGTGGTGCCGCCCATGTCGAAGGTGACGAGGCTGCCGATGTCGATCTGGCGGCCATAATGGATGCCGGCGAGAACGCCCGCGGTCGGACCCGATTCCAGCATGCGGATCGGAAAGTCCTTGGCGGTCTGACCGCCGGCGATGCCGCCCGACGAGATCATCAGGAAGAGCCGGCGCGGGTAGCGCATCTGCTTCAGCCGGTCCTCAATGGTCTCCAGATAAGCGCGGGTGATCGGCTGCACGTAGGCGTTGGCGACGGTCGTGCTCATCCGCTCGTACTCGCGGATCTCGGGCGCGACGGCGGAGGAGAGGCTGATGCTGACGTCGGACAGCATCTCAGCCAGGATGGCGGCCGCGCGCTGCTCATGCGCCGGGTTGCGGAACGAATGCAGGAAGGCAATCGCCAGCGCCTCGACCCTGTCCTCCCTGAGCTTGGGCGCCAGCGCGCGGACCGCTTCCTCGTCGAGCGGTACCAACTCGTTGCCGTCGCGGTCGAGCCGCTCCGCCACCTCGTAGCGGCGGCTCCGCGGCGCCAAGAGCGTCGGCTTCTCCAGGAACAGGTCGTAGATGTCGTAACGGACTTCGGTCCCCATCTCGAGCACATCGCGGAAGCCCTCGGTCGTCAGCAGTGCGGTGCGCGCGCCCTTCCGCTCGATCAGCGCGTTGGTGATCAAGGTCGTCGCGTGGATGGCGATGTCGACGGCCTCGCCGGTGGCGCCCGCCTCGTCAAGCAGCGGCACCAGCCCCGCCATGACGCCTTCGGAGGGGTCGTCGGGCGTGGTCAGGCACTTGTTCAGGAAGACCTCGCCGGTTTCCGAATTCACCAATATGAAGTCGGTGAAGGTGCCGCCGATGTCGAAGCCCAGGCGAAACGGTGAGGGCATGTTTGGGTCTACTCCAGGGATGCTTGGTACATTTCGATGGCCGCCGCCGCGGTGACGAAGCCGGCGTCCATATCGGCGCGAAGGGCGTTCGCGCAGCGGTCGCCGGCAGCGCCGCAACCGCCGCCGCCAGGAAGCTCAAGTGCCAGCGTGTCGCCGCCCGCAAGGGTCAGCGGCTCATGCGGGGCGGGGGCCCCGTTCAGGAGGATGCGACCGGCGCGGCCCGCCAGCCCGCCAAGCGCGCCACCCGGCGGATTGATGGTCTTGTCCGGACGGACGAAGATGCCGACGGGCCGCTCCGTCGCCGGCTCGAAGACGATGCGCTGACCGAGGCCGCCGCGGAACCGCCCGGCGCCGCCGCTGTCGGGGATCAGCTCGCGGCAGCGTATGATCACGGCGGCGTGGTTCTCGAAAATTTCCGCCGGCGTGATGGTACCATTATAAGGAAAAGCGATGGTCGGAAGGCCGTCCATGCCGTTGACCGCGCCCTTGCCGCCGTTCGGCAGCATGTGCGCCCGGTACGGCTCATCGTCCGGCCAGGTGCCGGTCGCTACGAGAGTCCAGAACGAGCCGCTGGCTGCCTGCACCTGCCGCCCGAGCACCGGCGCGAGCGCGGCGTAGATGGCATTGTGGATGTGAAAGCTCGATTTTGAGCGGGCGCGGACCGCACGCGGGAAGCGCGTGTTGAAAATGCTCCCGGAGGGGGCGGAAACGGTGAGGAAGCGGGTCAGCCCCTCATTGTTCGGGAGGTGCGGCAGCAGGCTGCACTTGAAGGGATAGTAGCTGTCGGAAAACGTCGTGTTCATCACGCAGTTGATGGAGCAGTCTTCCTGCTCCGGCGACGAGCCGGCAAAGTCGACGTGGACACGGTCGCCGGCGATCTCGATCTCCACCGCAATGCGGATCGGACGGCGATGGCCGTCCGCCTCGACCGACGCCGCGTAATGACCGTCGGGGAGTGTCGCGACCGTTTCCGCCATGGCTGCCTGCGAGCGAGCGAGGATCGTCCTGGCGAGCCCCTCCAGGCTCGCCAGATCGTAATCCTCCAGGAACGCGATCAGGCGCTCGGCTCCGAGGCGCTCCGCGCCGATCAGCGCGTGAATGTCACCGATGACCAGCCGCGGCACACGGACGTTGGCGGCGATGATGTCGAACAGTGACTCAACCGGCGCGCCGGCGCGCGTGAGGTAGGTCGGCGGGATGCGCAGGCCCTCCTCGAACAGCTCCTTGTCGTCAAGGTAGTCGCTACGCCCGCCGATATCGGAGATATGGGCGACGCAGCCGATAAACGCGACAAGGCGGCCGCGATGGAACACCGGCGTACAGATCGTGAGGTCTGGCAGGTGGCCGGAGCCGAGCCACGGGTCGTTGGTGATCAGCACGTCGCCGGGCACCAGCGTCTCGGCCGGGTAGGTCTCCAGCATATGCTTGCAGGTCGCCGGCAGCGTGATGGTGAAGGCCGGCGTGGAGAGCTGCGACTGGGCGATGGAGCGTCCCTGCGCATCCATCATCACCACGCCGAAGTCCCGGCTCTCGCCGACGATGGTGGAGAACGAGGTGCGCGCGACGGCCGCGTCGACCTCGTCCATGATCGTCATCAGCCGGGTCCAGCGAATCTCCAGCTCGATGGCGTCGAAGCCGTCACGGGCGATGGCGTCCATGCTCAGCCACCCCAGACGTTGCGGAACACGCGGAGGAAGTTGCCGCCGATGACCTTGGCGACATCTTCATCGGAGAAGTCGCGACGGCCCATCGCCTCCACCACGTTCATCAGCTTGCCGTAATCATCGAATCCGTCGACGTAGCGAAGCCGCGAGCGCGGGCTTGCCTCCACCAGCTCAGCATAGCGGCTGCCGGACTTGGCGGTGCGGCCGCGGATCAGGTCGCCGTCGGGATAGGTACCGTGGCTGAAGTCGGTGCCGATGCCGACATGGTCGATACCGGCAAGGTCCGCGACATGCACGACGGCATCGATGAACTGCTCGATCGACGGCCGCGACGTCATGTCGGCGCGGAAGTTCAGCGGCCCCCAATTGGTGACGCCGACGACGCCGCCGGTGGCCGCGCAGGCGCGGATCTGCTCGTCGGTGATATTGCGGTGGCTGTCGACCAGCGCCTTCGGGTTTGAATGCGAGAACACCGCCGGCCGGGCCGTCCGCTCGAGTACGTCGAGGGTCGAGCGCTCGCCGACATGGGTGAGGTCGATCAGCACGCCGAGGCGATTGCAGGCGTCCACCCACGCCTCGCCCATGCGGCTGAGGCCGGAATCCTGCGGTTCCAGCAGACCGTCCGCCAGCGGGCTCCGGCTGTTATAGGCCGGGATCATCATGCGAAGACCGAGACGGTGGAACAGCGGCAGGCGCTCGATGTTCTGGCCGAGGAAGTCACCGCCTTGGGCCGCCAGCACGATGGCAGCCTGACCTTCGCGCTTGGCCGCTTCGATGTCGGCGGCGGTCTCGGCGATGCGGATCTGCGCATAGGTGCGGGCGATCCGCCACCAATTGGCGATGGCGTCGAAGGCGTTTTCGGCGCCGTCGTGAGGGCTGCAGGTGGTGATGCAGTAGGCCGTGCAGCCGTACGCCGCCATGCGGGCGAAGTCGGTGTCCGGCCACACCTGGACGCAACCGTCAACGAAGACATACGGGTGCTGGAGCGGGGTGTGCCAACCCTTCTCGAGCGGGTGCCGTTCCACCTGGTCGAGGGTCAACAACGTCATGCCGCGTCCTTCGGGGGCTTCTCGGCCGGCCCGGCAGCGCCGTAGATTTCGGCTGCCGCGCCGGCGCTGACGATGCCGCTTGCCACGTCGCTGCAGAGGCTGGCGGGATCGCGCCGGCGCGGGTCTCCGAAGCCGCCGCCGCCGGGCAGCTTCAGCGTCACCACCTCGCCGGACCGCAGGACGAACGGCTCAAGCGCCAGCGGCCCGCCGTTAAGCAAGAGCTCGCCCGGCGCGCCGGGGCCGCCGCCGGCGATGCCGGGCGCGGGGAACCGAAGCTTGTCGGGACGGATGGTCATCCTGACGGAGGCGCCGCCGCGCGTCGCGAGCCGGATCACCTGGCCGCAGCCGCCGCGCCAGGTCCCGGCGCCGGCAGAATCCGGCCGGAGCGAGCGCTCCAGCACAACGATCGGCGCGCTGTTCTCCAGGATCTCAGCCGGCGTGATGGTGCCGTTGCCCGGGAAAGCCACCGTCGGACCACCATCCATGCCCTGCACGGCACCGCGGCCGCCATTCGGCAGCACATGCACGGCGTAAGGCTGGCCATCGTCGTCTGTGCCGTCGCACTTGATCGACCAGAACGAGCCGCTGCCCGCCTGCACCTGCCGCGGCAAGACCGGGGCGAGGGCGCCGTAGATGGCGTTGTGAATGTGATAGCTGGTCTTGGACCGCGTCTTCACCGGCGCCGGAAAACGCGCGTTGACGATAGAGCCGGGCGGCGCGACCGTGCTGATCGGCCGGAACAGGCCTTCATTGTTCGGCAGCTCCGGCACCAGCGCGCATTTTAGCGCGTAGAGCGTGTGCGCGTGGGTGACGTTCAGTACGCAGTTGACCGAGGCGTCGCTGCGCTCCGGGCTGGAACCGTCATAGTCGACTTTGATGGCGTCTCCTGTCACCTCGACCCTTGCCTTGAGGTGGGTCGGATTGCGGTAGCCGTCGCAGTCGATCTCGTGCTCGTAGACGCTGTCGGGGATCACGCCGATCGCCTCGCGCATCGCCGCCTCGGAAAGGTCGCGGATGGCGGCGGCGACGAGAGTGACTGCGTGTGTCCCGTAGTCGCCGGCGAACTCCCTGAGGCGTGTGCCGCCGACCCCCGCCGCGCCGACGATCGCGTCGACATCGCCCAGCACCAGTCTCGGATAGCGTACGTTGCTCTCGATGATGTCGAACAGCTGCCGGTTCGGCCTGCCGGCCCGGTAGAGCTTGCTCGGCGGAATGCGCAGGCCTTCCTCGTAGACGTCGCGGGCGTCGAATTCGTCCAGCCGGCCGCCGATGTCAGAGATGTGCGCCGCAGTGGCGACAAAGGCCGCGAGCTCGCCGCCGACGAAGATCGGGACGACGACAAAGAAGTCCGGCAGGTGGCCGTGGCAGATCCACGGATCGTTGGTGATCAGAGCATCGCCGGGCCGGAGCGTTGCCGCCGGAAACTCCGCCAACATCTTGCGGGTCGCACTCGGCAGTGAGCACGTGAAGGCCGGCGAGGAGAGCTGCGACTGCACCACGGAGCGACCTTCGCGGTCGAGCATGATCACCGCGAAATCGCGGGTCTCTCCGACAATGGTGGAAAAGGCGGTGCGGACAAGGGCGACGTCGACCTCGTCCATGATCGACGCAAGCCGGCTCCACTGCACCTGCAATGTGATGGGATCGAGCGATTGTTGGCCCTGATCTTTCATAATATGGGAAACCTGAGCTCCCACGTCGGCAGACCGTGCGCCGTCGCTGCGCCGAGCGTCCAAAGCCCTCCCTCCGGCCTTATTTTGTGTAACAGCAGCCGTGTCTCAGCAAGGTGTTCTCGCTGTGAAAGAAAAAGCTATTGCCGACACAAAACCGAATCAAGTGCATGAATCGCTAATTTATTTCATATAGTGGAAGCAACACGGAATGGAGTGCGGCAGATGTCACGCGTGACCGGAACCAAGAGCCTGGAGCGGGCCATGGCGATCCTGCGCGAGGTCGCGGTGCACGATGCGCGCGGCGTGCGGCTGACGGACGTTGCCGGCTCTCTCGGTCTCGACACCTCTACGGCCCATCGCCTTCTTGGCCGGCTGGTCGCTGAGGGTATGCTGGCGCGCGACGCGCGCGGCCGCTACCGGCTCGGACCGGTCCTTTACGAGTTCGGCCAGTTGGCGAGCCACCGCTTCACGCTTCCCCAGGAGGTCCCCGACGCCATCCAGTGGGTGGCGGACGACCTGGGCGATTCCACCTTCCTGACCGTCCGTTCCGGGCTTGACGCGGTTTGCCTCGCCCGCTGCGAGGGGAGCTTTCCGATCAAGGTGGTGGCGATGATTGTGGGCACCCGCCGCCTTCTCGGCGTCGGCTCAAGCGGTGTCGCCCTGCTCGCTGCGATCGATCGCGAGGAGGCGGCGGAAATCATTGCCGCCAATGCGGCTCGCTATCTGCAATACGGGTCGGCGAGCGTTGCGCGGGTGCGACACCGCGTCGACTACGCCCGCCGCGTCGGCTACGCCGTCACCGAGAGCTACCTGACGCGCGGGGTCGGGGGCATCGGCGTGGCGGTTCCCAATCCCGGGCGCGTCCCGGTCTACGCGTTGAGCATGATCGGTCTGTCGAGCCGACTGAAGCAACCGAACCGGGACCGGATCGTCAGCCGCCTGAGGGAGCTCGCCGACGCCATCGCCGGCCCGTTGGGCCGTCGTTGAGGCCGCTCACGACAGCGTCCAGACCAGCCGAAGAAGGAGCTCCGCCCGCGACAGCAGGCTGTCCACCTCGACATGTTCCTCGTGCGTGTGGAGCCCGGCCCCGCACGGCCCAAGGCCGTCAAGCACCGGCACGAACGGCACGCAGAACTGCGCGTCGGAACCACCGGCGCCTTCGCCGTCGGGAAGATCGCGAAGCTCGAAGCCTATGTCCGCGGCAAGCGCCTTCGCATGGTCGAACAGCAACCCGATATCGGCGCGCGCCTCCTTGCGGAACGGCGCGCGGTTAAGGCCACCGCCAAAGGTGATCTCAGTGTCGGGGAAGACCGGTCGAAGGCTTCTGATCCGCGCGATGACGCGCTCCGCGTCGGCGTCGGTCGGTACGCGAACGTCGATCGCGGCGCGCGCGTGCTCAGGCACGACGTTCTCGGCCGTGCCGCCTTCGATGCGCCCCACATTGACGGTGATTCCGCGCTCATAATCGGTCATCGCCTCAAGAGCGAGCACTTGGAAGGCGAGTTCGCGGACGGCGCTTCGGCCTGTCCTGTGTGCGTTGCCGGAATGGGCCGGCCGGCCGCGGACCTCAATAGTCATGCGGGCAACGCCCTTGCGCGCTGTCACGATGCGCCCGCCCTCGCGCGCCGGCTCCATGACGAGTGCGTATTTCGACTGCTGCGCCAACTCCTCTATGAGACCGCGCGAGGTCTCGCTTCCGGCCTCCTCGTCGGAGACGTAGAGGACGGTCACGGGAAGCGGCGTGGGCGTCCCCGCAGCGGCCAAAGACTTGAGGGTCGCGGCAGCCGCGTAGGCACCGCCTTTCATGTCGCTGATGCCGGGACCGTAGGCGCGACCGTTCTCGGTGCGGATCGGATTGTGGGCGAGCGACCCAACCGGATGGACCGTGTCCAGGTGGCACAGCACGAGTATGCCGGGGCTCGCGTCGTCGCGCCAAGGAGCCCGCGCAAGAAGATGGTCGCCGCGCCCGGCGGTGCCCGGGACACGTTCCACCATTAAGCCGCCGGCCACAAGATCAGCCTCCACGTGGCTGATCATGCGGTTGACCGCGGCGGCATCGTCGGTCGGGCTCTCAATGGCGACCCATTCGTTGAGCCCGCGAAGATAGTCGTCAACGTTTCCGAAGGGGGATTGGGGGAAGTCCGTCATTGCAATGCGTCGTCACTTTACTGAGTTGAGCGCACATCTCTGGCATAAGAGCATTGCTTGAAGAAAGTTGGCCCCCGGAAAATCAGGAAGCACCGTTGCAGGAGAAGGCTGGATCCCGGTTTCCCCGGCTCCGTCATCGCCGCCGAGATGGCCAGCGTGGTCTGCCACGCCATCGACACGTCGAGCATCATCTGGTCGAGCGCGTAGGCGACAATCAGCTTGTCGTCCGTCCGGTCCTCGCCGATCTCCCGCAGGTCATCGCGGTGGAGACGAACAAGATCACCGAAGGTCTTCGTGTCGCGGCCGCTATGGGGACGGGGAGACTGACCACGGTCGATG
>JANQJG010000229.1 GCA_028281785.1 Rhodospirillales bacterium
AGAGCACCGGTCTCCAAAACCGGGGGTTGGGGGTTCGAGTCCCTCCACTCCTGCCATTGTAATTTTCGCGCCGCGACCTACATCGGCGATTCAACATAGTAAAGTCGAGCATGGCCAAAACAAGCCCGGCACAGTTTATCCAGGAGGTGCGGCAGGAGGTGGCGAAGGTCACCTGGCCGACCCGAAAGGAAACCCTCATCTCGACCGCCATGGTGTTCTTCATGGTGATCCTGGCGGCCATTTTCTTTTTTTTCGTCGATCAGATTCTCGCCTACGGCGTGCGCCTGATCTTCGGTCTGGGCGGATGACAGATGACCGCGCACTGGTATGCCATTCACGTCTATTCCGGATTTGAGAAGAAGGTCGCTCAATCCGTCGAGGAGCAGGCCCGCCAGAAGGGCATGGCGGAGCAGATCCAGGAGGTCCTGGTTCCGATGGAGGAGGTGGTCGAGGTCAGGCGAGGCAGCAAGGTCAATACCGAACGCAAATTCTTTCCCGGCTACGTCCTGATCAAGATGGATATGACCGACGAGACCTGGCACCTCGTCAAGAACACGCCGAAGGTAACCGGTTTCCTGGGTGGGCGTGGCCGCCCGACGCCCATTTCCGACGGCGAGGCCAGCCGCATCATGCGTCAGGTCAAGGAAGGTGTGGAACGGCCCAAAATGTCGATCACCTTCGAGGTCGGGGACCAGGTGCGGGTGGCCGACGGGCCGTTTACGTCGTTCAACGGGCTGGTCGAGGATGTCGACGAGGAACGGGCGCGCCTCAAGGTCTCGGTGTCGATCTTCGGCCGCGCCACGCCGGTGGAGCTTGAGTATTCGCAGGTCGAGAAGCTTTGATCGCTCGTCCTCACTATTGCCGGCGGTGGTCGGCGATCCACGCGCGGGAGGTCAGCCATGGCCGGACCGCGCGGCCTTTGTTCGAACTAGATTGAAGGCTTAGAAATGGCAAAGAAGATAGAGGGGTATATCCGCCTCCAGGTACCTGCCGGTCAGGCAAATCCGTCGCCACCCATCGGGCCGGCGCTCGGCCAAGCCGGCCTCAATATCATGGAGTTCTGCAAGGCGTTCAACGCGCAGACGCAAAACCTTGAGCAGGGCATGCCGATCCCGGTGGTGATCACCGCCTACAGGGATCGGACGTTTTCGTTCATCACCAAAACGCCGCCGGTCGGTTTTTTCTTGAAGAAGGCGGCGGGCCTGGACAAGGCGTCGCAGACGCCGGGCAGGCAGTCGGTCGGGCAGGTGACGATGGAGCAGGTCCGCGAAATCGCCGAGAGGAAGCTTCCCGACCTGAATACCAAGAACGTCGAGGCCGCCATGCAGATGGTTCTTGGCTCGGCGCGCTCGATGGGCCTCGAGGTGGTGGAGTAGAGACATGGCGCGCAAGGGCAAGCGGCTTCAGCAGGCATATGAGGAGATCGATCGGCAGGTGCAGTACGATCTCCCCGACGCGGTCAAGCTGATCAAGGAGAAAGCGAATAGCAAGTTCGACGAAACCGTCGAGCTCGCGGTGAATTTGGGGGTCGACCCCCGCCACGCCGACCAGATGGTTCGCGGCGTCGTATCCTTGCCGAACGGAACGGGAAAGCAGGTCCGGATCGCCGTCTTCGCCAAGGGTGACAGGGCGCAACAGGCCGAAGAGGCCGGGGCCGACATCGTCGGCGCCGAGGACCTGGCGGAGCGCGTGACAAAAGGCGACATCGCGTTCGACCGCTGCATCGCCACGCCGGACATGATGGCGGTCGTGGGGCGATTGGGGCGGATACTCGGCCCGCGTGGACTGATGCCGAACCCCAAGCTTGGAACGGTCACCAACGACGTGGCGGAGGCCATCCGCGCGGCGAAGGGCGGACAGATCGCCTTTCGGGTGGAAAAGGCCGGTATCGTTCATGCCGGGGTCGGCAAGGTGAGCTTTACCGAGGACGCATTGGCCGAGAATGTGCGGGCTTTCGTGGACGCGTTGAACCGGGCCAAACCGACCGGCGCGAAGGGAACGTACCTGAAGCGCGTGAGCCTCAGCTCTTCCATGGGGCCCGGACTGAAGGTCAACGTGCCGAGCGTCGTCGGTTGACTAGGACGTGTCGATCGGAATTCCGTTCGCTTCCGTGTCGGAGGCGGACGGTGGGAGCGGCCTAGCCGTTCCAACCTGTCCAAGACTGTAGGTGCCGCGGCCTCCTTCGGGAGGTCCGGTTTAAAGGGAGTTGCCGCCCGCCTGCATAGACAGTGCAGAAAACCGTTTCCGGGTGCCGCTGGGGTGCCTGTGGACGGCTTGAACTGGCGCATTGGGCAGGCAGCCGGTCCCTCGGGGTCCGGGGGACCAATGTCAACGGTGCCGGGGTCATGGCCTGAAAACCGGTCGTGGCGCCGACGCTCAATGATGGAGACGATCCGTGGACCGATCTCAAAAGGAAGCGCTGGTCGCCTCGATGCAACAAACGTTCGAGGAGGCGGAGACCGTCGTTGTCACCCACTATCTCGGGTTGACGGTGGCGGAGGTTTCCGACCTCAGAGATCGCATGCGCGAAGCGGGTGCGAGCTTCAAGGTGACCAAGAATCGGCTCACGCGTCTCGCCCTCAAGGGGACCAAGTTCGAGGATCTGAGCGAGTTGTTCACCGGGCCGACGGCGATCGCTTACGCCAACGATCCGGTGGCGCCCGCGAAGGTCGCCACGAACTTCGCCAAGGGCAACGAGAAACTGGTGATCCTGGGTGGAGCCATCGGGGAAAACCGGCTCGACGCAAAAGGCGTCGGCAATCTGGCGTCGCTGCCTTCGCTCGACGAGTCGCGGGCGAAGCTGGTGGGCCTGTTGACGACGCCGGCCTCGCGTCTCGCCGCGGTTCTCCAGGCGCCCGGGGGTCAACTCGCCAGGGTTTTCGCCGCCCGAGCCGAGAAGGGTGAGGCCGCGTAAGCGGACCGAACGACATTGCACGACAGTTCAAGCCTAAGGAGTCAATAAAGTGGCCGATCTTGAAAAGATTGCTGAAGACCTTTCCAGCCTGACCGTCATCGAGGCGGCCGAGCTGAGCAAGATGCTCGAGGAGAAATGGGGCGTGACCGCGGCGGCTCCGGTGGCCGTGGCCGCCGCCGGTGGCGCCGCGCCCGCGGCGGAGGCCGCCGAGGAAAAGGACGAGTTTGATGTCATCCTCGCTTCGTTCGGCGACAAGAAGATCAACGTCATCAAGGAGGTCCGGGCGATTACCGGCCTCGGCCTCAAGGAGGCCAAGGACCTCGTCGAGGGCGTGCCGAAGCCTGTGAAGGAAGGCATCAAGAAGGATGAGGCCGAGGAGCTTAAGAAGAAGCTTGAAGAGGCGGGGGCTACGGTCGAGTTGAAGTAACGGACAGCGTGGTTTTCGTTCTCGACGTAAACATCTTACGGGACGGGCCTGGGAGGAACGGCGAAGTCGCCATACACCTCCCAGGTTCCGTCCGCCTTTCGCATCCGCCCGCATGGGCTGTGCCGCGGCCGGGAAAGCGGATGCGCCTGCTTCGGCGAGGAGGCCCTACCCAGCGCGCTTGGCGCGTTCAGGGAGACGGGGTCCTTCATCGCCGGGTTATGGTCCGATGGCGGTGGTCGGACGATGAGCGGGCTGACAACGGATTAATCGCGAGGATCGGGAATGCCTAAATCCTTCACGGGTCGCAAGCGGGTTCGCAGGAATTTTGGCCGGCTTGTCGAAGTCGCGCCAATGCCCAACCTGATCGAGGTTCAGAAAACGTCCTACGACCAATTCCTACAGGTCGACACGCCCCCCGACCACCGGGAGGATTCCGGGCTTCAGGCGGTGTTTAAATCGGTCTTTCCGATCACGGATTTCTCCGAGCGGGGCACCCTTGAGTTCGTCAAGTACCAGTTCGAAGAACCGAAATACGATGTGGAGGAGTGCCAGCAACGCGGGATGACGTTCGCGGCGCCGCTGAAGGTGACCCTTCGCCTCGTGGTGTGGGATGTGGATGAGGAGACGGGCGCGCGCTCGATCCGCGACATCAAGGAGCAGGACGTCTACATGGGCGACATGCCCTTGATGACGAACAACGGCACGTTCGTGATCAACGGCACCGAGCGCGTGATCGTCTCGCAGATGCACCGGTCTCCGGGTGTGTTCTTCGACCACGACAAGGGTAAGACCCATTCGTCGGGCAAGTACCTATTTGCCGCGCGTGTCATTCCCTATCGCGGCTCCTGGCTGGATTTCGAGTTCGACGCCAAGGACTTGATCTATGTGCGCATCGACAGGCGCCGCAAACTGCCGGTGACGACGCTCTTCATGGCGCTCGACAGCCCGGAGACGGCGGCCCTGAGGAAGGCCCGGGCGGAGGAAGGCAAGAGCCTCGATCCGTCAGAGGTGCGGGGGATGTCGACAGAGGCGATCCTCGACTACTTCTATGATCGGGTGATTTTCACGCGGGTCAAGGATGGGTGGAAGACGCCCTTCCTCGCGGATCGGCTGCGTGGACTGAAGCTGGCCACGGACCTTATCGACGCCAAGAGTGGCAAGGTCGTCGCCGAGGCCGGCGCCAAGGTCACGGCGCGCATGCTGCGAAAGATCTCCGATGGTGGGATGAAGGATCAGTTCGTCCCCGACCAGGAACTGGTCGGGCGGTACGTGGCCGAGGATTTGATCAACGAGGAAACGGGCGAGATTTTCCTCGAGGCCGGCGATGAAATTACCGAGTCCGCGCTCGAGACCCTGGTGAAGGCCGGAAAGGACACGATAGCCACTCTGGCCATCGACCACATCAATGTGGGACCCTACATTCGAAACACCCTGGCCGTCGACAAGAACTCGGCCCGGGAGGAGGCCCTCATCGATATCTATCGGGTGATGCGCCCGGGCGAGCCGCCGACCTTGGAGACGGCCGAAGTTCTCTTCCGGGGGCTCTTCTTCGATCCCGAACGCTACGATCTCTCGGCCGTCGGCCGTGTCAAGATGAACTCCCGTCTTGGCTTCGAGACCGATGATTCCCTGCGGACCTTGAGACGGGAAGACATCCTCGAGGTCGTGCGGATCATGGTCGAGCTTAAGGACGGCCGCGGCGAAATCGATGACATCGATCATCTGGGCAATCGCAGGGTTCGATCCGTGGGCGAGCTCATGGAGAACCAGTATCGCATCGGCCTGCTGCGCATGGAGCGGGCGATCCGGGAGCGGATGAGTTCGGTCGATATCGACACGGTCATGCCGCACGACCTGATCAATGCCAAGCCGGCGGCGGGCGCGGTTCGCGAGTTCTTCGGTTCCTCGCAGCTGAGCCAGTTCATGGATCAAACCAACCCGCTCAGCGAGATCACCCACAAGCGCCGACTCTCGGCGCTCGGGCCCGGGGGGCTAACCCGCGAAAGGGCCGGCTTCGAGGTCCGTGACGTCCATCCGACCCACTACGGACGGATCTGCCCGATCGAGACGCCGGAAGGACCGAACATCGGTCTCATCAACAGCCTGGCCACCTATGCCCGGGTCAACAAGTACGGCTTCATCGAGACCCCTTATCGCAAGGTCGAAAACGGCCGGGTCTCGGACGAGGTGATCTATCTCTCGGCGATGGACGAAGGGCGGTACACGATCGCGCAGGCCAACGCCGAACTCGACCCCGACGGCCGGATCTCCACCGATCTGGTGAGCTGCCGGAAGGGTGCCGGGTATCTCATGGCGCGCCCGGAAGACGTCGACTACATCGACGTGTCGCCCAAGCAGCTCGTCTCGGTGGCCGCGGCGCTGATCCCCTTCCTGGAGAACGATGACGCCAACCGCGCGCTGATGGGATCCAACATGCAGCGGCAGGCCGTGCCGCTGATCCAGGCCGAGGCGCCGCTCGTGGGAACCGGCATGGAAGCGGCGGTGGCCCGGGACTCCGGAGCCGCGATCATGGCTCGCCGGTCGGGTGTCGTCGATCAGATCGACGCCACGCGTATTGTCGTTCGCGCGACGGAAGAGACCTCGCATTCGGCGCCGGGCGTCGACATCTACAAGCTGCAGAAGTTCCAGCGGTCCAACCAGAATACCTGCATCAATCAGCGGCCTCTGGTGCGGGTCGGGGATCGGGTGGAATCGGGTGACATCATCGCGGATGGCCCGTCGACCGATCTCGGAGAGCTCGCCTTGGGCCGCAACGTGCTCTGCGCGTTCATGCCGTGGCACGGATACAACTTCGAGGACTCGATCCTGATATCCGAGCGTATCGTTCGCGACGACGTCTTCACCTCGATCCATATCGAAGAGTTCGAGGTGATGGCCCGGGACACGAAGCTCGGCCAGGAGGAGATCACTCGCGACATTCCGAATGTCGGCGAGGAAGCGCTTCGCAACTTGGACGAGGCGGGAATCGTCTATATCGGTGCCGAGATGCAGGCTGGCGATATTCTGGTCGGCAAGGTCACGCCCAAGGGCGAGTCGCCGATGACCCCGGAAGAAAAGCTGCTCCGGGCCATTTTTGGCGAGAAGGCGCATGACGTTCGGGACACGTCTCTGCGCGTGCCGCCAGGCGTCACCGGTACCGTGGTCGAGGTTCGCGTGTTTTCGCGCCGCGGCGTCGACAAGGATGAGCGGGCGCTGGCCATCGAACGCGCCGAAATCGAACACTTGGCGAAGGACAGGGACGACGAGCGCGCGATTCTCGAGCGCAGCTTCAATACGCGGCTCCGAAGCCTGCTCATCAACCGGAAGGTCGTCAGCGGGCCGAAGGGCCTGGAGGCTGGTGTCAAGATCACGGACGAAGTGCTGGACCGGTATACCGCGGCCCAATGTGCTCAGATCGTCGTTTCCAACGACAAGGTGATGACGGACCTCGAGGCTCTGAAGAAGCAGTTCGAGGAGAGCATCGCCGCTCTTCAGGAGCGCTTCGAGAGCAAGGTCGAGAAGCTGCAGCGCGGCGACGAGCTTCCGCCCGGGGTGATGAAGATGGTGAAGGTCTTCGTCGCCGTCAAACGCAAGCTGCAACCCGGCGACAAGATGGCGGGCCGTCATGGAAACAAGGGTGTGATCTCCAAGATCGTGCCCATGGAGGACATGCCCTATTTGGAAGACGGAACGCCCGTCGACATCGTTCTCAATCCACTGGGCGTGCCGTCCCGAATGAATGTCGGGCAGATCCTTGAAACGCATCTCGGCTTCGCCTGTGCCGGGCTCGGCAATCAGATAGGTGACGTCGTCGAAGCGATACGCACCGGACGCAAGGACAACAAAGGGCTTCGGCAGAAGCTCAAGGAGGTCTATGGCGACCGCTCCTATAAGGACGAGATCAGTGATCTCGACGACCAGGAGGTCGATGTGCTGGCCCAAAACCTTCGCGTCGGTGTGCCGATCGCCTCGCCGGTGTTCGATGGTGCCAACGAGGCCGACATCATCGATATGTTGGAGCGGGCGGGACTGTTTTCGTCGGGCCAGGTGACGCTGGTCGACGGCCGTTCCGGCGAGTCTTTCGACCGCAAGGTGACCGTCGGCTACATCTATATGCTGAAGCTGCATCATCTGGTCGACGACAAGATTCATGCCCGGTCCATCGGCCCCTACAGTCTGGTCACCCAGCAGCCGCTGGGAGGCAAGGCGCAGTTCGGCGGGCAGCGCTTCGGCGAAATGGAGGTCTGGGCGTTGGAGGCCTATGGCGCCGCGTACACGCTTCAGGAAATGCTGACCGTCAAGTCGGACGACCAGGCCGGCCGGACCAAGGTCTACGAAGCCATCGTCCGCGGCGAGGACAATTTCGAGGCAGGCATTCCGGAATCCTTCAACGTTCTGGTCAAGGAACTGCAATCGCTCGGCCTCAATGTCGAGTTGAACCAGCGCAGATACTGACCCTGAGACGTCAGTCTAGGAGAGTCGCGTATGAATGAGTTGATGAGAGTGTTCGGGCAGGTCGGCCCCACGCAGCGCTTCGACCAGATCCGTATCGCGATCGCCAGTCCCGAGCGCATTCGCTCGTGGTCCTTCGGTGAGATCAAGAAACCCGAAACCATCAACTACCGGACATTCAAGCCGGAGCGGGACGGCCTTTTCTGTGCCCGCATTTTCGGTCCGATCAAGGACTATGAGTGCTTGTGCGGCAAGTACAAGCGCATGAAGTACAAGGGCATCGTCTGCGAAAAATGCGGCGTCGAAGTGACCTTGCAGAAGGTTCGGCGCGAGCGCATGGGCCATATCGAGCTGGCCTCGCCGGTTGCCCATATCTGGTTCCTGAAGTCCTTGCCGAGCCGCATCGGGCTGTTGCTTGACATGACGTTGAAGGACCTGGAACGGGTCCTCTATTTCGAGAACTACGTGGTGATCGAGCCTGGCCTGACTCCGCTCAAGCTCCACGAGCTTCTCAACGAAGACCAGTATCAGAAGTCGGTGGAGGAGTTCGGCGAGGATTCCTTCCGCGTCGGCATCGGCGCCGAGGCCATCCGCGCCATGCTTTCCGAAATCGATCTGGAGACGGAGTGCGAGAGCCTTCGGGAGGAACTCAAGGAGACCAACTCCGAAGCCAAGAGGAAGAAGCTTGTCAAGCGTCTCAAGCTTGTCGAAGCCTTCCTGGAGTCAGGAACCCGGCCCGAATGGATGATCCTCGAGGTGATTCCCGTCATCCCACCGGAACTCCGGCCGTTGGTACCGCTGGATGGCGGCCGTTTCGCGACCTCCGATCTCAACGACCTCTACAGGCGGGTCATCAACCGCAACAACCGCCTCAAGAGGCTGATCGAGCTCCACGCACCGGAGATCATCATCCGCAACGAAAAGCGGATGCTCCAGGAGGCGGTGGACGCGCTGTTCGACAACGGCCGCCGGGGGCGCGCCATCACCGGGGCCAACAAGCGGCCCTTGAAGTCGCTCGCCGATATGCTGAAGGGCAAGCAGGGCCGCTTCCGGCAGAACCTGCTCGGCAAGCGTGTCGACTATTCCGGACGGTCGGTGATCGTGGTCGGCCCGGAGCTGATGCTCCATCAATGCGGTTTGCCCAAGAAGATGGCTGTCGAACTGTTCAAGCCGTTCATTTACTCGAAGCTTGAGCTCTACGGCATGGCGACGACCATCAAGGCGGCCAAGCGCATGGTCGAGAAGGAGCGGCCGGAAGTATGGGACATCCTCGAGGAGGTCATCCGCGAGCACCCGGTCCTGCTCAACCGGGCGCCAACTCTTCACCGCCTGGGCATTCAGGCTTTCGAGCCCAAGCTGATCGAGGGCAAGGCCATTCAGCTTCATCCTCTGGTCTGCGCCGCCTTCAACGCGGACTTCGACGGCGACCAGATGGCGGTGCACGTGCCGCTGTCGCTGGAGGCGCGGCTCGAGGCGCGGGTTCTGATGATGTCGACCAACAACATCCTCAGCCCCGCGAACGGCAAGCCGATCATCGTGCCGTCGCAGGACATCGTTCTCGGCCTCTACTATCTGACCCTGGCGCGGGAAGGCGAGCCGGGCGAGGGCATGTCATTCGCCAATGTCGGCGAGATTCAGCAGGCCCTGGACGCGGGCGTGATCTCCTTGCACAGCAAGATCCATGCCCGCTATCGCACGGTCGATGCCGAGGGCGAAAGGATCGTGACCCGGGTCGACACGTCGCCGGGCCGGATGATTCTCTCGGAGATCTTGCCGCGGCATCCCAATGTGCCTTTCGACCTGATCAACCGTCTGCTGACAAAGAAGGAAATCTCCGAGTGCATCGACGTGGTTTATCGCCACTGCGGTCAGAAGGAGACGGTCATCTTCACCGACCGCATGATGTCTCTCGGTTTCTCATATGCCTGTCGGGCCGGCGTGTCCTTTGGCAAGGACGACCTTGTGGTGCCCGAGAGCAAGGTCGGCCTCGTTCGTGATACCGAAGAGCTCATCAAGGAGTATGAGCAGCAATACCAGGATGGGCTGATCACCCAGGGTGAGAAATACAACAAGGTCGTCGACGCCTGGTCGCATTGCACCGATCAGGTGGCCGACGAGATGATGAACGAGATCTCGAAGCTCGAGCCGGGCAAGCCCATCAACTCGGTGTACATGATGGCCCATTCCGGGGCCCGCGGTTCGGCGGCGCAGATGAAGCAGCTCGCCGGCATGCGTGGGCTGATGGCGAAACCTTCCGGGGAGATCATCGAGACCCCGATCATCTCCAACTTCAAGGAGGGGCTGACCGTGCTCGAATACTTCAATTCGACGCACGGCGCGCGGAAGGGATTGGCCGATACCGCGTTGAAGACGGCCAACTCCGGTTACCTCACCCGGCGTCTGGTCGACGTCGCGCAGGATTGCATCATCGTCGAAAACGATTGCGGCACCACCGATGGGATTACCATGCGGGCCGTCGTCCAAGGCGGCGAGGTGATCGCCTCCCTGGAAGAGCGTGTCCTGGGGCGGAGCGCGGCGGAGGATGTAGTCGATCCCGTCTCCGGCGATATCTTGGTCGCCGGCGGCGATATCATTGACGAGGAAGTGGTTGCGAAGATCGAGGAGTCCGGTGCCGTCGAGTCCATGAAGATCCGGTCGGTGCTGACCTGTGCTACCCGCTTCGGTATCTGCGCCACCTGCTATGGCCGCGATCTTGCCCGTGGAACCCGCGTCAATGTCGGTGAGGCCGTGGGCGTCATCGCGGCGCAATCCATCGGCGAGCCGGGAACCCAGTTGACCATGCGCACGTTCCATATCGGTGGAGCGGCCCAGCGCGGCGCTGAGGAATCCCAGGTGGAGGCGACCTTCGACGCCGTCGTCAAGCTCAACAACTGCACGACCGTGACCAACAGCGACGGCGTTCATATCGTCATGAGCCGCAATGCCGAGATCATTCTCGGCGACGAGAAGGGCCGCGAGCGGGCACGCCATCGCCTGCCTTACGGCACAAGGCTTGCGGTCAAAAACAAGGCCAAGGTTGCGCGTGGGGACAAGCTGGCGGATTGGGACCCCTACACGCTGCCGATCATTACGGAGAAGGAAGGGATCGTTCACTACGTGGATCTCGTCGAAGGCGTGACCATGATGGAGCGGGTGGACGAGGCCACGGGCATCGCCTCCAAGGTCGTGATCGACTGGAAGCAGCAGCCCAAGGGGGCGGAGCTTCGCCCCCGGATCACCCTGCGCGACGAGGACGGCAAGGTCGTGACGTTGGCGAAGGGTATCGAGGCCCGTTACTATCTGTCGGTCGACGCGATCCTCTCGGTGGAGCCGGGGCAGAAGGTTCACGCCGGCGACGTTGTGGCGAGGGTGCCGAGGGAGTCGGCGAAAACCCGCGACATCACCGGCGGCCTGCCGCGTGTGGCGGAACTTTTCGAGGCCCGCCGGCCCAAGGACCACGCGATCATCAGTGAAATCGATGGAACCGTCGAGTTCGGCAAGGACTACAAGTCCAAGCGGCGAATCATCGTGGTGCCGGAAGATGGCGAGGGCGAGCCCCAGGAATACCTTATCCCCAAGGGCAAGCATGTGAGCATTCAGGAAGGCGATTTTGTCCGCAAGGGAGATCCCCTTATGGACGGCAATCCCGTGCCTCACGATATTCTTCGCGTTCTCGGCGTGGAGGCGCTTGCCGACTATCTCACCTCGGAAATCCAGGACGTCTATCGCCTGCAAGGCGTGCGCATCAACGATAAGCATATCGAGGTGATCGTGCGTCAGATGCTGCAGAAGATCGAGATCCTCGAGCCCGGGGAGACGACGTTCCTGGTTGGCGAACAGATCGACCGCATCGAGTTCGATACCGTCAATGCGAAGACCGAGGAGCGGGGCGCGAAGCCGGCCACCGGCATCCCCGTGTTGCAGGGGATCACCAAGGCCAGCCTGCAGACCCAGTCGTTCATCTCTGCGGCCTCGTTCCAGGAGACGACGCGCGTGCTGACCGAGGCGGCCGTCTCCGGAAAGGTGGACAACCTTGACGGACTGAAGGAGAACGTCATCGTCGGTCGCTTGATTCCGGCCGGTACGGGTGCCCATATGAACCGCCTGAGGTCGATCGCCGCCGCCCGGGACCGGGAAGCGGCGGAAATCGAGGCGGAAGGAACCGAGGCCGTTGTCGAGGAAGACGTGGCGCAACTGGCCTCGGAGCTGGACAAGGCGCCGTCGGAGGTTCCCGCCCAGGCGGCGGACGGTGGCGGCGACGACTAAGTGACGGCCGTGTGGTCGATGGCGCCGGGCTCGGGGTCTGTCGCCATCTGCCGCGGGGTAAAAAGCGGCCGGTTGTACCGGCCGTTTTGAGAGCGTGATTTGAGGGCGGTTTTGCTTGACTGGCCTTGGCGCCGTAACTAGTATGCGGCGCTCCTGAAAAGGGGGCTGGTGGTAGGCCCTGCGGTCTAGACGCAGCCTTCAGCGCGTTAAACAAAACTTGGTAGACGCCCTCGGGCGGTGCTGTGAAAGCCGTCGAGGGAGTTTTATTTGCCTCATCGAGGGGTGTTGGCTGTGCGCGATGGTGCGTTCGGCCTTTGTGAGGTGGAATTCAGTATGCCAACTGTGAACCAGTTGATTCGGAAGCCGAGGCAGGCGCCTGTTGAGCGCAA
Organism: Rhodospirillales bacterium; assembly: GCA_028281785.1. GTDB lineage: Bacteria > Pseudomonadota > Alphaproteobacteria > Rhodospirillales > Shumkoniaceae > JANQJG01. Next base: position 12,449 of record JANQJG010000229.1, read on the forward strand.
CAAGGTGCCCGCGCTGGAAAGCTGCCCGCAAAAGCGGGGGGTCTGTACCCGTGTCTACACGACCACGCCTAAGAAGCCGAACTCCGCCCTGCGGAAGGTCGCGCGCGTGCGCCTGACCAACGGCTTCGAGGTGACGAGCTATATCCCGGGCGAGGGGCACAACCTCCAGGAACACTCCGTTGTTCTCATTCGGGGCGGTCGTGTGAAGGACCTTCCGGGCGTCCGCTATCACATCATTCGCGGCACGCTGGATACGCAGGGCGTTTCCGATCGCCGTCAGCGCCGGTCGAAATACGGCGCGAAACGTCCGAAATAGGAGAGTGGAGCATGTCCCGTCGTCATGCCGCCGAGCGACGCGAGGTTCTGCCCGATCCGAAATTCGGGGACCTGGTCGTCACCAAGTTCACCAACGGCTTGATGCGCGACGGCAAGAAGTCCGTCGCCGAGAAGACCATCTACGGCGCCTTTGATCAGATCCAGAAGAAGACCGGGCAGGACCCCCTCAAGGTTTTTCACGAGGCCATCGAGAACGTGAAACCGGCGGTCGAGGTCCGCTCGCGCCGCGTCGGTGGCGCGACCTATCAGGTTCCGGTCGAGGTTCGCGCCGCACGCCGTCAAACCCTTGCCATTCGCTGGCTCGTGGACACGGCGCGGAAACGCTCCGAAGACACGATGACGGAACGCCTCTCCGGGGAACTGCTGGATGCCGCCAACAATCGCGGCGCCGCGGTGAAGAAGCGGGAGGACACGCATCGAATGGCCGAGGCCAACAAGGCCTTTTCCCATTACCGCTGGTAGCATTGGGAGTCGTCTTTCGGCATGCCTCGTACCACCCCCCTGGAACGCTACCGAAACATCGGCATCATGGCCCATATTGATGCCGGTAAGACGACGACGACCGAGCGTGTCCTCTATTATACCGGCCGCTCCTACAAGATCGGCGAGGTTCATGACGGCAACGCCGTGATGGACTGGATGGAGCAGGAGCAGGAGCGGGGGATCACCATCACTTCGGCCGCGACGACCTGCGTCTGGCGGGACCATCGCGTCAACATCATCGACACGCCCGGTCATGTCGATTTCACCATTGAGGTCGAACGCGCCTTGCGGGTCTTGGACGGCGCCGTGGCGGTGTTCGACAGCGTGGCAGGAGTGGAGCCGCAGTCGGAGACGGTTTGGCGTCAGGCCGACCGCTACGGCGTTCCGCGCCTCTGTTTCGTCAACAAGATGGATCGCGTGGGCGCGGACTTCTTCCGCTGCGTCCAGATGATTTCCGATCGTCTGGGCGCGCAGCCGCTCGTGTTGCAGATTCCCATCGGACAAGAGGCGGATTTCGTCGGGGTTGTCGACCTCCTTCGCATGCAGGCGGTCACCTGGAAGGACGAGGCCCTTGGCGCCGAATACCAGCGCAGCGAGATTCCGGCCGATCTCGTCGATCAGGCGCAGGAGTATCGGGACAAGCTGATCGAACTTGCCGTCGAGCAGGACGACACGGCTATGGAGGCGTATCTCGAAGGACAAGAGCCTGACGAGGCTACGCTTATAAGCTGTATTCGTTCCGGAACCGTTTCCGGGGTTTTCGTTCCGATCCTGTGCGGGACCGCGTTCAAGAATAAAGGTGTTCAGCTGCTGCTGGACGGCGTGGTCGATTATCTGCCGGCGCCGACCGACGTGGCAGCCATCAAGGGCGTCAAGGCCGGCACCGATGAGCCCATCGAGCGGCACAACTCGGTCGACGAGCCGTTCTCGGCCCTGGCGTTCAAGGTGATGTCCGATCCCTTCGTCGGGACGATCACCTTCATTCGCGTCTATTCCGGTGTCGTCAAGACGGGCCAGCAGGTGAGGAATACGACGAAGGATTCGCGCGAGCGTGTGGGGCGCATGCTTCTCATGCATGCGAACAGCCGGGAGGACGTCAATGAGGCGACGGCGGGCGATATCGTCGCGCTGGCGGGCCTCAAGGACACCCACACCGGCGACAGCCTCAGTGATCCTCAGAACCCCGTCGTTCTCGAGCGCATGGAGTTTCCCGATCCGGTCATCGAGATCGCGGTCGAGCCGAAATCCAAGGCCGACCAGGAGAAGATGTCCGTCGCGCTGTCGCGGCTCGCGGCGGAGGATCCGTCCTTCCGCGTGACCTCCGATCCGGAGAGCGGTCAGACGGTGATCAAGGGGATGGGCGAGCTGCATCTGGAGATCATCGTCGACCGCATGAAGCGGGAGTTCAAGGTCGACGCCAATGTCGGCTCGCCGCAGGTGGCCTATCGCGAGACCATCGGCCGCCCCGTCGAAATCGACTATACCCACCGCAAGCAGACGGGCGGCGCCGGCCAGTTCGCGCGCGTGAAGTTCCGCTTCGAGCCGACCGAGTCGGGGGCGGGCGTCGAGTTCGAAAGCGCTGTGGTGGGCGGCTCCGTTCCCAGGGAGTTCGTTCCCGGCGTGGAAAAGGGTATCCGGGGCGCTTCCCAGTCCGGCGTGCTGTGCGGTTTTCCTGTCACGGACTTCAAGGCGGTGTTGTTCGACGGTGCGTCGCACGAGGTGGACTCAAGCGTCATGGCCTTTGAGATCGCGGCGCGGGCCGCTTTCCGCGATGGCATGAACAAGGGCGCTCCCAAGCTGCTCGAGCCTGTCATGCGCGTGGAGGTTGTAACGCCCGAGGAATACATGGGCGACATCATCGGCGATCTGAATTCGCGGCGGGGGCAGGTCTCGGGCATGGACCAGCGCGGCAATGCGCGGGTGATCGGCGCGATGGTGCCGCTGGCCACGATGTTCGGGTATGTCAGCGCGCTTCGGTCCATGAGCCAGGGCCGCGCCCAGTTCACGATGCATTTCGATCACTACGCGGACGTTCCGCAACAAGTTTCCGAAGAAGTCAAAACCAGATTGGCCGGCTGATCAGCGAGGAGTCTTCAGAGCGATGGCGAAGCAGAAGTTTGAGCGCACGAAGCCGCACTGCAATGTTGGGACGATTGGTCATGTTGATCATGGTAAGACGACGTTGACGGCGGCGATTACG
>JANQJG010000251.1 GCA_028281785.1 Rhodospirillales bacterium
CGCCGTCGGCAACCGCTACAAGGCCGGAAACACGCTGCGCAACCGCCTCCGGCAGCTCAGCGTCGCGCTGCGCCGCCGCTCCGTCGCCTGAAACCGGGCCTGAGCGTAAACCGGGCGCGGGCGCTATCCCTTACCGTTGGCTTGGGCGTTGGGATCCGGCCTGCAACCGGAACGGTCAATTGCCGCGCCTGGCCCATGGTATCTTTGAATGGCTTGGCAGACGCCGCAATCGAACTCCTTCGCCATATGATCCAAACCCAACTGATCCCGCGTTGCCAGGGCACCCGCCGACAAGCGCGTCAGCAAATCGGGATTCACCAACAGGCCGCGGACAGCCCGGACGTACTCATCCATCCCTCCGGCCACGATGAACCCGTTCCGATCATCATGGATGTAGTCCAGCTCCGGGCTGTGCAGGGAGTGTTCCCGCGTGACCACCGGCACGCCATGGGCGAAGCTATGGTTGACCGCCAACCCCACCGAGCCGGGATTGACCATGGCCGTGGCCACGCGCATCAACTTCGCCACCTTATCCGTATCGTAGACTTCACCGAGGAAGTGAACGTTCGGCAGATCCGAAGCTGAAGCCTTGATCGTTTTCAGATCCGGCCCGTCTCCCACGATGACGAGATCCACCGCCCCGACCTCAGGGTCCTGATTGAGCCGGCGTATCAGAGTGATCAGTTGGTCACAGCGCTTTCGGTGATAGACCCGTCCGATGTAGAGCAAGGTGTGGGCATCGGGACGCAAGCCGAATTCACGCCTTATGGGTTCGAGACTTGCATTCTCGAAGCGGGCATGGGCCTCGATCTGACTATCAATATCGATCGTATTGTGAAGCACGAAAATCTGATCCGAAGACAAACCCGCGCGCTTCAGCTTCGCCGCGCCGCTGGAGGTATAGACAAGGTAGCCATCCGCCAGCTTTGCGAAAACGCCGGTTCCGGCGCGCGCGAGCGGGTGAGCGTTGCGGCGATGGTAGCCGTGCCCCCACAGCAGGGCCGGTTTGCGGAGAAGCTTGTAGGCGGCGAAAAGCATCTGGCCGGCCAACAGCTTGAACTCGTGCCCGACGACGATCGCGTCGAAGCCGCCACGCAAAACCTTTAGAACGACAGGCTGATAGATCAGGGAGTACTTACCCAGCCGCAATTCACGATTGTGAACGCGGACATTGGAGAATTGGAACGGCCCGGACGCCGCCACATGTCCAGTGTGCGACGGCGGCTGGCCGTGAAAAACAACATACCTGTTGCAGGTCCGGTCATTCAGGAGTTCGAAAAACCGCTTACGGTACGATGGTACGAACCCCTGATGAAGGATTGCGATCCGATATCCCAAAGAGACTTCCTTCTCTTTTTCGCCAAATCATCGCATACGCGCATTTTTTGTCAATTGAATTGCCGAGAATACAACCTCCGCGATATGCGCCCCGGTTGCCGGGCCGCGATAGCATGAACGCCCGGGACGCAAGGCTTATTGGGCGAGGGAAGGGACTCTTTGCCTTCGGCTGGCGTGTCGATAGGGCACCCATCATTCCCGGGCGCCTTTTGGGGACATGTCACGCTGGCGCCATCCTCCATGCCGATTTTCCGAAGGAAACCCGATAGAGGGGGCTCGATCGCCGCGTTCCCGGCCCCGGATTCGCGAGCGCCCGACTACCCCGGTTGGACGCGGGAAAGCCAGCTTCGGTGTCAGCCATCGATGATCAGGCGCAGTTGACCATCCAGCCGATCCCGAAACGGTCGGTGAGCACGCCGAAGCGCCGCGCCCAGAAGGTCTGCTCCATGGGACTTCCTTCATGCCGCATCATGGCCGTGATCTCGCCGCCGAGAACGCTTTGATAAAACTTTAAGGTTTCCTCACATGCGCCTGAAAAATTGAGATAAGTGATCAATTTCATGAGCTTTTCCCGGGGTTGAGGGTTATCGAAATGGGTTACGACCCGTCGTTCAAGAGGTCAGGCAACAGATAGGAAGCCCGTCACCCGACTTACATCTCGTAGAAGACCACAGTCGTGCCGGCGATGTTTTTGCGATCCGTCAGATTGAGAACTACGGGCGGTTCGTCTACCCAGTCGGCGAAACTCGTTGTACCGTGTGGGTTTGAAACTGCACAGCGCGTGGAAGAACAGACGGGCCAAGAATGCGCAAGCCGGCAACGCCGCTCAAGAGAGGATGGACGACGGGCGCCTGCGCGACCGCGGCGACGCGGGCGGCCTACACGGCCTTGCTCACCGGCAACTTTCCGGATCCGGTAACGATCCGGCTGCCGAAGGGGCAGAGCCCGGCCTTTGCCCTGGCCCGCGAGGGAAGGGGCGAGGGCTACGCGATGGCCGGGATTGTCAAGGACGCGGGCGACGACCCGGACGTGACCCATGGCGCGCTGGTGATCGCGACGGTGCGGCGGGGCGCGAAGGGAAGCGGGGTCAGCTTCCGCGCCGGGGAGGGCGTGGGCCGCGTGACCCTGCCGGGTCTGCCGCTGGGGGTCGGCGAACCGGCGATCAACCCAGTACCGCGCGAGATGATGCGGGCGGTCGTGGCCGAGGTCGCGGCGGCGCATGGGGATGGCGGCGATGTCGAGATCGAGATCTCGATTCCCGGGGGCGAGCGATTGGCGGCGAAGACCTGGAACCCGCGGCTCGGGATCGTCGGCGGGCTCTCGATCCTGGGAACGACGGGTGTGGTGATCCCGTATTCCTGCGCCGCCTGGATCGACTCCATCCGCCGCGGCGTGGATGTGGCGCGCGCGAACGGCTTCGACCATGTCGCGGCGAGCACCGGGGCGACCTCGGAGCGGTCCGTGCAACGCCTTTACGACCTTCCCGACATCGCGCTGATCGACATGGGCGATTTCGCCGGGGGGCTGCTCAAATATTTGCGGCGTCACCCGGTACCAAGGCTGACCTTGGCCGGCGGCTTCGCTAAGATATCGAAGCTTGCGGCCGGGCATCTCGATCTTCATTCCGGCCGCAGCCAGGTGGATGTCCCGGGCCTGGCGGCGCTTGCCGAGGGGTTGGGGGCCGAGCCGGATCTGGTCGCGGCAATGGCGGAGGCGCGGACCGCCCATGGCGTGCTCGAGGCGGCGAAGGCGGCGGGGTTGAAACTGGGGGACCGGGTGGCGGCACGGGCTCGGACGGTCGCGCAAGGGGTCGCGGGTGGGGACGTTCGGGTGGAGGTCGTGCTTTTCGATCGTAACGGAGGGCTTGTTGGAAAGGCCGATGACTAAGAGCAAGCAATTATTGATTTTAGGCGGAACGACAGAGGCGCGGGAGCTGGCCGAGCGGTTGGCGTCCAACCCGCAGTTGGAGATCGTGTATTCCCTGGCCGGGCGGACGCGGGAGCCGGAATTTCCGCCGGCCGAGACCCGTCTTGGCGGGTTCGGCGGCGCGGAGGGTTTGGAGACCTATCTTCGGGAGCAGGGCATCGGCCTTGTGATCGACGCGACCCATCCCTTCGCCGCGAACGTGTCGCGCCATGCGCGGGAGGCCTGTGCCAAGGCCGGCCTGCCCCGGCTCACCTTGACGCGGCCGGCCTGGCGGCCGGAGCCCGGAGACAACTGGACCGAGGTCGGCGATACGGCGGAGGCGGCAGGCCTTGTCCGCAAGAACTACCGGCGGGTTTTCGTGACGCTGGGGCGGCTGGAGCTGGACGCCTTCGCGGGGATTCCGGAGGTCTGGTTTCTGGTCCGCATGATCGAGCCGGGCGCCACGCCGGCGCCATTGGCGAACTGGGAACAGGTGCTTCAACGGGGACCTTTCGATCGCGAGGCCGAAAAGGAGCTGATGACGCGGCATGGGATCGAGGCCCTGGTCGCCAAGAACTCGGGCGGCAGGGCGACCTATGGCAAGATCGAGGCGGCGCGGGCGCTCGGCCTGCCCATCGTGATCCTGCGCCGGCCGCCGCCGGAGCCGGGCGAGACGGTGGAGTCGGTCGAAGAGGCGGAGGCCTGGGTCTCGGCGCATCTGGGCGCTTAGCCCAAACGGTTAGTCTGGACGCCGCAAGTGTCGTCATCGCCGGGCTTGTCCCGGCCGTCCACGTCTTTCTTTTAAGTCGTGAATGCGCGGAACAACAAGTCCGCGCATGACGATTCTCGCGTGTTCAGGTCTTCCGGCGGGGGCGGAGGATGTGCGCGTGGGCCGGGCTGTAGAGGGCGCTGTCGGCGAAGTCGGCATCGGCGAGCACGGGGCCGACGAGGATGAGGGCCGTGCGGGTAATCTTGGCGGCGCGGACCTTGTCGCGGATATCGGACAGGGTGCCGCGGAGGATGCGTTCGTCCGGCCAGGTCGCGCGGTAGACCACGGCGACCGGGCAGTCGGCGCCGTAATGGGGGATGAGATCGGCGGCGATCCGGTCGAGGCGGCGGACGGAGAGATGTATCGCGAGCGTGGCGCCGGTGGCGGCCAGGGCCGCGAGGTTCTCGCCCGCGGGCATCGGTGACGACCGGCCGCCGGTGCGGGTGAGGATGATGGTCTGGGAGATGCCGGGCAGGGTGAGTTCCTGTTTGAGCGCCGCGGCGGCGGCCGTGTAGGCCGGCACGCCGGGCGTCACGTCGTAGCCGATGCCGAGGGCGTCGAGGCGGCGCATCTGCTCGGCAATGGCGCCGTACAACGATGGATCGCCGGAATGGACGCGGGCGACGTCCTCACCGCGGGCGTGGGCCGCCCGCATTTCCTCCACGATTTCGTCGAGGGTGAGGGGGGCGGTGTCGACGATGCGAGCGCCTTCCGGCGCGTAGGCGATCACCTCCTTGGGCACCAGCGAGCCGGCATAGAGGCAGACCGGGCAGCGGGCGATGAGGTCGCGGCCGCGCAGGGTGATCAGATCCGGCGCGCCGGGGCCGGCGCCGATGAAATGGACAGTCATGGTTTGGGCTCGCAATCGTAACCGCGCGGTGTGTAGACCCAGACGCCGCCCGCGCGTGGGACGGTCCGCGTGGTCGAGGCGCCGACGATCACCATGGTCAGCATGTCGGCGTTGTCGGCGGAGAGGTCGGCGAGGGAAATGACCTGCACCGACTCCTCCTCGCGGCCGACCGCGCGGGCGAGGATGACCGGGGTCTCCTTCGCGCGGTGCCTGAGAAGGATGTCGCGGGCGCGGTCGAGCTGCCAGTCGCGGCGGCGCGAGACCGGGTTGAAGAAGCCGATCACGAAATCGGCGGCGGCGGCGGCCTCGACACGGCGGGCGATCACCTCCCAGGGCGTCAGCAGATCGGAAAGGGAGATGGCGCAGAAATCATGGCCGGTGGGGGCGCCGACACGGGCCGCTGCGGCGTGCAAGGCGGTCACGCCCGGGGCCACCTGGATCGGCAGCCGGCGCCAAGCCTCGCGGCCGTCGGTTTCAAGCAGGGCGAAGACCAGCGTGGCCATGGCGTAAACGCCGGGATCGCCGGAGGAGACGAGGACCACCTGGTGGCCGCTCGCGGCGAGGTCGAGGGCGAGGCGGGCGCGGGCTTCCTCCTCGCCCATGGGGGAGGAATGAAGGGTCTTGCCCTCCGAAAGATCGCCGAGCAGGTCGAGATAAAGGTCGTGGCCGACGAGATCGGAGGCTTGGCGGAGCAGGCGCTCGGCCTCGGGGGTGCGCCAGTCCGACGATCCGGGCCCCAGGCCGACGATGGCGAGCCAGCCTTGTGGTCGGCCGACGGCCCTGGCGTCGAAGGGGGCGGGCGCGGCGGCGAGGGCGCAAGTGGCGCGGGCGGATTTCCGTTTCTCGACGAAGAGGGTGGCGGTGTCGCCGGCGGCGGCGAGGGCGGCGGCCTCGGCGACCCCGTGGCAACCGACCTCTCGGAACACGAGGTCGGAGGGGTTGGCGAGGCGGGGGGTCAGCGCCTCCAGCGTCGCCGCGTCGAAGAAGCGCGCCGGAACGCCAAGATGGTCCGCGAGGGCATGGACCGCGGGCTCGTCGGCCTTGAGGTCGACGGAGAAGACACCGGCGATCGCAAGCGGGCTCTGTCCCGCCTCGGCAAGGGTTTGGATGGCGAGGGAGATGAGTTCGGCGGGCTCGGCGCCGCGTTCGCAGCCGACGCCAAGGGCGACGGACTGGGGATGCAGAACGAGGCGGGTTTCGGAGCCGGCGGCGGCCTCGGTGGTCACGAGAATTTCGAGCGCGGCATCGTCGGCGAAGGGCAGGCCGCTTTTCTCCAGCCACGGGGCGGAACCGGCGAGCCGGACGGCCGCGCCGTCGAGGAGGGCGGCCATGAAGGGCTTGAGATGCTGAAGGTTGGCGAGGCGCCAGCCCGGTGGCGGATCGTCGAGCGCGACGCCGAAGGCGAGATCGCTGGCCGTAGTGATGGCCGGCGCGACGCGGAGGACCGCGCCGACCTGCCGCGCGAGGTCGTTGGCGCCGTGATGGCCGCCGAGGAGGGGGATGACGGCGCTGCCGTCCGGGGCGACAGCGAGGACCGGCGGCTCGGCCCGCTTGTCGGCGAGGACGGGGGCGAGGGCGCGGATCACGATCCCCGCGGCGCAGATGGCGAGGATGGGCGTGCCCTCCTGGTAGAGGTTTTGGAGATGGGACGGGACGTGATCTATTTTGTGAATTAGGTCTTCTTGTAGACTGAAATTATTTGTGTGATTGACCTGTTTTCCTGCGTCTGAGTGTCTTATAGGATTTACAGATCTTCCCGGACACAAGCCCCTCTCCCTCCCACCGTCGCTAGAGCTCCGGCGGGCCCCTCCCTCTCCCGCAAGCGGGAGAGGGGCTTCTCCTGCCTGACGGAAGACCTCGTCGGAGCCGCAGTGAAGGGTCGCGCCGGGGAGAACTTCCACGAGCCGCATCGCCGTTTCGAGGGCAAAGCGGTTGAGGACGATAATCGCGGGAGCGACGGTCATCGCCAGCGTTCCGGCGTGCAGCGGACCAGGATCATCGAGAAGTAGGGCGCCGCCTCATCGACGGAGGAGAGTTGCGCGACCTTCTGCGCGGGTGTCGTCGCGTTCTCGACATAGATGGCGTGGTCGGCCAGCCCGAGGCGTTCCAGAAGCTTGGTCATCTTGGTCAAGTGGCGCCCGAGCTTGAGGATGGCGGCCGAGTCCGCCTGTTTCAGCCCGGCCTCCAAGGCGTCCACGGGAAGGGTGGCGGGAAGGACCGTGAATACGTCCTCGCGGGTGACGGGCGGGGCGAGCGCGACCGCCGGCGCGGCGGTGATCGAGGAGATGCCGGGCACGACCTCGACCGGATAGCCGTCGGCGAGGCGGATGAAAATGTAGGTGAAGGAGCCGTAGAGGAAGGGATCGCCCTCGCAGAGCACGGCGACGTCGCGCCCGGCGTCGAGCGCGTCTCGGATCCGTTCGGCGGCGGCGGCATAGGCACGCTGTTTGGTGGCCTCGTCGGCGCGCATGGAAAGGCGGACGGGGATCTCCTCCTGATCGGTGGTGAGATGCGCGGCGACGGTGTCGCGGGCCCGGGTCGCGCCTTCCAGGGGCGCGGGGTAGACGACGACATCGGCCTGACGCAGGAGGCGCAGCGCCTTCAGGGTGATCAACTCGGGGTCGCCCGGGCCGATGCCAAGGCCGAACAGCGTGCCGGTCATGGCTTGACCGCCAGAAACCGGGTGACCGGCATCAGCGGATGCCAGCCAAGAAACCGGCCGAGCGGCTCGGCGCGGGCGACGGCAAGACGGGTAAGCTCGCCGCCGGCCTTGGCGTGCCAGCTCTGTAGAAGGGCTTCGCCTTCCAGGGTCACGGCGTTGGCGGCCAGCCGCCCGCCCCGCGAGAGAGCCGACCAGCAGGCCTCGAACACGCCTTCGGCGGTGAGGCCGCCGCCGATGAACACCGCGTCCGGCGGCTCCAGCCCGTCCAGGGCGCCGGGCGCCGCGCCAGTGACGACGCGCAAGCCCGGCACCCCCAGAGCTTCGGCGTTCTCGGCGATCAGGCGGCAGCGCCCCGGATGGCCCTCGACGGCGACGGCCCGGCAGCGGGGATCGGTGCGCATCCATTCGATGGCGATGGAGCCGCAGCCGGCGCCGACATCCCAAAGGAGCTGTCCGGGCGCTGGGGCGAGGGCGGAAAGGGTGGCGGCGCGGATCTCGCGCTTGGTGATCTGTCCGTCATGGCGGAAGGCATCGTCCGGCAGGCCGGGCAGGCGGGAGCGCAGCGAGGCGCCCGGGTCGGCCAGGCATTCCACGGCGAGGATGTGGAAATCGGCGATCTCGCCCGCTGGCCAGTTCGCGGCAATGCCGAAGATCCGCCGTTCCTCGGGGCCGCCCATGCGTTCGAGCACGGTCAGCCGGCTGCGGCCGTAGCCCTGGTTGCTTAGTGTTTCAGCGAGTCGGGCGGGGGTCGAGCCGTCATGGCCGAGGATGAGCAGCCGGGCGCCGGGATGCAGATAGGAGAGAACGGCCTCGAAGGGGCGGCCGTGCAGGGACAGCGTCTCGACACCCGTCCGTGGCCATCCCATCCGCGCGCAGGCGAGGCTGAAGGCGGAAGGGGCGGGAAGGACGGTCAGCTCCTCGGCCGGGAGAGCACGGACAAGGCGCACGCCGACACCGTAATGGAGGGGATCGCCGGTGGCTAGCACGCAGACACGGCGACCGCGATGACGGGCGACCAAGGAAGCAGGGTCACCCATGGGGCTCGGCCAAGCAAGGCGCTCGCGGCCATTCTCGGGGATCAGTGCGAGGAGCCTTTCGCCACCAATCAGGATCTCGGCCTCGTCGATGAGCGTCCGTGCCCGGCGGCCGAGCCCGTCCGGGCCGTCCTCTCCCATGCCAATGATGGTGAGCCAGGGTTTCATGTCACAACCCCAGTGCCAGGGCGTTGACGGCAGCGGCGGCCATGGCGCTGCCGCCGCGCCGGCCGAGAAGGGTGATATGGGGGAGGTGGGGGGTGAAATCGGCAAGGGCCTGCTTGGACTCCGCCGCGCCAACAAAACCGACCGGAAAGCCGAGGACCAGCGCCGGCTTGGGCCCACCTGCCCGGACGAGGTCCAGCAGATGAAAGAGCGCGGTCGGCGCCGTGCCGATGGCGACGATCGCACCCTCCAGCCTGGGCCGCCAAAGCTCGACGGCGGCGGCGGAACGAGTCGTGGCAAGGCCTTCGGCAAAGGGGATCAGCCCGGGGTTTCCGGCTTCGCAGACGACGGAGTTGGTAGCCGGCAGGGACTCGGCCATGATGCCGGCGACGGTCATGCGGCTGTCGGCGAGGATCGGCGCCCCCTGGCGAAGCGCGGCGCGGCCGACGGCGGCCGCGTCCTGTGTGAAGCGCAGGTCGGCGAGGATGTCGGTCATGCCGCAGGCATGGACGAGGCGGAGCGCGACCCCCACCAGATCGTCGGGCAGGCCGCCGAGATCGGTCTCGGCGCGGATCGTATCGAAGGAACGCCGATAGATCTCTTCAGGGTCGCGCAGATAGGCGGACATGGACTCAGAGCCTGCTTGAGAAGTCGCACGGAGGCTGCGTTGGCTCGATGCCGGCCGCTCCGGCAGGCGCCGTCGCGAAGGCGGGCCAAGCGGCCCCGGCGAGCGGCGGCACCGAACCGGGTGGCCGGCATCGGCCAGCCCAGTGGGACGCGGCGCTTTCGACCGCCGAGGGCGTCGCTCGTCGCTCGATATGCTCAGGCATGTCGTCGCTCCTCGCTCCTGCTCGGCCGGCGAAATCGCCGGCGTCGCAGCCCCATGGGACTTCTCAAACAGGCTCTTACTCAGGCCTTGACCACCCGGCAGGCGCATTTCTTGAAATCGGTCTCCTTGGACAGGGGACAGGTC
>JANQJG010000046.1 GCA_028281785.1 Rhodospirillales bacterium
TGGCTCCGCGGCGTTGCGGCCCGTCAGGCGCCGGACGCGGCGCGATGCCGGGTCATCGGGCAAGTCCGGCAACGCCGCGGACGCCCGCCGCGGGCCATCCCGAAGGGACCGGGCGTTTCGGGCCTGGAAGGGCGTCGGGCTCCTCGACCGTAGTCCCCCGATACGCTCTTCGAAGACCTCCTGCTCCAGACCCGAAAGGCCTCGGTCAGAATGGGTCCATTTGGTCCGGTAATGCTCTAGCGCGATTTAGAAGCAAGGGCAAGCGGACGACCCGACGGGGCGATCACATATGGGAGATCATCGAGAGCGCATGGCTTCAATCAACCCTTGGCCCCGTGGAAGGGCCTTAATCGGGCGAGGGGTTGCCGCCGCGTCTTCTCTTCGCCCCTTGGGGTTGCGGGGTTCACGTATCGTCCTTTCGCCCGTCATCTCGGACGCTAGATCAGATCACGATCGCGTGGAATCACCGTCTCGTTCACCGTCATTCCCGCGAAAGCGGGAATCCAGGCACTTCCGCCGCGGGCGGGAGGGGCCTTAAGGGATCACCACAGAGAACACGGAGAACACCGAGGTTTCACAGAGGCCTCGCTGGCGCGAGGCAAAGAAGAGGCGCACGCGGCGCGCATCCCCACTTCCTCTGTGTCCATCTCTGTGCCCTCTGTGTTCTCTGTGGTTCAAGTTTTACGATCCCGCCTCATCCGGCGCGCGGCGCGGCGCTTGCCCCCGAACCGCGCCTCCATCTCCCGGCGCAGGCGCACCGCCTCCAGGCTGTCGTCGAGCTCGACATCGGCCTGCCGCAAGACCGTTCCGGCCGGAATGTCGCGCGTGAGCGTCACCCCGCCGGCCAGCCCGATCGGCAGGCCGCCCACGGCCAGGGAGTCGGCCGCCGGCATAAGCCTTCCCCAGACGCAGAAACCGCCCTCGCCGTCGAGCGTCTCCCCGGCCTTGAGATCGCGCTTTGCCGTGGCCACCACATCGGCGCGGAACCCGTCCGGCCGCCCCGTCGGCTCGCCGCGCAGGGCGGCCGAGGCGATGCTCACCCCCAGTTCGAGGCCGATCAGATGGTAGGGACGCCAGAGCGCGGAGTAACGCCCGCTCCTGTCGGTCACCATGCCGTAGTCGCGGAAGCAGTTCTTGACGTATTCGCTGTGCGCCTCGAAGACGACATAGACGCCCCAGCGGAGATTCCCTTCGAGGTCCTGACCCTTGCGGCCGCGGCTCGAAACCACCTCGACTTGGCCCTTGTGATGCAGGCAGCCGCCATCCTTGGCCGGGATCAGGGTGCGCGCGAGCTTGTCCACCGGACAGGGCGGGAAGGCCAAACCGTCCGGTCCGGGCGTGAGTCCGGTCGCGTTGGCCACCGCCGCCATCTCGATCGCCGATTTGCTGCCGTCGAGGAAGGAGTTGAACATCTTCGCGTTGAGGCCGCCGGCGCGGGCCCGCCGCGCCGAGATGCCGTAATGATCCCAGACCGTGTCCGGCGTCGAGGCATGATAAGTGGGCATGTAGAGCGTGCCCTTGCCGGCGGCGACGATGTCGAGGCCGCAGGCGCGCGCCCAATCCACCATCTCGGCGATCAGGGCCGGCTGATCGCCATAGGCCATGGAATAGACGACGCCGGCCGCCGCCGCGCGCTCGGCCAGGAGCGGACCGGCGAGCACATCGGCCTCGACATTGACCATGACCACGTGGCGGCCATGCTCGAAGCTGGCCAGGGCATAGCGCAGCCCGGCCTCGGGGATGCCCGTCGCCTCGATCACCACGTCGAGGCCGTCGGCGGCGATCAGCGCCTCGGCGTCGTCGGTGACGAAGGTCGTACCCCTGTCCCGCGCCGTGGCGAAGGACCGCGCCCGATAGCGCGCGGCCGGCCAGCCGGTGGTCTTCAGCGCCTCGCGCGCCCGGTCGGGATCGAGATCGGCCACGGCCATCAGGTGCAGCCCGGGCGTGCGCAGGGCCTGGGACAGAAACATCGAGCCGAACTTCCCGGCGCCGATCAGGCCGACGCGGACCGGCCGTTTGGCTTCCGCGCGTTCGCAGAGCATCCGATAAAGATTCATGGTCGTCTCCCCGGTTGAACGGGGTTCTAGCATCGGCAGGCTTTCGCGGAAATCAAGCCCGAAGCCCTTTACCTGGGCAAGAAAGCCACGACATGATGGAGGCGGGGGTAACCGCCTGTTTCAGGAGGACCTGTGACGGACAGCCTTCTCGGCAATGAAGCCTTGCTTCGCGGCGGGTTCTTCTTCGGTATCCTAGTGCTGATGATGGGGCTGGAGGCCCTGTTTCCGCGCCGCATCCGGTCGGTGCCCCGGCTTACGCGCTGGGTCGGCAATATCGGTATCGTCGTTCTCGACACCCTGCTCGTGCGGGCGCTGTTTCCGGTCGCGGCCGTCGGCGTGGCGCTCATCGCCGCAGACCGGGGCTGGGGGTTGTTGAACGCCTTCGAGTTGCCGTTTGCGCTCGCCGTCATCCTCTCGGTGTTGGCGCTCGACTTCGCAATCTACCTTCAGCATGTGATGTTCCACGCCGTGCCCGCGCTCTGGCGGCTGCACCGCATGCACCATGCCGATCTCGATTTCGACGTCACCACGGGCGCCCGTTTCCACCCGATCGAGATCCTGATTTCGATGGTGATCAAGATGGGCGTGGTGGCGGCGCTGGGGGCGCCGGCGGCGGCGGTCATCCTGTTCGAGGTGCTGCTCAACGCCACCGCCATGTTCAACCACAGCAACCTTCGGCTGCCGCTCGGCCTCGACCGGGTGCTGCGCTGGGTCCTGGTGACACCGGACATGCACCGGGTGCATCATTCGATTCGCCCCAACGAGACCAACAGCAATTTCGGCTTCAATCTGCCCTGGTGGGATCGCCTCTGCGGCACCTATCGGGCCCAGCCCCGGGACGGCCATACCGGGATGACCATCGGCCTCGACCTGTTCCGCGATCCGAAGGAGCTCCGGCTCCACCGGCTGCTGATCCAGCCCTTCCTCGGCGAGGCCGGCAAATACGCCATCAACCGCCGCCGCTGGGACGAGGAGTAGGGCGGGGCCAAGTACGCTGCGCTTCTTGGCGTTTGCGCTAACTCACGGTCTTGACGACCCACTGCTTCCGAGCCGGTTCGGTGTCGGCACAGTCCGCAAGAATGAGGTCGCGCGCCATGAACGGGCCGGCCGACCGGCTGGCGGGACCGACGGCGAGGCAGAGGTCCGCGTCATCCGCCGGCCGGAATTCCCCGGAATCCGCCCGGTAGTCGAAGCGCTGTTCCGGCCCCTCCGCGCAGTCCAAGAGTGCCAGCTTCACCCCGGCCGCGGGCGCGGACATGAGCGCGGCGCATTTGTTCTCGAACGTGGCCGATGCGATGCGCCCATTCTCGGCATCAAAGAGAAACTGAACGTCTCCCCCTCTCGGCTTGCAGGAATGGGCGTGCAGACGGTCGGACAGGCCACGCCCCACCGTATCGATGCAGAAGCCCAGCGAGTCCTTTTCGTCCAAGTTGTCGGCCAAATAGATGACCGGGGACGGGGTTTGCAGATTCGGGGGCGCCGACATCGCGGTTGCGGCAATCAAACACAACACCAGCGAGGTCGCCAAAGTCGGGACGCGAAAGACGCTCATGGGGGACCTCCTGCCATCTTTCCTCATGCCGCAACGGGCTCGAAACCGACTGTTTCGTGCAGATAGGGCGCGCGGGCGGGCATATCCATACGCTTCCGAACCCATCCCTGCGGCGCGATCCGCATTCGGCCGGAGCGGGCAACGGATATCCGCCTTGGAGATCTTCCGAAGGAAATGTCCTAAACTCCGCGCCCATGTCACGCATGATGCTCCACCGCCTCCGGCTGTTCGTCGTCCTCGTCTGCGTCACGGTGCTGGCCGGGTTCTATTTCGCCCATGTGTTCCTGCGACCGGAAGCGCCATCGATGCCGGCGGTGGCATTCTATCTCCACTCTTTGGTTCCCTGGATCATCGGCGCCTGCCTGGGCTGGTGGTTCGAGCTGTTTTTCATACCGGGTCGCTGGGGCGCGCCGATCCGACGCCTGCGTCTGCTCCCCGCCATCCTCGTGCAGGCCCTGGCGCTCAGCGGGGTTGTCGTCCTCGCCCGGCTGCTCGACCGTTTGATCCTGCATGGTGAACTCGACCTCCACATGTTCGCCGATCCGATGCTCTATCGCGCCCTCGGCTTTGTCTTCCTCGTCATCGCGGTCCTCCATGTCATCTCGGAGGTCGTCCGCATCATCGGCGGCCGCATCCTGATCAATTTCATCCTCGGCCGATACCATTGCCCGGTGCGCGAGGAGAGGGTGTTCATGTTCCTCGACCTCGCCGGCTCGACGGCGCTGACCGAACGCCTGGGGGATGTCGGGGTTCAAACCCTGATCACCCGGTTCTTCTTCGACATCACCGGACCGATCGTCGAGTTCGGCGGGGAGATCCACCGCTATGTCGGCGACCAGGTCGTGGTGACCTGGCCGATGCGGAACGGCGCCGTCGTCCTGCAAGCCATCCGCTGCTATTTCGCCATCGTTGAGGAGGTTCGGAAGAGGGCCGCCGACTATGAAAAAAGGTTCGGCGTCGCGCCCGCTTTCTGGGTCGGCCTGCACGGGGGGCCGGTCGTGGTCAGCGAATGCGGCGACGTCAAGCAGGAGATCGTCTTCTTCGGCGATACGGTCAACACGACGGCCCGTATCGAGCAGCACTGCAAGGTGATCGACTGCCCGTTTCTCATCTCCGGCGATCTGCTCGCGCGGGTCGATCTGCCGGCGGACCTGCGGGCGGAGGGCAAGGGGTTCGTCCGCCTGCGGGGGCGCGAGGCCCAGACCGAGCTTTTCACCGTCCTTCCTCGGGAAGCGGCGTGAACAGCTCGATCAGGTTCCCGTCTGGATCGCGAAGATGCGCCGCGCGGATGGTCCAGGCGGGATAGTCCTTCGGCTCGGTGACCAACGACGCGCCTTTGGCCTGCAGTTTGGACACCGTGTCCTCCAGATCGTCGACCTGAAGAATAATGGCCGCGCGATCCTGCGCGCGCGCATCGGGGGGCAGATCCCCCGTTCCCACCGCCTCGGCCATCAGCTCGCGCCGGAACAAGGCCAGGGGCGCCCCGTCTCCCGCCTTGAACTCGGCATAGCGTCCGCCTTCCTCGCCCCAAACGGGCGTGAGCCCGAGCACGTCGCGGTAGAACCGGAAACAGGTATCGAACTGATCGACGAGCAAGCGAACGCCGTAGAACCTCATATCCGTCCCCCATCCAGAGCCGCCATCGCCCTTACAGGATAGCAAAACTGGAACCTTGAAAACACGGGATCGGACGCCTTTATGCCGCAAGATTGGTTTTCCGGTGATCCATCCTGTCGCCGGAGATTTAGAGTTGTCAAATGCTTGAAGCGGTCGGTTTCGGCCTTCTGTTCATTCTCGGCACGATCGGGATTGCCTGGATCGCCTATTTCGGAATGCGGGCGCTGGCCGCGCCCAAGATCGAAGGCGAGACCCGCGACCTTGCCGGGTCGGTGATCTTCCGCGTGGCCGCGCTGCACGGCCTTATCCTGGCGCTCGTGTTCGCCCAGGAGATGCTGGACTATCAGCAGATCCGCTCCTCGCTGGTCGAGGAGGCCACGGCGATCGCCGACGTCTATCACGACATCCGGCGGTATGGCGCGGACATCGAGACCGAAACAAAGATGCTCGACGCGCTGTCGAGATATGTCCGCCTGATTGTCGATACGGAATGGGAGCAGCTCGCATCCGAGGAGATGCTGACGGTCGAGGGATGGGAGCTGCGCGAGATCGTCTATGTCGCGATCCTCGACCTGATCCCGGCCACATCTCGGCAACAAGACCTGAGAAGCCACATGCTCGAAAAGATCCAGAGTATCGCGGAGTTCCGGCAGAAGCGCGAGAACATGGCGGTGCATGGGATCAGCGGGCTGTTCTGGTTCGCGGCCTTCGCGGGCGTGGTTTTGGTCTCGATGCCCTATTTCGTATTCGCCCCGAACACGCTCAATCTGATTCTGCTGAGCATGTACGGCGCGTTTACCGGGATCGCGATGCTGATGATCTTCGCCTTTTCCGATCCTTTTTCCCATCCCGGCCGATTGTCGCCCGTCGCCTTCGAGCGGCTTCTCGACTCAGAGGTCGTCACGGACGGCTAGATCCTTACCGGCGGGGGTGATTGCCGCTGCCGTGTCCGCGAGATGATAGTCGACCGTTCGCCAGGGGGCGGCGCTTGACATTTCTGTTCGTGCTGAGGCTGATTGATGCCGTCACCGACGACCGGAGAACATGTCATGCCGATCGAACTCTGGCTGGCCTTCGCCGCCGCGAGCGCGGCTTTCCTGGCGGTGCCGATGGGCCCGACGGTCATGGTCGTGGTCGGCTACGCCCTGGGGCAGGGCCGGAAAACCGGCTGGGCCACGGTGCCGGGCGTAACGCTCGGCGACTTCACTGCGATGACCATCTCGCTGCTCGGTGCCGGTGCGGTCCTGGCCGCCTCAGCCACGCTGTTCACGCTGCTCAAGCTGGTCGGCGCGGCCTATCTGATCTGGCTCGGCATCAGGCTCTGGCGCGCCGAGCCGTCCGCGGAGGTGCTTGCCGGCAAGGCCAGGGGCCGCGGCGCCATGTTCTGGAACGCCTATGCCGTTACCGCGCTCAATCCCCAAAGCATCATGTTCTTCATCGCCTTCGTGCCGCAGTTCGTCGCTCGCCGATCGACCGCTGTTGCCCCAGTTCGCGATCCTCGAGGGCACCTTCCTCGCGCTCGCGGCGCTCAACGTGACTCTCTGGGCGGCTCTGGCCGGTACGCTGCACGCCCGCCTCCGTCGGCCTGCGATCCTGCGTCTGTTCAACCGGGTGGGCGGCAGCGTGCTGATCGGCTCCGGCCTGCTGAGCGCCACGGCACGGCAGGGCGGCTGATTACAAACACAATCCTGGATTGGGTTCCGGGTTGATGCACGGCCGGAGGCGGCGCGTCGAAGACGCGGCCCGGGCCGCTCCCTCGCCTGCCGGCCCCTAACCCCGCTTGATCATGAGCTGCTTGATCTCGCCGATGGCCTTGCCCGGGTTGAGGTTTTTCGGGCAGGTGACGGTGCAGTTCATGATCGTGTGGCAGCGGAACAGGCGCATCTCGTCCTCGAGCTCGTCGAGGCGGTGGCCCGTGGCCTCGTCGCGCGAATCCGCCACCCAGCGTTGGGCCTGCAACAGCGTCGCCGGGCCCAGATAGCCGCGCTCCCCGTTCCACCAATAGCTGGGGCAGCTCGCCGAGCAGCAGAAGCAGAGCACGCATTCCCACAGCCCGTCGAGCTGCTTGCGCTCCTCGGGGCTCTGCAGGCGCTCGGAATCCGGCGGCGCCGGGGTGTCGGCCTGAAGCCAGGGCTCGATGGCCGCGTACTGGGCGAAGGCGGTCGAGAGATCCACCACCAGATCCTTGACCACCGACATATGCGGCAGGGGATAGATGTCGACGTCGCCCTTCACCTCCTCGATCGCCTTGATGCAGGAGAGCGTGTTGGTGCCGTCGACGTTCATGGAGCAGGACCCGCAGACCCCCTCGCGGCAGGAGCGCCGGAAAGTGAGGGTCGAGTCGACCTCGTCCTTGATCTTGATCAGGGCGTCGAGAACCATCGGCCCGCAGCTGTCGAGGTCGACCTCGAAGGCGTCGATGCGCGGATTTTCGTCGGTGTCGGGGTCCCAGCGGTAGATGTTGAAGGTCTTGACGTTCGTCGCTCCGGCCGGCGCGCTATACCGTTTGCCCTCGCCGATCTTGGAATTGGCGGGGAGGAAGAACTTGGCCAGAGGCATCAAGGCAACCATCGATCGGTCCTCTCAAGCTGTCGGCGCGGCGATCCCGGTCGGGCCGGGCCGGTTCGTCACGCGCGGGTTCGCCCCCTTCGTCATGCGTGAGCGCGCTCCCTAATAGACCCGTTCCTGCGGCGGCACGGATTTCACGTCCTCCGACAGCGGTTCGGTGTGAACGGGGCGGAAGCCGATATCCCATCCGCCATCCTTCTTGAGGGTGGCGAGCGTGTGCTTCATCCAATTCGTGTCGTCGCGTTTCGGAAAATCCTCGCGGGCGTGGGCGCCGCGGCTTTCCTCGCGGATACCGGCGCTGAACATGACCGCCTTGGCGTTGAGCATGAGGTTCTCCAACTCCAGCGCCTCCATGAGGTCGGAGTTCCAGATCAGCGAGCGGTCGGCGAGCTTGATGTCGTCGAGCGACGCGTCGACCTCCTGCAGCCGGGTCCAGCCTTCGGCCAGCACATCGGCTTCGCGGAACACGGCCGCGTTCTCCTGCATCGTCCGCTGCATGTTGAGGCGGATGACGCTCGTGCGCAGCTCGCCGTCGGCGTGCCGCAGGCGGTCGAGCCGGGCCAGCGCGGCCTCCGCCGCGTCCGCCGCGAGAGGCGGCTGGGGCGCCCCGGCCGTCGTGATCTCGGCCGCCCTGAGCGCCGCGGCGCGGCCGAAGACGACAAGGTCGGTGAGCGAGTTGGTGCCCAGCCGATTGGCCCCGTGGACCGAGGCGCAGGCGGCCTCGCCCACCGCCATGAGACCGGGACAGACCGCGTCCGGGTCCTCGGCCGTCGGCCGCAGGACCTCGCCGTGATAATTGGTCGGGATCCCGCCCATGTTGTAGTGGCAGGTCGGCAGCACGGGGATCGGCTCGCGGGTCGCGTCGACGCCGGCGAAGATATGGGCCGTCTCGACGATGCCCGGCAGCTTCTCGTGCAGCGCTTCGGCGCCGAGATGCTCCACATGCAGCAGCATGTGATCCTTCAGCGGGCCAACGCCGCGCCCCTCGCGGATCTCGATGGTCATGGCCCGGCTGATCACGTCGCGCGAGGCGAGGTCCTTGGTCGAGGGCGCATAGCGCTCCATGAACCGCTCGCCCTCGGCGTTGGTCAGGTAGCCGCCCTCGCCGCGGCAGGCCTCGGTGATCAGGCAGCCGGCGCCGTAGATCCCGGTCGGGTGGAACTGCACGAACTCCATGTCCTGGAGCGGCAGCCCGGCGCGGGCGACCATCGCCGTCCCGTCCCCGGTGCAGATATGGGCCAGCGTACTGGAGAAATAGGTGCGACCGGCGCCGCCGGTCGCCAGCACCACCGTCTGCGCCCGGAAGCGGTGGATGGTCCCGTCCTCTAGACACCAGGCGACGACCCCCCGGCAGGCGCCGTCCTCGCCCATGATCAGGTCGATGGCGAAGTATTCGTTGAAGAACTGCGCCTGATGCTTGAGGCATTGCTGATAGAGGGTGTGCAGCATCGCGTGGCCGGTGCGGTCGGCCGCAGCGCAGGAGCGCGGCACCAGATCCTCGCCATAATTCCTGGTGTGGCCGCCGAAGGGCCGCTGATAGATCTTCCCGTCCTCGCGGCGTGAGAAGGGCAGGCCGAAATGTTCCAGCTCCAGCACCGCCGGCACCGCGTTGCGGCACATGTATTCGATGGCGTCCTGGTCGCCCAGCCAGTCCGACCCCTTGACGGTGTCGTACATGTGCCAGCGCCAGTCGTCCTCCTTCATGTTGCCCAGCGCGGCGCCGATCCCGCCCTGGGCGGCGACGGTGTGGCTGCGCGTCGGATAGACCTTGGTGATACAGGCCGTGCTGAAGCCGGCCGCCGACATGCCGAGGGTCGCGCGCAGGCCCGCGCCGCCGGCGCCGACGACGACGACGTCGAAGGTATGATCTGAAACCTCGTAGGACTCGGGCATCGCGCTCACCCCTGAAGACCGGTCATGACAATGGCCACCGTGGCGAAGGCGCCGAGGACGATGCATCCGAACTTGACGGTGATCAGCCCGGCCAGCTTCGCCGCTTCGTGATGGACATAGTCGGAGATGACGACGCCGATGGCGATCTGCGCGTGCCAGAAGGAAAAGAGGTTGAGGAGGATCAGCAGCACCATGTTTCCCGGCACCGAGAGCCAGGCCTGCATCGCCTCGAGGCTGGCGCCGACGCCGGACAGCAGCGACACCACGAACCAGATCGTCAGCGGGGTGAGGGCCAGGGCGGTCAGCCGCTCCCAGTACCAATGCTCCGTGCCGCGTCCGGTCGAGCCGAACCCCCGCGCATGTCCCAAATCCGTCCGCCTCGATCCCGGCGGGCGCCCTAGCGCGCTTCGCAAGGTCATGACGCCCCCCCGCCCGTCAAAAGGAAGACCATCCAGGTCAGGACCGTAAGGATCGCCGTTCCCGCAAGCACCGCGATCCCGCCGAGATGCACCTGCTCGATCTCGAACCCGTAGCCGATATCCCAGACCAGATGCCGGATTCCGTTACAAAGATGAAAATAGAGGCAGATCGAGAAGCCGAACAGCGACAGATACCCGAACCAGCTCGTCAGGAACCAGTGCGCGCGCGCATAGGCTTCGGGCCCGTATGCCGCCGCTCCCAGCCAGTAAACGAAATAGACGAGCCCGATCGCCAGGCCGCCGCCGGTCACCCGTTGCATCACGGATACGACGGAACTGATTTGACCTTTGTAAACCGAGAGGTGGGGCGAAAGGGGGCGTTTCCTCTTTTCCATATTTGCGTCTCCTGCCGAGGGGAGCGCCGTTAGTGAGTTTGTGTCAGCCACGTTGTCCATTTAAGCGCCGCCGGAAATCTAGTCAATGTTAGCCCGGAGTTCTCGTCATGGATAGGCCCCGGGGAGAATTCCGGGCCGGACCCGAATCCCACCGCCAATTCCATACGTTGTTTGAGGCCATCTGGATCGGCATGCCGAAGGTCCCCGCACCCGGCGGCCAACGCGATGAATCGAGGCCGATTACTTCGCGTGTGAAAAGATGTGTGGATATCATGTGAGTCGAATGTGAAAATCTTGAAATTTTATTCACAGAAAAACGCTTATTTTGAACAAATCTTCGTTGAAACCTTCCCGTAACCTAAGCATCATCTTTCCTGCACGCGCAAGCGTTGGTCGCAACAAACTCTCCAACACTCGGGAGGACGCGCGGATTCCCGGTGTCGAGGAGGGGGCGTTGGCCTCCACCGCCGGGTCGGTTCTTCGCCACCGGCCAGGCGGGCGGGGTGGGGTTGAAGCGAGCGTTCGCGTTCGAGCCGATCCGCGACGAAGGGCCGTAGCCCTTGCAGCGAGGCGGACCCGAATGAGGCATTTCGGCTCCCGAATCCGGGGGGCGAGGAGCTTCGAGAGGCGATGACATGTCTCGGCGGTTTACGCCGTTGGGGAATGTGGTGTCGCAGGGTCGGTGGACCGGATCGCCCCCGGGCGGTCGGGAACATCGATCGGGGATCTCCCCGCGAGGGTCGTGACGTTGAAAGGTCGCTTGGCCGTTCGTTGCCGTTGACCCGACGAGGGACCTTCTTCCCGAGGGGCTCTCGGTGGGAATCGCAACCCGCTCCCGGCTCGATCTCTGCTGGGGGTCGTTCGGGAGGGAAGCGATCGCGGAAGGCGCTTTCGAGTGCAGGGAGCCTGGCCGGCTCCGAGAGGCGTCAGGTGCATCGTGACCGCGATGCTTGGCGGGAGCCCGCGACCGGGGGAACGCCGCCTGACGCCTCTTAATTAGCCAAAGCTGATGTCGAATGCAACAACATATTGTGTTCAACCCTAGATATCGTGAGGTTTGGGAAGCCCTGTCAAAGCTTCTGGTGTGGTTTTAGGGGGGTGGGATCCGGAGTCCGCCCAGGGTGATCTCCGGAACCCACAGGGAAGAGGCGCAGCCGCCGGCTGCGCCTCCTTTTTGTTTGGCCCTCCCGCCGAGCCTGTCGAGGCATGACAACCGAGCGCGATCGGCTGACCGGCCGCGACTCTCCGTGCCGGCCGAAATAATTGAAACAATTTTCCAGCCTTTCAGAAATCAAAGAGATGCAAAAGCGTCTCACAATGAACACCAATCGGGGCTGATATCCGGCATGCCGGCACCGGCCTCGAACGGATGGTCCGTCCGTGATCGACAAAGATCAGCCGGACCAGAGACGAACCACCAACAAAAACTCTGAACGTATTTCTTTTGCTTCATTCCACGGCCGAAACATAGACGCGGACCGCCACAGAATAACCGTAGCAATACTTTCACCAAACCTTGGAAAGGATGAGTGGATGACCAGCAACACTGCCCAGTCAACCAGCGCGGAAGTGAACAACGGCGTCAATGTCGAGGCGTTGA
Source organism: Rhodospirillales bacterium (assembly GCA_028281785.1). Lineage (GTDB taxonomy): Bacteria > Pseudomonadota > Alphaproteobacteria > Rhodospirillales > Shumkoniaceae > JANQJG01. The sequence continues at coordinate 12,102 of JANQJG010000046.1, forward strand.
TCGGCGCCCGCGAAGCCCTGGAAGCCGCTCCCGAGGCGGCGCAGTTCAAATGGCGCGCGGCCTGTGAATGGGTCAACGGCACGCACAGCCGATCGACCGTCAACGGTTTCTTCGGCCTCGGCGAGGAACAGGCACGCGGCAGGACCTTTACCGTTGAAGCCGACCATCCCGAGGTGTTCGCGTCCGAGGACCATGCGGCGACACCGGTGGAAATCGTGCTGTCCGGCCTGGCGAGCTGCCTGGTCGCGGGTGTCGCGGCCGTCGCCCAGCATCGCGGCATTCAGCTGAGATCGGTCAAGGCCACCCTTGAGGGCGACATGGACCTTCAGGGAATCCTGGGCATCGATGACGAGGTCCGCAACGGCTTCGGCGCGATCCGCGTCAACTTCGACATCGACGCGGATGCCAGCGAAGACGACATCAAGGCGCTGGTCGCGCAGTCGCAGAAGCGCTCCGCCGTGTTCGATATCGTCACGAACCCGACGAACGTCTTCGTCACGGTCAACTGACGAAGCGGAATCGACGAAGGGAGCGCGTGTCGTGAACGACACGACGACCGTCATCATTGGCGCCGGGCAGTCCGGGCTCGCGTTCAGCAAGCAGCTCGCCGACCGCTCGATCGACCATGTGTTGATCGAGCGGGGCGAGGTCGCCAACGCCTGGCGGACGGAGCGCTGGGACTCGCTCAGGCTGCTCACGCCGAACTGGCAGAGCCGTCTTCCCGGCTACGCCTACACAGGCGACGATCCCGACGGATACATGGACATGCCGGCGGTCATTCGCTTCCTGCAAGGCTATGCCGAGGTGATCGGGGCACCCGTGCAGACCGGAACGACCGTGACCTCGGTGCGCCGCTCCGACGCCGGATACATCGTCTCTACGGATCGGGGCGACTGGCGATGTCCGACGCTCGTCCTGGCGAACGGCGCCTGCAACCTGGCGAAGGTGCCGCAGGTCGCGGAAGCCTTGCCGCCGAGTATCGCCAGCATGACGCCGATGCAATACCGGAACCCGGATCACCTGGAGGACGGCGGCGTTATGGTCGTCGGCGCGTCCGCGACCGGCATTCAGCTGGCCCAGGAGGTCCGGGCCTCCGGCCGGCCGGTCATGCTTTCCGTTGGCGAACATGTGCGCGTGCCGCGCCTTTATCGCGGGCGCGACATCAAATGGTGGATGGACATCACCGGCGTGATGGACATGCCTTACACCGAGGTCGACAACCTCAACCGCGCGCGCCGTGTGCCGTCCCTACAGCTGGTGGGCACGTCCGAACGGGCAACGCTGGACCTCAACGCCCTGCGCGCGGACGGGATCGAGATCGTCGGCCGCCTAGCCGGATTGCGGGATGGCAAAGCGCAGTTCTCCGGCTCGCTAAAGAACCAATGCGCCCTGGCGGATCTGAAGATGAACCGTCTTCTCGACAGCATCGACGAGTGGGTGTCCGACAACGGTCGGGACGGCGAGTTCGAGCCGCCCCATCGCTTCGAGCCGACCCGGGTCGACGCCGAGCCGCGGCTGACCAAGGACCTGACCGACGGCAGCATCAAGACGGTCGTCTGGGCCACGGGATACCGGCCGGACTATTCCTGGCTCGAGGTTCCGGTGTTCGATCGCAAGGGCCGCATCCGCCATGACGGAGGTGTCGTGATGGACGCCCCCGCTATGTATGTGATGGGGCTGCCGTTTTTGCGCCGCCGCAAATCGTCCTTCATCGACGGGGTCGGGGATGATGCCCGCGATCTCGCCGATCATCTCTGCGCCGGGCTGCACAAGGCCGCCGCGTGATGGAAGGGTCGTTCATGCAAGATTCGCGGTCCCGGTATGACGCCGTGATCATCGGCGCCCGCTGCGCCGGAGCATCGACGGCGATGCTGCTGGCGCGGGCCGGCGCCAGGGTCCTGCTGTTCGACCGTGGGCGGTACGGCACCGACATCGTTTCGACCCACGCGCTGATGCGGGCCGGCGTTCTACAACTCGAACGCTGGGGGCTGCTCTCCCGCATCATGGCCGCCGGAACGCCTCCGGTCGGACGGACCACCTTCCACTATGGAAGGGAAATCATCCCCATCGACATCCGGCCCGAACACGGCATCGGGCATCTCTGCGCGCCGCGCCGCAGCCTGCTCGACCGCGTCCTTGTCGACGCCGCGACGGAGGCCGGTGCCGAGGTACGCCATGGCGTTTCGCTCACGGACCTGCAGTTCGGACCGGACGGCCGCGTGACCGGCGCGATCCTGAGGGAGTCGAACGGCGAGAGTGTCGCTGTGGGGTCCGGCATCGTCATCGGGGCGGACGGACGCCAATCCATGGTCGCCCGGCGTCTCGACGCGCCAACCTATGTCGAGGGTGCGAGCGCTTCGGCCTGCGTCTATGGCTACTACGCGAACATGCCGGACGACGGATATCACTGGTACTTCGAGAACGACACCGCTGCCGGCGCCATCCCCACGAACGACGACCAGCATTGCGTTTTCGTCGGCGTGCCCCGCGACCGATTCGCCGAAACGTTCCGCGGGAACCTGGAGGGCGGCTTCCTGCGGATGGCGGCGGCCAATTCGCCGGGGCTGAGGGCTGACATCGGCAAGGCCCGGCGCGTCAGCCGGCTGCGCGGCTTCGCCGGGGGCGCCGGCTATCTCAGACAATCATATGGCCCCGGCTGGGCCCTGGTCGGCGACGCCGGATACTTCAAGGATCCCATCACCGCCCATGGCATCACGGACGCATTGCGCGATGCCGAACTGCTTTCGCGGGCGGTTCTCGACGGCGGTGCGCGCTCGCTCGCCCGCTATCAGGACGAGCGGGACGCCCTGTCGAGGCCGTTGCTGGACGTGACCGATACCATCGCGTCCTTCGACTGGACCCTCGACGAAGTCAAGGACCACCATGTTCGGCTGAGCGATGCGATGAAGGCGGAGGCAAACCATGTCGCCGGGCTCTCGACGCTCGATGCTCTGGGAGAAAGATGATGACCGTGATGACCGCCGTTGCCTCTCCTTGGAAGCACACCACCGCCGGCCAGCCGCAGCCGGGCGCGACCGCGAGCAGAAGCCGCACGACATCCATGCGCGATGTCGAGATGTTCACCGCCATGACCGGAGACAGGAATCCGATCCATTACAACGAGAAATTGGCGGCGGCGTCGCCCTTCGGCGGGCTGATCGTGCAGGGCGGCGTGACCACGGGGCTTTTCAACGCGGTGGTGGCGGAAGACCTGCCGGGCCCCGGCACCGTCTTTCTCGAAACCAATTGGCGGTTTCTCAAGGCCGTCAAGGTCGGCGAGACCATCACCGCCACGGTCACGGTCGAAGACGTGCGTGATGATAAACCGATCTGCAGACTCAAGACGGTCATCCGCAATGCCGAGGGCGACAAGTGCGTCGCGGGGTTCGCCACGACCTACACGACGCCGCTGCTCCGCAACGGCAATGAGGCCTGACCGGGAAACAGCAAGACAGGCCCTAAAGGGTCGCGGCGTCGCTCTTCACGGCGCCGAAGCCGCCACCAGAATTGTCGCCATGCCGCAGGCCATCACCGCTACAATGCCGGCATGCACAAGGTATTAAGGCTTCATCTGGACTCGCGTTGCGCGGCGGTCACTCGGATCGAGGTGGACGTCTCGCGTCCGCGCCCCGGCAGCCTGCTGCTGCACTATTTCGTGATGGGGAGGATCTCGGGTCTTCGTCTGCCGCCCGTGGCCACGCCGACCCGCGGCGACGGGCTTTGGCGACACACCTGCTTCGAGGCGTTCCTCCGTCCTTTGTCCGGCGCCGCCTATTACGAGTTCAACCTTGCGCCTTCCCGGCACTGGGCGGCCTACCGGTTCAGCGATTACCGACATGCGATGCGGGCCGCGCGCGAGATACCCGCACCGCGCGTCGAGACGGGGTCGGACGGCGGTTGCTACGACTTGCGGGCCTCGCTGGATCTGGACCGGGTGCCAGGTCTGCCGGGCGACGCGGCGTGGCGTCTCGGCCTTGCCGCGGTGATCGAGGAAACGAGCGGCCGCAGATCCTATTGGGCCTTGGCGCATCCGCCGGGCAAGGCGGATTTTCATCATTCCGATTGCTTCGCGCTCGAACTTCCGGCAGCGTCGCGGTCATGAAATTCGGCATCGATCGACTTCTCGACGAACCCGCCTTGCGCGCGCCGCTCAAGGGTGAGCGCGTGGCGCTGCTCGCGCATCCCGCCTCGGTCACGGAGGATCTCACGCATTCGCTCGACGTGCTGGCCGCCTGCGGCGACATCACGCTCGCCGCCGCCTTCGGCCCGCAGCATGGCCTGCGCGGCGACAAGCAGGACAACATGATCGAGTCGCCCGACTTCGACGATCCGGTGCATGGCGTTCCGGTCTTCAGCCTGTATGGAGAGGTGCGCAAGCCGACGGACGCGATGATGGAGACCTTCGACGTCGTCCTCGTCGATCTGCAGGATCTGGGGTGCCGCATCTACACCTTCGTCACCACGCTCCGCTACCTGCTGGAGGCGGCGTCCAAACACGGCAAGGCAGTATGGGTGCTGGATCGCCCCAATCCCGTCGGCCGGCCCGTCGAGGGGTTGCGGCTGCGAAGCGGCTGGGAGAGCTTCGTCGGCGCCGGCCCCTTGCCGATGCGCCATGGGCTGACGCTCGGCGAGCTGGGGTCGTGGTTCGTCGAGACGCTCGGGCTCGGTGTCGACTATCGCGTCATCGAGATGCAGGGCTGGCGGCCCGATGAGGCGCCGGGATATGGCTGGCCGCTCGGCGAGCGCCCGTGGATCAACCCGAGCCCCAACGCGCCGAATCTGTGGATGGCGCGCGCCTATGCGGGCACGGTGATGCTCGAGGGTACGACGCTGTCGGAGGGTCGCGGCACCACGCGGCCGCTCGAGCTGTTTGGCGCGCCCGACATCGATGCGCGGGCGGTCATCGCGGAGATGCAGGGCCTCGCGCCGGACTGGCTCCATGGGTGCCGCCTGCGCGATTGCTGGTTCGAGCCCACCTTCCACAAGCATGTCGGCGCGCTCTGCCACGGCGTGCAGATCCACGCGGAGGATCCCGGCTACGATCATCAAGCCTTCAGGCCCTGGCGGCTCCAGGCGCTCGCCTTCAAGGCGATCCGCCGCCTCCATCCCGACTATCCGCTGTGGCGCGATTTCCCTTACGAATACGAGAAGGACAAACTCGCCATCGACGTCATCAATGGCGGCCCGCTCCTGCGCGAATGGGTCGACGACGCGGCCGCGACGCCACACGACCTGGACGCGCTGGCCAAGCCGGACGAGCAGGCCTGGCTGGACGAGCGCGAGGCATACCTGCGCTACTAGAATATGGAGCCATTCTGATGGCAAAAGCACCGTTGGCTCACAGCACCTTCGACGCCAGCGGCATTCTTCGGAGGATATAGGCGACCGCGAAGCAGGCCGGGATCGCGGCGACGGCCGCCATGGCGAACTTGGGCAGGGTCCCGAGATCGATATCCCGCATCGAAAACGCGAGATAAACGATAAGCGGGCTGTGGATGATATAGACCGCGTAGCCGTGTTCGGACAGGAACCCGCCGAGCCTTCCCTGCCCATCGAAAACGTGGCGGAAGAGCACGATAAAACCCAGGCACAAGCCGACCGCCATCGTCGAGTCCCAAAGCGCATAAACCGCGGACCGCCAATGCCCGTTCCCAACGAACAGCGCTGATTCGCTGAATTGCACCGAAAACATCTGGCCGCTGATCGCGAGCGGAAACAACAGGACCGTCGCCGCAATTGCCGCCACAAAACCCGCCAGGCCCATGGAGCCGGGCAGATCGCGGAACCAGTTGTGGCGGTATGCCGCCGCTCCCAATACGAAGAAACCGAGGTATTGCGGCAGGTAGGCAATGGTCGGGAAGTCGAGGAAAGATACGAACAGGCTGACTTGCTCGCCCAACGGAACGATCATGCGGATCAGATAGCTCGCCAGCGCCAACGCGACGATGAAGACGCCAATGCTCAAATAGCCGGGAAATGAAGGTTTGCCGGTGGTGGCCGGCGGCCGCTTCCTCGTCAGCATCCGCCAGCCGGCATAGCCGAAGTCGAAGATCAGCAGCATCGCCACGAACCAGAGGGGGCCAAGCCCCAGCAAGGCGGGATAGGTTGACCAGGTCGGCGCCTCCGTGATCCCCGTCAGGCTGGCCGGCATCAGGTAGAAACCCAGGCGCGAAACCGGTTCGAGCAAGAATATCGCCGCCAGGACGGGAATGCCGAGGCGAGTGAGCCGAGCCTTGAGGAAGAAGCCCGGTCCCCTGCGGTCGATTGACCCCGGGGTGAAGTAGCCCGCCAACAGGAAAAGGGCGCCCATGAACCAGGACTGGTTGAGAAGGACGAAGCCGGCCAGCAGCATGAACGCCAGCGGATCGTCGAAAGGCGGCTCCTGGTAATAGAACGGCGAGGCCGCCCCGTAGACGAGGGCGAGGTGGTGCAGCACGACGAGGATGACCAGACAGGCGCGCAGATGATCCAGGTAATGAAGGCGCGCCCGTGGCTCTGCATCGGTCATGACGCGGTGCAGGTTAGAGGGCGGCCCGTCTTGGCTCAACGGCCAATCATCCCGCTTTGATGCTGAACGCGGCGACGGTCTCGTGTTTGCCGCGAATGGCCAGATCGCCGAGAGGTTCGTACGAAAACGCGTCGCCCGCCGCTCGGCGGGTCGCGTCGGACACCATGATCCACGTGCCGAATTCCTTGTTGGCCTGCTCGAGGCGCGCCGCCAGGTTCACCGCGTCTCCATGGACCGTGTAGGTGAGCCGGTTGCCGGCGCCGACCGGCCGGGCCACGACCGCGCCCGTGTTGATTCCGACCCGGGTCGGCAACCTCAGGGAGTCGCCAAAGGACCGCTGTTCCGTGGCTGCAACGATCTCCAAGCCCGTCTGCACGGCGTTACGCGCGTGATTCGGGTCTTCCAGCGGCACGTTGAACACGACCAGCATGGCATCGCCCTGAAACTGGGTCACGACACCCCCATGGTGGTGGACGATCTCGGCCATCGCCGAAAAGTAGTCGTTGAGCATGGCGACGACCGTCTCCGGCGCAACGGTCTCGCAGATGGTGGTGAAACCGGCGATATCGGTGAACAGGACCGTTGCCAGCCGCTGTTGCGGACGAAGAACGCCGCGATTGGCGAGAATGGCCCGCGCGACGTCTTCGGGGATGTAACGGCCGAAGGTCTCGCGAAGGAACTCGCGCTCTTTCAAGCCGTCGATCATCTTGTTGAAGCTCGTCGTCAGGGTGCCGATCTCATCGTCGGTCATGACCGGCGCCTTTTCCGACAGGTTGCCGCGGTCGACGCGCTCCACGGCCCCCAACAGGGATGTGAGGGGGCGGCGGAAACTGCAGCGAATGAAGACATAAGCGCCCACGGCCATCAACAGGACGGCCAGGATGTTGCCGGCCAGGGCGCGGTCGGGATCGATTCCCATCAAGGGCCACAGATCCCGAAACAGAAGGCTTTCGAGATAAGCGAAGGCGGTCGGCACCACACCGACGGCAACAATCGCCACGATGTATTTGTGGTCGAGTCGGCTGCGGCCCGCCGTAGTCAGCAGGCCGAAACGCTCGAACAGCTCGGTTCGCAGCAGCGAGATGAAATCTCCGATGACAAAGAACAGAATGGAGCCGCAAAAGACGTTGAAGAGCACGATCATCGACAGGCGGAAGGGCAGCATGGCCATCGGATCGCAGTCCGGACAGTAGGGCTGGACCACGAAAAACGCGACGGATGAGAGTCCCAACGTCATGAGAACACCCCAAACCACCGAATAGCTGGCCAGAAACCTGACCCGTTGGCGGGCTGCTTCGGCGTCTCCGGTCCCGTCCAGCAGGCGCTGGATCGGGCTGAACAGGACATGGGCCCCCAAGAGATTGAGTCCAACCAGGAGGACGAGATTGGCCCCGATCGCGAAATCCAAGTCGCCGAGATTGCCGATAACAAGGCTGTAGAGCCCGATGACGAAGAAATGCGTCGCGGCAATGCTCAGCATGCTCAGATAATAGCGGTGAGCGAGCCTCATCATCCCCCCTTCGTCGAGTCCTGTGGTTCTATTGGTCCCTCAGTGTTCTAATGGGTCGGTTTCGCGACCGCCGCAAGCGCCACGCGGCCTGCCCAGGAGGGTGGCCATGCCCGGCGGATCAGGCTCCGAGGCCCGCCGAAGGCCGGTCCGAATGTCCACCAAAAGTCTTTTACGGATATCCGCCTATGAGATTACCTAGTGGTGCGGCCGAAACGGATGGGTACCATCCGTTTCGCCCGCACCACGGGGTTCATAGATTCTGTGGTTCGATTCACGTGACGCTCGGGTACCAAGCGTCACGATCGAACCACTAGTGTCCCGATCGCGAGATTCGCTACATCGAATCTCGCGTGAATCGGCACACGAACTTATTGATTCTCGTGTGATTCAGCTTCCGAAGTTCGGCACACATAATGTGCCCGACTTCGGAACCATCACACTGGCGATGATGTGGATATGGAGGACGGGCAGGAATGCGAACGATTGGCGCGCTGATTTTCCCGGGTTTTGAGCTTCTCGACGTCTTTGGCCCCATGGAGATGTTTGGATTGCTGCCACAGGAGTACGAACTCACGCTCGTCGCCGAACATGCCGGACCGGTGGAGAGCGGCCAAAAGCTCTCGGCGGTCGCCGAGTGCTCGACAGGTCAGAGCACCGAGTTCGACATCCTCTTTGTGCCGGGTGGCAGAGGGACACGGAGGGAAGTCGGCAACACGGAGTTGCTTCAGTGGATCGCGCAGGCCGCCGATCGCGCGGAATTCGTTCTGAGTGTCTGCACGGGAAGCGCGTTGCTCGCCAAAGCCGGTCTCTTGGATGGCAAGAAAGCAACGACCAACAAAGCCGCGTTTGCCTGGGTCGCCTCGCGGGGACCGAATGTCGACTGGCAGCGTCAGGCGCGCTGGGTCGAGGACGGCCGGTTCCTCTCTTCCTCGGGCGTATCCGCCGGCATGGACATGACCCTTGCGGCTATTTCGAGGATGCACGGCGTCGCGCGGGCTGAACAGGTTGCCACCTTGTGCGAGTACACCTGGCACAAGGATCCAACCTGGGATCCGTTTGCGAAGGTACACGGTTTGGTTTGACTGGCTTCTTCAGATGAAGAGCCATCTAGAGCGGATCGCGATCAATTGGAAACACCGCATGTTTCCGATTGATCGCGTGAATCCGCTCTACTTCAATGAGTTAGATCAGATTCACGCGATTAAATGG